>JAABSU010000166.1 GCA_011390265.1 Spirulina sp.
CTTTAATGAGCTTTATCTGCTCACCGATGGGGGAACACTGTGGACAGCCGGGACGGAAACCGACCCCATCGGCCAGTTTGCGATCTGGGAATGTGTGGATTATCGCTGGTATGAAAGCCTCGATGTGCGGCTCTATGGTTCTTTTGGGACAATGATGCTGTTTCCCCGGTTGGATAAGGCAGTGTTAGAAGCCTTTGCCCGGGCCATCCCCACCGCCGATGATACCCCCCGGATCATCGGCTACAACCAAGCCCCCGCCGTCCGCAAAATTGCCGGAGCCACCCCCCACGATCTCGGCGCTCCCAATGAACACCCTTGGGAAAAGAGCAATTACACCAGTTATCAAGATTGCAACCAGTGGAAAGATCTACCCTCAGATTTTGTCCTTCAGGTCTATCGCAACTATCTACTCACCGGGGCCAACGATGTGGAATTCCTCTGGGAATGTTGGGGGGCGATTCCCGTGGCTCTGGATTATCTCAAGAGCTTTGACCTCGATGGCGACGGCATCCCGGAAAATTCCGGCGCACCGGATCAGACCTTTGATGATTGGCAGTTGCGGGGGGTGAGTGCCTATTGTGGGGCGTTGTGGATTGCGGCCCTGGAGGGGGCGATCGCCATTGGCGTGATCCTCCTCGACAATCCCCCTTACAATCCCCTCCTCCAACCCCCAGACTATCCCCAATGCATCACCCGCCACCTGGAGCAATACCGGGAATGGCTCCGTCAAGCTCGGCCGGTGTATCAAGCCAAGCTCTGGAATGGGCAGTTTTACCGTTTGGATAGCGAGAGCGGCTCAGAAGTGGTAATGGCGGATCAGTTGTGTGGTCAGTTTTATGCCCAATTATTGGGTCTGCCGGATGTGGTGGAGCGGCCCTATGCAGAGTCAGCATTACGGACAGTTTATGAGGCCTGTTTCCTACGATTTTCCGAGGGGCAGTTCGGCGCGGCCAATGGAATGCTCATCGATGGCAGCCCGGAAAATCCCGATGCCACCCATCCCCTAGAGGTGTGGACAGGGATTAATTTCGGGTTAGCGGCCTATCTGATTTTGATGGGGATGCGCGAAGAAGGGTTAACGATGGCAGAAACCGTGGTGCGGCAAATCTATGAAGGCGGCCTCCAGTTCCGCACACCGGAGGCAATTACCGCAGTACGCACATTCCGCGCTTGCCACTACCTAAGAGCAATGGCGATCTGGGGCATCTATGGAGTGTTAACCCACTTCAAAAACTGAAGGGCTAACCATGGGGCGGCCCTCCCTCGCAATGATCAGGTTGCTTAGAACAAAACGCTGTCATCATCGCGGACAATTTCCGCCTCTACCACCTTTACCTCCTCCTCCGCAGGGGGAAGGGTGGGGGCGGGGTCTGGGGATGGCTCCAGGGGGGTTGCCTCGATCGCCTCCGCCGGTTCCAGGTTCGCGGCCGGTTCTTGCCGTGGGGACTGTTTCGTGAAAATTAACCCCTGCTCCACACAGTCCACCCGCACCGTATCCCCTTCCCCAAAGGCATTTTCCAGGATCTTCGTCGCCATCGGGTTTTCTAATTCCCGCTGAATCGCTCGCTTCAGGGGCCGCGCTCCATAGACGGGATCATAACCGGCTTCCACCAGATGATTTTGGGCTGCTTCCGTGAGAATCAGCGTGATTTCTTGCTCCGCTAGGAGCTTATGGATGCGTTGCAACTGAATCAAGACGATCGCCCGCAACTGTTCCCGCAACAGGGGTTTAAACACAATCCGCTCATCAATGCGGTTGAGAAACTCCGGCCGGAAATAACCCCGCAGGATTTCATCCATGGTTTTACTCCCCCCCGTAACCAAGGGAACGGGGGAATCATCCTGAGGGACGATCGCCCCCAAAATTTCCTGAATCAACGCCTCCACCTCTTGGGGGGTGGTGGGTTCACTCACTTGGGTTCCCACTTGTAAAAGGCTTTGGTGTTGAGCTTCTAAGAGTTGGCCAATGCGTTGGCGGAGCTTGCGATCGAGTTCCTGCTTGACGGGTTTGGCGGGATTTTCCCCCAGTGCCACCGAATTGAGGATCACATCGCTGCCGATGTTACTCGTCATCACAATAATCGTATTGCGAAAATCCACAAGCCGCCCCTGGGAATCCGTGACCCGCCCATCATCGAGGATTTGCAGCAGGATATTAAACACATCCCGATGGGCCTTTTCCACCTCATCGAGGAGGACAACAGAATAAGGGCGACGGCGCACCGCTTCGGTGAGTTGGCCCCCTTCTTCATAGCCCACATAGCCAGGAGGCGCACCCACGAGGCGCGAAACGGTGTGCTTCTCCATATATTCCGACATATCGAGGCGCACCATCGCCTCTTCACTGTCAAAGAGCAGTTCCGCCAAGGCGCGGGCTAATTCCGTTTTACCTACGCCGGTCGGCCCCATGAACAGGAACGAACCAATGGGGCGATTGAGGTCTTTCATGCCAGCGCGGGCGCGACGAATGGCCGCAGCAACAGCGGCCACGGCTTCATCCTGACCCACTACCCGCTCGTGGAGTTGCCCTTCCAATTGCAACAATTTTTGCTTTTCCGACTCCATCAACCGAGTAACGGGGATGCCCGTCCAGCGGGCCACCACATCGGCAATATCGGCTTCGGTGACTTGTTCCCGCAGGAGGGCGCTGCCTTGGTTTTGGCGTTCGAGGAATTGGGCTTCTTGGGCTTCCCGTTCCTGTTGGAGTTGTTCCCGCTCAAATTTGAGTTGATAGGCGCGGTTTTGATCATAGTCCCGCAGCGCCCGCTCCACTTGCAGACGTAACTTATCCTCTTTTTCCTTGAGGATGTTGATCTCTTCGAGCATTTGCTTTTCGGATTCCCACTGTTGGGAGAGGCCGGTTTGCTTCGTGGTGAGATCGGTAATTTCTTGATTGATGCGGCCTTGGCGGTCTTTGGAGGTGGGATCGCCTTCGAGGGAAAGTTTTTCCATCTGCAATTGCATGATCCGCCGATCCAAGCTTTCCAACTCCATGGGTTTGGAGGTGATTTCCATTTTTAACCGGGCGGCGGCTTCGTCTACGAGGTCGATCGCCTTGTCGGGTAGGAAGCGATCGCTAATATAACGATGGGAAAGGGTGGCGGCAGCGACGAGGGCGGAATCGATAATTTTTACGCCGTGGTGGACTTCGTAGCGTTCCTTCAACCCCCGCAGGATCGAGATCGTATCCTCAACGCTGGGCTGGCGGACATAAACCTGTTGAAAGCGACGTTCGAGGGCGGGGTCTTTTTCGATATGGTTGCGATACTCATCGAGGGTGGTGGCTCCGATGCAACGCAGTTCCCCCCGTGCCAACATTGGTTTTAACAGGTTCCCCGCATCCATGGCCCCGGCGCGATCGCCCGCCCCCACCACGGTATGCAGTTCATCAATAAACAAAATCGCCCCCCCATCGGAATGGGTGACTTCATGCAACACCGAGCGGAGGCGGTTTTCAAATTCCCCCCGATATTTGGCCCCGGCGATGAGGCTGCCCATATCCAGGGATACCAATTGACGATTTTTGAGGGATTCGGGAACATCGCCGTTCACGATGCGTTGGGCCAGACCTTCGGCGATCGCCGTTTTCCCCACCCCTGGCTCCCCAATCAACACCGGATTATTCTTCGATCGCCGCGACAACACCTGAATCACATTGCGGATCTCCTCATCCCGGCCAATCACCGGGTCAAGTTTCCCCGCCCGCGCCCGCTCCGTCAGGTCAATGCTGTATTTAGCCAGAGCCTCATACTGTTCTTCGGGGTTTTGTTCGGTCACTTTTTGGCTACCCCGGACGGCTTTAATCGTGGTTTCGATATCTTGGGGATCGAGGTTGAATTTGCGGAACAAACGCCGCCCCAAGCGGGCATCTTCGGCAAACCCGATCAGAATATGCTCCACGGCAATATAACTATCTTCCCAACTGGTGCGGGAGGCTTCGGCGCGATCGAGCATCACATCAAGGGCGCGACCGAGATACAACTGTTCAACGTAGGGGAAGCGGGGCTGGGCCTTGACGAAAATATCCACCTGTTGCCGGAAGGCTTCGGTGTCGATGGCGGCTTTATCGAGGATGCGCTGGGTGAGGCCGTCGGTTTCCAGGAGGGCGAGGACGACGTGCTCCACTTCCAGTTGTTGATTGCCACAGCGGCGGGCCACTTCCTGCGATCGCACGATCGCATCCCAGGCTTGTTCGGTGAATTTACTCGCGTCTGTCGGCTGCATATCCTCTATCGTCGGCACAGTTGGCCCCCCATTGTATCAGTCTCCCTAGGGATGGTAGGAGGGGGAATTGGCCCCAGGGGGGCAAGGGGGGGGCGATCGCGCCTTCTGGGGTTCTCGATTTTCAGTTTATGAAAGATTATGAACAAGCCCCTACTTATTGCCCATGAAACGGAGCAGTAATGGTATTTTTACGGTTGAATGTCAAAGCTTGCTCACCCCGAATGTATGACATTGGGGAAAATCTCAGTCCATCATTGATCTCGATCGACAAAAATACGCTGTTTGAGGGTATTGATGAAAAAATACGTTGCTGAATTAATTGGTACATTTTGGCTGGTGTTTGGCGGATGTGGTAGTGCAGTTTTTGCTGCTTTTGTTTCTGTTCCGGGGGGTGAAAACAGTAATGAGTTTGGCTTAGGCTATCTGGGGGTGTCCCTGGCCTTTGGCTTAACGGTTTTTACCGGGGCCTATACCTTTGGCCATATTTCCGGGGGACATTTTAACCCCGCTGTTTCCTTTGGTTTGTGGATGGGGAAACGCTTTCCCGGCTCTGATTTAGCCCCCTACATTGGGGCGCAGGTGATCGGCGCAATTCTGGCGGCGTTGCTGATTTTGGCGATCGCCCATGGTGCGCCAGATTTTCAACTCACAGGCAGCAATCCCTTAGCAACCAACGGTTTTGGCGAACATTCCCCCCAAGGCTATAGCCTCTTATCGGCTCTGCTGGCGGAATTTGTGCTCACGTTTATGTTCCTGTTGATCATCCTCGGTGTCACGGATAAAAGAGCCGCCGCTGGTTTTGCCCCGGCCGCCATTGGTCTGGCCCTGACGCTGATCCACCTGATCAGTATCCCCATCACCAACACCTCGGTTAATCCCGCCCGGAGTACAGGGGTTGCCCTCTTTTGCGGTGATTTAGCCCTGGTCAGTCAACTGTGGGTGTTTTGGGTTGCCCCCATTGCCGGCGCATTATTGGCGGGTTTTGTCTACCACAACTTTTTTGAGGATTTGAGCCGTCCCACCATCATCCCCGATGTGGAAACGACAGAAAGTTAAGGGCCAAATTCTCGTAGATCATCGCCCCCAGTGAGGAGGTTGGCTGGTTATCTCTGTTAAGTCGCAACAGATCCAGCCATTCTTTGTCCACCCATCACTTCTGCAATTATCATAGGGGGGTAGCTTAACCGGTGCGCTGGAGACACATTTTATGGATGTCAAATTGATTTTGGTGGTACTGACGGGGGTTTTCATCCTCACAACCCTCTTTTTTGGGACAAAAAACGGCTTTTACGATTCCGACGACTACCACGGCAATGGTTCTGCGCATTAACCTCTACCTCCTGCCATCTCGCCCCTTGACTGCCGTTCATGCCTGCGTCCGATCCCACTTCTACCCCTTTTCCCCTGGCTTGTCGTCCCTATGGTGTTGGCCACCAAGGGGAGGGGGTCTGCTTGCTGGTGGAGATGGGCCCCTATCGGATTTTGCTCGATTGTGGGCTACGGGATCCTGAACCGCTGTTCACCGCCACAACACCGCCAGCGGATTTGGTGTTTTGTAGCCATGCCCATGCGGATCACACCCGTAGCCTGTTGCCCTTGGTGAAGCGCTTTCCCCAGTTGCCCATCTATGCCAGTGAGGTGACGGCGCAACTCTTACCGTTCCATTGGCAGGAGCAATCTCAGGATTTACCGGAGCTTGCCTGTCGGCCCCTACCGTGGCGATCGCCCATTAGCTTTTTCCCTGATCTCACGGCGCAAATTTTCCCCGCCGGCCATCTTCCGGGGGCAGCGGCGATCCTGCTCACCTATACCACGCCGGAGCGGGCCTATACGCTGTTGTATACTGGCGATTTTTTCCTGTCTAATTCCCGTTTGGTGGAAGGTTTATCGTTGGAAACCTTGCGGGGATCGGCTCCGGATGTGTTGATTATTGAGGGCAGTTATGGGGCGGCGCGGTATCCTCGGCGGCGACAGTTGGAAAAGCAATTTTTAGATCAGATTGAGCGGGGGATTCAAAATCAAACTTCGGTGGTGATTTTTGCTCCCCCTTTGGGATTAGCGCAGGAAATTGTCATGTTGTTGCGATCGCACCATCAATTCACCGGCCGCAATTTAGAAATTTGGGTGGGGGAAAGGGTAGCCCAGGCCTGTGATACCTATTTAGAAATTTTGCCCCATTTACCGGCAGCGGTGCAAAATTTTGCCCGTCATCAACCGCTGTTTTGGGATGAGGAAATTTTACCAAAGTTGGGCCGCCTGACGGCAAAAACGGTTCCTCAGTCCCCGTTTATTCTACTGACGGATCGTTTTAGTGATTGGCAACAGTTGCAACGACGTTTTGCCCAAAATTGGCGGGCGTTAATTCCTGCCACGCAGGAAGAGGTGATCGTGGATCGCCAAACCCTGAGCCAGCGCACCAATGTGGCGGTAGAACCCTATGTATTGCCGGATCATAGTGATGGCCGCAATACGACACAATTGATCCATAATATTCGCCCCCAACATATTGTGTTTGTCCATGGTACGGTAGGGGCGATCGCCGCTCTCATCGGCCTCGAAGAACTGCAAAACCGTTACAAACTCCATGCCCCCGGTAATGGGATGCGGGTGGAATTGCCGGTGGGCGATCGTTTTATTCAACCGGCTACCCCTTTACTGACCACCTATGAGGGAGAAATCACCGAACTGGATGCCAATGTGCATTTTGCCCTCCCTTCTGCTCTGAGTAATAACCCCAATTGGTCAAGTTTTGCGGATACGGGGTTAATTGAAGCCCGTTGGCAGGGGAATGAGTTAGTTTTACGGGGGTTATCGCAGCGGGAATTGTTGCGCCAAAGTAGCGTAGAGCGGATTCAGGTGGATGTAGAATGTTGTCGCAATTGTGAACACCTACGGGGCCAAACCTGCGGCAATCCGCGATCGCCCCTCTGCGGTTTCCCGGTAACGCTGGACGGCTATTGTCCCGCTTTTGAACCGGTTGGGGGGGAGTAGAGTGAGTTTGATGTTAAAACAGTTGGGCAATATTAAAGGAGCGCGAAAGCGAGTAAAATAATGAAACGAGATATGGATTTAATTCGCAAAATCCTCTTAAAGGTAGAGGAACTTGATGTCTTAAATTATGGTCAATCTTGTCAAATTATGATTGAAGGATATGATGATCCAATCGTTAATTATCATATTGGTTTACTCGCAGAAGCTGGATTGTTAGAGGCTAAACCAGTTCGTGCGCTTGGATTTCCAAATACATTCATGATTACTAAGTTAACATGGGAAGGTCATGACTTTATTGATACTGCACGAAATGACACCGTTTGGAAGAAAGCAAAAGAACATATTTCTGAAAAATTTGGGAAACTTGAAGGAGTCTCTTTCGATGTTTTAAAAGGTGTTTTGCTTCTAGTTATAAAACAAAACTTGGGACTGTAACCATGATGACATCCACCGACGCGGCGATCACACGGCAAATCAAGGATAAACAAGGCAAAGCAATTTTTTCCTTTAATCTTGGGTCAGTTATCAGGGATGCTCCCCATCGAAGGCTTCAAGATCCCACAAGTTACCCTTGAAGTCTCCGCCTCACAAATCATCCCCTATAATCCATAACGTTAAAACCACTCAAAAACCATGACTACACCTAATCAAGCATTATTCGATCAATTTGTTCAACTTTCTGAACAACAACAAGCTGCCCTTGCCGCCTACATTACGAAACACATTGAGCAAATCCTTGAGGAAGCCGAAAAAGAATACCGGATTGCCACCGGAACTTATACAATTAATGACTTTAACGAAGAAACCCAAGAAACTATTCGCAACATTGAAAATAATCAAGGACTGACGAAATACGATAGTTTAGAAGAATTTTACAAAGACCTGGGAATGTAATGTTAGAACTGGTTACAGAAAATCGTTTCAAAAAAGATGTTAAACGATTAATCAAACGTGGCAAAAATCTAACTAAGCTTAACGAAGCGATTCAAATTTTGCTAGATAGTCAGCCGTTGCCACCAGGGTATCGAGATCATGCTTTAACAGGAAACTGGATCGGATTTCGAGACTGTCACATT
>JAABSU010000167.1 GCA_011390265.1 Spirulina sp.
TTCTGTGGGTGAAGGTGGTGAGGGATGGGGATGGGTTGGAAGTTGCGGCACGGATGCCGATGATTTCCAGTTGCAGCGTCGTTTCGCCCTGCCAATGGTTTTCACTGAGCTTATAGGCCAGATCTACCGGACTGGGTAGGGGGAAATAATCTCCTTTGCGCCAGGCGATCGCCTCCAAGACCCGATCCCCCTGGGCCAGCTTCAACCGCAAATGATTCCCCTTCACTACCTTTTGCTCGATAATCCGCACCTGGGGAGTCCAAAACATCGGTATCGGCATCCCCATCCCCCAGGGCTGAAGCCCTTCAATTTCGCCATAGAGTTGGTGGGTAAGTTGCTCAAAATCTGCCTGAACATCGACGCGAACCAGGGGCTTCAGGTGTTCCGGTTGCAGGCATTGGTGGGCAAATTCGCTTAATTTGTTTTGAAACGTGGGGAACTGCTCCACCGTCACCGAAAACCCCCCCGCTGCTTGGTGGCCGCCATGTTTAATCAGGCAATCGTGGCAAAATTCCAAGGCTTGGGCCACATGAAACTCGGGAATACTGCGGGCCGACCCCCGGATCGTTGTAGCGTTTTCCTGGGTGCAAATAAACACCGGCACGCCGTAGCGCTCCACCAACCGCGAGGCGACAATCCCAATTACGCCATGGTGCCAATCGGGTTTGTAGACGACGAGGACGCGATCGCGCTCCCAGGGCAGGGGCGTATCCTCCACCAAAGCCACCGCCTCCTGCTCAGTTTCTGTACACAACTGTTGTCGCCGTTGATTCGTCGTTTCGCAAACCATCGCCCGCTCCAAGGCGATCGCCGGATCATCGGTGGTGAGCAACTCGATCACGGTACAGGGGTCGCCAATGCGGCCGATGGCATTAATCCGGGGGCCAAGGCGAAAACCGATCATATCGGGGTGCATCGGCTTGCTGTTTTCCTCTGATCCCGCCTGTTGAATGAGGGCTTGGACACCAGCGAGGGGCGATCGCGGCAGGGATTTTAACCCCCGTTTGATCCAGCGACGATTCACCCCCGTTAAGGCGGCGAGATCGGCGATCGTGCCTAGGGTACACAAATCCAATAGTGTTGCCGTTAAGCCCGTTAATTTCCCCACAGCCTGGCCCGTCGCCACCGCCAACACATAGGCCACCCCCACCCCCGCCAAACTGCGATAGGGGGAATTTTCCGGTAAAAGTTTGGGGTTGAGGATCGCATCGGCGGCGGGCAATTCGGGGGGCAGATCATGATGATCAGTGATAATCACACTCAAGCCCAAATCCACCGCCAACTGCACCGGCTCATGGGCCATGATGCCGTTATCCACCGTCAGGATCACCCCGACCCCCGCTTGAGCGCAATCCTCAACAATGCGGTTATTCATCCCATAGCCCTCATGCATCCGGCTGGGAATGGCATAGTCCACCGTTGCCCCAAAATGGCGCAGGGCGCGGATCAATAACGCCGTGCTGGTCATGCCATCGGCATCGTAGTCCCCACAAATCAGGATGGGATCATTTTGGGCGATCGCCTCTGCCAAAATCTCCACCCCCCGCGCCAAATCGGGAAACTCCGCCAAGGGGGGCGGTAATTGTGCCAACTCCGGATCGATATGGGTAGCCGCCGCCGTTGGAGTCTCCAGGCCGCGATTCCACAGCACTTGCGCCAACAGGGGCGAAAGCCCCGTCGCCGCCACGAGGATCTGCACCTGCTCCGGTTCAGGGCGGGCAATCTGCCAACGTTGGATGGGAAGCAGGGTCATAGCATTCAGAAATTCGCTTAGTTCTCCCCATCCTACAAATCAATCAGCCCATCTAGATTACAACGGCGGAAAATTCCCCTGCCACAGTTGGAACCAATCCTGCCAAGCGGATTCAAGGCGGCCATGGGCAGCTTGGGGATCATTCCCGAGGGGCGTATACATCAACGTCCACAAACAGCGGTCATCCCGCCACCGTTCCCGACCCAACACCCAGGGAACCACGCGCTCCAGCACCATATCGTAAAGTTCTTGATTGCGCTCGTACTGCTCCGGCGTGGCAGAACTGAACCCCCGTGGATTAATGCAGGTGCTGATATAGGCATAACCTGCGTAGGTAATTTCAGCAAAATGGCCCGATTCTGACCGCTGGCGAATCCGGGCGGTAATTTCCTCACTATCGGCTTTGGCGGTGAACCGCTCATGTTCACGGGTGAATAAATCCACGCCCCCTAAGGTTTCCGTCACATAGCGAACTTCGACCTCAAGGGGAATGTCCCCCTGAAGGTAGCGATAATGGCGGCCGGCGCGATAGCTTGACCCTTCATATTCTGGCTTTTCCACCGGTTCGAGGGCCTCACTATCCTCTAACTTCCAACCCCTTAAATTGAGGTTTTCGGGGAATTCATACTCCTGGAGATTGCCCACAGTGGGATTGAGGAAAACCCCAGCAGTAACACCCACCAAGAGCAGGACATTTGCCGCCAAAATCCCCAGCCGGAGGGGTTGGGGAGAATCTGAAGCGGCTGGGGGTTCTGGGGGAGTTTCGTCGATGGGGGTGAGGGTTTCCGGCGGGTTTGGGGTTTCGATGTCGCTAGGTTCCATGCTCAGAGGGGGGTTCAACCGCAGCTTGGGCAGATTCAGATTTGATAAAGGGGAAACAAATTAACCCGAAGAGGATCACACCGATCGCTCCGAAAATTTGCGAGCCGCTGCCGACGTGCCAATAATCAAAGGTTTCGGTATTGAAATTATTGATTAAGTAGGCCATGACCGCAACACGGAAGCTATTGATGATAAAACCGAGGGCGATCGCAATCACGGGGGCGAGCCATTTCCCGAGGCGGGTGGTGCTAAAGATGATTAAAAACAGGAAGCTGAGACGAAGCAGAAAGTCGATAATCCCCGCCCCAGAGCAGCCTTCATGAACCCGGACAATGGATCGAGACAGATTGATATAGACCCCATCGGTTAGTAAGGGTTTCATCCCCACGAGGCTTAAGCCAAAGGTGGATGCTGCTGCGGTCAGCATTGTGAAGCTGTAGCCAGTGATGCTCTGGATCAGGCTTTCCAGGTTCCCCGCTAAAAACCGCTCTCCGGGTAAAGCGAGGACAGCAAAGGCCATGAGTTCCTTTCTGTATTGCCCTAGGCCCCGCCAACTAGAGGCGATCAGGGCCAAGCTAAACCCAAAAACCAACGGCACAGCTTGGACAAAAATGCCGCCGCTGGAAATTTGCAAAATCTTCCAAAAGGCGAGGATCAGCAGGGTTGTGGCAAAGAGGCTAGCGGAGAGGGTGGTGCGAAATTTGAGAGTTTCTTTTTTGTCCCACACCATGGAGGCGATCGCCCCCCAGAAGATCAAACTAATACTAAAGCCCTTCATATCCCCGGTTTGATCCGTCAGGGCGAGGTGAAAGAGCATCAAGCCCCCCGCTAAGGCCAGGAGCCAATAGCGGGAGTCTTGGGCGAGTTTAAGTGTGTCGTTGCGTTTGAGGCTATCTAGCATCGGCTCAAGGGGTTTTAGTCTAAAACGGTCGAGTCTTGTTTAACAGTCTAGGCGGCTGGCCAACGCACGGTTATCCTGATGTCAAAAATTCAGCAAAAATTCACCTAAACCCGTTTGAATCAAATTAGCCCATCGGGGCGCGTTAAATTAGCGTCAGTCTTTAATCTTGCATTTTAACCCCTATGGTTCAGACTCCCACCATCAATCCGGCCTCAACTTGGCTCCCCTTTGCCGATGCGCTTCCCCAGCCTTTGCAGAAGCAGCGGATCACGGTGTTACAAATTAACCTCGGCCGCCGCTGTAACTTGGCCTGCACCCATTGCCATGTGGAAGCAGGGCCGCAGCGGACTGAGGAGCTTTCCCCGGAAATTTGTGAGCAGTTGATCGCCGTGATTGAACAATTCCCCCAGATTGAAACCGTTGATCTGACGGGGGGCGCACCGGAAATGAATTATGGGTTTCGGCCCTTGGTGGAAGCGGCACGGCGGGCGGGTAAACGGGTGTTGGTGCGATCGAACCTGACGATTTTTTTTGCGCCAGGTTTTGAGGATTTGCCGGATTATTTCGCGGCGCATCAGGTGCGGGTGGTGGCTTCGTTGCCCTGTTATTTGGAGAAAAATGTCGATCGCCAGCGGGGGGCGGGGGTTTATCGGGAGGCGATCGCCGCCATCCAAGTCCTCAATCAACGGGGTTATGGCCACGATCCGCTCCTGGGTTTAGATCTCGTCTATAACCCCAGCCTGCCCCAACGGGGCAATTTCCAACTGCCTCCCCCGCAGGAAAATCTAGCGGCGGATTACAAAGCCTATTTGCGGCAATATTTTGGGATTGAATTTAACGACCTCTATACAATCACAAATATCCCCATCGGCCGCACCCAGCAATATTTAGAACGTCAAGGTATTGCGGGGGAATATCAGGCTTTTTTGGCGGCCAACCACAATGGCGAAACGGTTAATCATTTGATGTGTCGCAATCAATTATCGGTGGACTATGAGGGCAAAATTTATGATTGTGATTTCAACCAAATGGCGGGGGTGGAGGCGGTTTTACCCCAGGGCAACCCCCTCACCATTGGTCAACTGTTAGCCCGCAAAAATTTGGATTTAATCACCGAAATTCAAACCGCTGACTATTGCTATGGCTGTACCGCTGGCTGTGGCTCCAGTTGTGGCGGGGCGTTGGTGTAGGCAGGGCAGGGGGGCGAAAAATTTTTCGCCCCTACAAGTAATGCTCCCCTGGAGGGCTTCTGCCTCCACCAGGCGGCGGAGCCGCCTAAATGCCATGCCATGGCAAAGCCATGGCACGAGAGTATCCCATATTTTTTGGTATTCGCCATGACTTCAACACCTTCACAATCGTTAACCCTTAAAATTGCCAAAGGAGTAGGAGTTATTCTCGCAGTTATCGCTTTGATTATTCTCGGCAAACAACTTAACGTGCAACAATACTTTTTACAATTTTTAGACCAAATTGAACAGTTAGGAATTTGGGGGCCGGTGGTGTTTATCCTGCTCTATATTGCCGCAACGGTGTTATTTCTCCCTGGTTCGATCCTCACCTTGGGGGCGGGGGTGGTGTTTGGGGTAGTGCAGGGGTCAATTTGGGTTTCCATTGCGTCCACATTGGGGGCAACGGCGGCGTTTTTGGTGGGTCGTTATGGAGCGCGGCAATGGGTGGCTCAACAGATTGAGGGGAAGCCGAAATTTAAGGCCATTGATGGGGCGGTGGCTGAGGAAGGTTGGAAAATTGTTGGCCTGTTGCGGCTCTCGCCCATTTTCCCTTTTAATTTGCTCAATTACGGTTTAGGTGTAACCCAAGTTTCGCTTCGGGATTACTTTTTAGCTTCTTGGATTGGGATGATGCCGGGAACGGTGATGTATGTTTATTTGGGTTCTTTGGCGGGGAGTTTAGCAACCTTGGGGACAGACTCTAATGAGGGTTCGGTGGTGCAGTGGGCGATCTGGATTTTAGGGTTGGTGGCAACGGTGGCGATCGTCGTTTATACCACCAAAATTGCGCGGGCGGCATTGGATGCCCAATTAGCAAATGATTCTGCATCGGCATCAAAAGAAAGGGCGTAGGGCAGGCATTGCCCACCCTACGCCTAGCTTATTTCAAAATCTGGTTATTTTAAACCTGCAAAATGTGGGTTAAAAATCAGGAAAAGCATCGTCAAAGTTACGACTCCCAGCCCGAGAATTGACCCGTAAGGTAGAGCGATCGCGTGCCAAAGAATAGGTTAAAGGATTAGGACTCGCGGCTAAATTCCCTCGTCCTTCATCGGTTAATGTTGTGGTGGGATATTTACTGGCAAAACTTTGCATAGCCGCTAGGCGATCGGGGGAGGCAGGATGCGTTTCACTCGCTGTCACCCCTAAACGATTTAAGACCGTCATTACCGTTTGACAACCTTCGGGATTGAAACCCGATCGCACCATGTACAGATAGGCCCATTCATCCGCTTCAAATTCCTGCTGATGATTGAGGGCTTGCCATTGTGCCTGAACTGCGGCCGCTTTTTCGGCATAGATGCTCTCAATCCGTTCCACTGCCGCTTGTATCCGTCGTTGCCGGTTGCCCCGTAATATACCCCCAAGGACATTAATGGCCGTGCCAACGGTTCCACCCCCCTGGCGGCCGAGAACATTGCCCGTGGTGGATAATGCCCGTTCCCCTAGATCTAGACCCTGTAAATCAGCGCGGAGATCTTCCTCTTCTGCACTGACCTCTTCCACCGCTTCAGCCATCAGTTGTTGTAAGATGCGTTCCCGATCTGCGCCTCGAATGGCAATATGATTTTGGGTATGGTGAGCAATTTCATGGCCGACGACACAGGCGATCGCATGGGGATCTCCATCAATTTGCTCTAATAAACCACTAAAAAATGCCACTAAGTTAGTATCGGCCGCAAAGGCATTCACCTCATAGGACGGTGCAATCAAGATCCGCCACGGTAAATTATCGAGCTGATTGGCGCGGGCCATGCGATCAATAATCCGATAGATCATGTAGTAATCTTCTGGCAGTTCCTGTTTGGCGGTTTCGTAAAATGCCTCTGGATTGTTTTGGGCCTGAACCAGAATGGTTTCGGAATTAGAGGGAGTTGGCTCGAACATCGGAACGGCTGCGTGAGCAACACCGGTATGGAGCAGGAGGACAGACGCAACTGCTGATAATGACGATTTAAGGCTCATGATGCTGAAAAATAGCTCAAGGTCGCCCGATACCCTAACACAACAAAATCCGAACGTCCATGATCTGATTTGAAATCCGCTTAACTATACGGAATGCGGTTTTAGAATTGATCGGCCGAGTAGGTGGGTAGTGCCTTTCGCTATGAGCCAAGAACTTCAGTTCTTGGCGGATTGGGGTGCGACAAGATAGTTGCTCAAAAATATGCTGCATTTTAACCCTGGGGATTGCAGCGGTGCTGCCCAGTCCGTCGGGGATTGAAATCCCCGCCTCATAGCGAAAACCCGTTAAAACGGGTTCCGGAGTGGGCTTCAGCCCACTTTCGCTATGAGCCAAGAACTTCAGTTCTTGGCGGATTGGGATACTACAAGATAGTTGCTCAAGCTGAATTTTAACCCTGGGCATTGCAGCGGTTCCCCCCAGTCCGTCGGGGATTGAAATCCCCGCCTCATAGCGAAAACCCGATCATGCTGCTCTCCCCTGGCCCATTAACTCAAATACAAAAAGAGGTTGAGACCCGGAATGGTGCGAGATAATGTCCACAGCAACAGGGCAATATAAAACAACCCTAGCGCCCATTGATACCATACCAACGCCGCCACCCAGCCGGGTAAGTGTTCGTCCCGGAGGCGAATATCATTGAAGCCGAACTTAAAGATGTTGTTGAGGCTGAAATCGTAGTAATTGAGCCAACTCCAACGGCGATCGCCCAAAATTGACGTATAGCGATCGCGAAAGAAGGGGAATTTTGGAATAATCGGCAAGCGCACAATTAACAATCGTAATTGGCGCATACTGCCATCTTCCACCAAATAGGTTTGGTCGAGGGCGGAATGGTAGCGACCTTTGAGATAGAGGGGCAGGATTAACGCCAAGGGGACGGGAATTAAGAGCAGACTTAAACACAACAGCGTCCAGCCGGGTTGCGCTGATCGCTGCCACAGTAGCCCCAAACCGATCGCCCCCAAGATCGTAAAACTGCCCCCCATGGCGATCGCCTCCTCCCGATGGGGCAACAATGGCGTAGGCAACCAACGACGCACCCGATCCACCATCCAGATCATCAGGGCAAAGGTGGCCCCGGTGATTAGGCCGACGGTGAGGACTAGCCCTGCATCGGTGCCGTAATCCGTGAGCAGGATTAATAGACTTAAGCCCAAGGCGCGGAGGATAGCATCACTGGCCTCTAGCCAGCGATACCAAGGCATTTTTTGAATCGTCGTTAAGAGTTGCTCCACCCGGAGGCGCGATCGCAAGACCTCCAATTGGTTAGCATCGGGGATCTGCTCCCCCCGCCGAAAATTGCGGATCAGTTGCAATAACAGGGCTTCATTGCCGGGGAGTCGCTCAATGTGGAGTAGGGAGCCGATGTGAGCGCGATCGCCCACCAGCCGCGCCGTCTCCGCATCCAAGACCAAACCATCCACATTCACCCCCGTATCGCGGGGAAACTGGACATTACT
>JAABSU010000168.1 GCA_011390265.1 Spirulina sp.
ACCTCGAAAAACAGATTCCCGTCGCCGCCGGTTTAGCCGGGGGGTCTGCCGATGGGGCGGCGGTGTTGGTGGGGATAAACCTGTTGTGGAATTTGGGGTTAACTCAAGAAGATTTACAAACCTTGGCGGCAGAGTTGGGATCGGATATTCCCTTTTGTGTGACGGGGGGGACGGCGATCGCCACCGGCCGAGGGGAAAAATTAGATTTTATCCATAGCCCCCGCGATCCGATTTGGTTAGTCTTGGCCAAACACCGCAACCTCGCGGTTTCGACCCCTTGGGCCTACCAAACCTACCGCCAACAATTTAGCGACAAATACATCCAACACCCCGATGAGCAAGCAGCCCAGGCCCAACGCATCCATGCAGGGCCAATGGTGGAGGCGATCGCTTCTGGAAATTTAGCCGCCATCGTGGCCCATTTGGAAAATAACCTCGAAGCGGTGGTTTTACCCACCCATCCCGCCGTTGCCCAATTACGCCAAGCTCTGTTAAATGCGGGAGCGACAGGGGCGATGATGTCCGGTTCTGGCCCTAGCGTGTTCGCCTTGTGCGAATCCCAATACCACGCCGAAGCGGTGAAAACCCAAACCGCCGCCACGCTCAATGATCCCAATCTCGGCTTTTGGGTGACACAATTTAGCCATCAGGGAATTCACCTCGCTAGCCTGGAGTAGGGGCGAAAAATTTTTCTCCCCTACGCAACCGCAACCCGATCATCATCAACTCCTCTCTACACCCCCCTTTTTCATCAACTCCTCTCTACACCCCCCTTTTTAAGGGGGGCAGGGGGGATCCCTCCTTTAAAAACCCATGACCGAACCCCTCCTCTCCCTCTCCCTCGAAGAACTCACCGCCTGGGTACAAACCCAAGACCAACCGGCCTATCGCGGTAAACAACTCCACCAATGGCTCTATCAAAAAGGAGCGCGATCGCTCCTCGATATCACCGTTTTTCCCAAAGCTTGGCGGGAAAAACTCGCCGATTACCCCATTGGCCGCTCCACCGTTGCCGATTGTCGCATTGCCCCCGATGAAACCCGCAAATATTTACTCAAACTGGCCGATGGCTTAATTGTTGAAACCGTCGGCATTCCCACGGAAAAACGCCTCACCGTCTGCGTTTCCTCCCAAGTGGGCTGCCCCATGGCCTGCGATTTTTGCGCCACCGGCAAAGGCGGCTATACCCGCAACTTAACCGCCCATGAAATTGTCGATCAGGTGTTAACCGTCCAACAGGATTTTGGGCGACGGGTGAGCCATGTGGTCTATATGGGCATGGGGGAACCCTTGCTGAATTTAAAAGCCGTGGTGCGATCGCTCCAACAGTTAAACCAAGATGTGGGCATTGGGGGGCGATCGCTCACCGTCTCCACCGTGGGGCTACCTCGCCGCATTAAAGAACTCGCAGCCCATCACCTCCAAATCACCTTCGCCGTCAGCCTCCACGCCGCCGACCAAACGCTGCGGGAACAACTGATCCCCACCGCCAAAAACTACCCGATCACCACCCTCCTCGAAGATTGCCGCTACTACGTCAAAACCACAAAACGACGGATCACCTTTGAATATATCCTCCTAGCGGGAGTCAACGATCGCCCCGAACAGGCCCACGCCCTCGCCCAACAACTGAAAGGCTTTCAATCCCACGTTAACCTCATCCCCTACAACCCGATCACCGAAGCCGACTACCGACGGCCCCACCCCAAACAAATCAAACAATTCAGCGACGTTCTCCACAAACACCACATTGAGAACAGCATCCGCTATTCCCGTGGTCTTGAGGCCAATGCCGCCTGCGGCCAACTGCGCACCCAACAGGCCAACCCAACTCCCCCTGTTCAGGCTCCTGATCCCTTGCCCCCCTTGCGAAAGATAAACCGACCCTCTCTTTAAAATGCCCATCGAGAGCAGGCTGATCCCCATCTTGAAAAATAGGCAATGCGAAAGACCCGGAACTTGAGAGAATGGCATTTGCCCCTGAATCCACCGAAACGTCAACAGTGAATCGTTATTATGGGGGGTGGATGCCTTCGGAACCTCAGTTCCGCTTGCCATTTATGAAAAGTCTATGACCCTATCCGTTGCGACCCATGCCACTGGGGATATTCTCGTTACCGATGACACACCGGCTAATCTTCGGTTACTGACGGAAATTTTAGTGAGACACGGTTATCAAGTGCGAGCCGCTCGCAGTGGCCAAGCGGCCTTAACAGCGGTGCAGGCGAAACAGCCGGACTTGATTTTGCTGGATATTATGATGCCGGGGATGGATGGGTTTACGGTGTGTGAACAGTTGAAAGCTGATCCCCATACCCGCCATATTCCCGTGATTTTCATCAGTGCGTTAGATAATCCCGCTGATAAGGCGCGGGCGTTTGGCGTGGGGGGCATTGACTATATTCCCAAGCCCTTCCATCGGGAAGAAGTCCTGTTGCGGGTCAGCCATCATCTCGGCCTACGACGGGCCCAGGATGCATTGCGGGCCAGTGAAACCCGGTTTCGGCTCATTTTTGAAAATTCTGGTTTGGGGATTTTTGTCGCCCAACCCGATGGCCGCATTTTGAAAACCAATCAGGCCTTTCAACAGTTTCTCGGCTATGAGGGGTCAGAACTCTATCAAACCCTCTGCACCAATTGCCTCGGGATGGCAGATCAGACCCGAATTCTCCAACAGTTGGCGGCGATCAGCCGGGGTGAAATCAATCATTATCAAGTGGAGCAGGAATATGTGCGGGCCGATGGCCGGCGGGTGTGGGGGCGGTTGATCCTCTGTGGGGCGATGCAGGATGGGGTGGTGCAGTTTGTGTTTGGGATGGTGGAGAATATCGACACCCAGAAACGCACTCAGGAAGCTTTAATGGCTTCGGAGCAGGAGATGCGGGCGATTTTTCAGGCGATGACGGATTTGGTGGTGATTCGCGATCGCCAGGGCCGGTGTTTAAAAATTGCCCCCACCCAAGCGGCGGCCCAGTTTACCCCCAGTGAACTGCTGGGTAAAACGTTGCAGGAAGTGATGCCGGATGTGGCGGATCAACTACAGGGGGCGATCGCCCATACCCTCGACGAACAGAAAACCACCAAAGTGGAATACCAACGCCATGAACAGCAGGATCTGGTGTGGTTCGATGCCCGTCTGTCGCCCCTGTCTGCGGATCGGGTCGTGTGGGTGGCGCGGGATGTCACCGAAGATCGGCTGATTGCTCAAAAACTGCGCCACAGTGAGCAGGAAATCCGGGGCATTTTTGAAGCGATGACGGATTTAGTCCTGGTGGTGGATGCCCGCCGTCAGGAGGTGCAGGTGATGCCCACCAACTACGGGCGGCTGTTTGAAAATAGCAACGCGGTGATTGAAGCGACCTTTGAGCAATTTTTCCCGACGGATAACGCAGCCAATCGCTTTTGGGAGCCGATCCAACAGGTTTTAAGCGAGCAACTGACCCTCACGTTTGAATACCGCCTCCAACTGGAAACCGGCTCGGTGTGGTTTGCGGCAAATATTTCCCCGCTGCCGAATGATTGCGTGATCTGGGTGGCGCGGGATATTAGTGGGCGAATTGAGGCGGAATTGGAATTGCAAACCCTGGCGGCTCAGTTAGAGGAGCGGGTGGTTGAACGGACGGCGCAACTGCGGCGGGTGAATGCCAATCTGCGGGCGGAAATTAGCGATCGCATCCAAGCCGAAGCCGAATTAGGCCGCTCTGAGGCGCGGTTCCGTCTCGCGGTGGACAACATCCCCAATATGTTTGTGATCTACGATCGCCATCTCCGTTATCGGTTTGTCAATCATCAAGCCCTGAAAACCCTAGGCTTCCAACGGGATGCGATGATTGGCCAGACAGACCGGGAACTCTTTCCAGAGCAGATCACCCAAGCCTACGCCCCGCTCTTGGAAAAAGCGGTCACGGAACGCTCAATCCAATCCGGCCAATGCACGTTTTCTGTGCCGGGCCAAGGGCATCTGATGTTTATGATTACCTATGTGCCGCTGTTGAATGAGGAGGGGGATATTGAGCAGATTTTAGGGATTGCCCTCGATATTACCGAGCAACAGCGGTCTGAGCGGGTGATCTGGCAGGCCAAGGAACAACTGCAAGCGGTGCTTGATGCCGTGCCGGGGTTTGTGTCTTGGATTGGCCGCCTTGAAGAAACGGAGCCGGAGCAGTCCCGGGAACTCTACTATTTAGGGGTGAATCACCAATTGGCTAGCGCCTTTGATGTGGAGCCTCAGGCCTTTATGGGGCAGCAGTTGGGGTTTTTGAATTTAGGCTCGCCCTTTGAGCAGTTGTTGCAAAATTTGTTTGATGGGCACGAGCGGATGCGATCGCAGGTGGTGGATGTGCAGATTCGCCACCAAACCCGCCATTACCTAGTGGTGGCGCAAAAATATCAGGAAAATCAGGCGGCGGTGTCCGTGGGCATTGATATCACCGCCCGCATTGAGGCGGAAACAAAACTGAAACGGGCCTACGAGCGATCGCAACTCCTGTCTGAACTCACCCTCAAAGTCCGCCAATCCCTCGATTTAGATGAAATCCTCCAAACCGTCGTTTGGGAGGTGCAGCAAATTCTCCACACTGACCGGGTGGCCATTTTGCAATGTCAATCGGATCAGCAGGGCGAGGTGATTAAAGAATCAGTCTTAGCCGGGGTTGACGCGGTGGGGTTACAACCCGCCAAAATTCCTTGTCATATCCTCAAAGATGCCCCCTATGTCGCGATCCATGATACCGAGCAGGCTGGGGCGGGGGAGATGTGTGTGCTCACGTTTGGGGGGTTTCCGGTGCGATCGCAACTTCTCGTCCCCATTTTCATCCAGCAAAACCTCTGGGGCAGCATTTTGGTGCAGCAATGCCACGAACCCTACCATTGGCAACAGGATGAAATCAACCTACTCACCGCCCTCGCCGATCAATTGGGCATTGCCGTCGCCCAAGCCCAACTCCTCCACCATTTAGAGGAGCGGGTGGCGGAGCGCACCGCTGAACTCCAGCAGGAAATTACCGAGCGCACCAAAGCGGAAACGGCCCTGCGGGACAGTGAAGCACAACTCCATCGGGTCATCCAGAGCAATGCCTATGGTATTGTCGTTTGCAACCATCTGGGGCGCATTGACTTTGCCAATACGGCGGCGGCGGAATTGTTCGGGCGATCGGCACAGGAGCTACTGGATTTTGATTTGGGCATTCCGATCCCCAGTGGTGAACGCAGTTGGAATAGTCAGGATCTTGCCTCCCCTACTCCCCATGGTGATCCAACGGAAATTTGTCTTGTCCATCCCCAAGGACGACGGCGAATTGTGGAGATGCGATCGGTGGCGATCAATTGGTATGGCAAACGGGCCTATTTGCTCTCCCTGATGGATATCACCGAGCGTAAGGCCATTGAACAGATGAAAGACGAATTCATCTCCATCGCCAGCCACGAACTGCGCACGCCCCTCACCTCAATTCGGGGTTCCCTGGGGCTGTTGGCCACAGGACGGCTGGGGCAATTGTCCGATAAGGGGCAGCAAATGCTGGAAATTGCCGTTAATAATACCGATCGCCTCACCCGCCTCCTCAATGACATCCTCGATCTCGAACGGATCGAATCGGGGCGGATTAAAATCCTTAAACGCCGCTGTGATGGTTTGGAACTGATCCAGCAGGCGGCCCAAGCGATGGTTTCCATGGCAGAGCAAAACCAGATCACCCTCTGTTTAGAATGTGATCAGCAACGCTTTGCTACCTATCCCCTGCCGGAGGGGACGGCGGCGGGCCAACCCCCTGCCCCCATCTATGTTTGGGTTGACCCAGATCAAATTTTGCAAACCCTGACGAATTTAATCAGCAATGCGATTAAATTCTCAGAGCGCGATCGCGGCATTTGGATCAACGTTACCCCCGATACCGATCAGGTGATTTTTTCCGTCCATGACCAGGGCCGGGGGATTCCTGCGGATAAATGTGAAGCGATTTTTGGCCGGTTTCAGCAGGTGGATGCCTCGGACTCACGGGAAAAGGGGGGGACGGGCCTAGGGTTATCGATTTGTCGGGAAATTGTCCAGCGTCATGGCGGCGATATTTGGGTCACCAGTACCATCGGCCAGGGAAGTTCCTTCTATTTCTCGATCCCGGCTCAACCCAATACCATGTCTGAAGAGGTGTTGCCGACGATTTTGAGTTGAGGGAAGGGGGAACGGGATTGAGACTCAAACTTTTGGTCGTGGTTGGCTGGATCAACCGCTAAGACGCAACGGAGCCACCAAGCCTGTTCCCAGGGTTATCCCTAAAGGACTTCGACCTCATCTTCCCGGAGGTGGGCCCGAAATTTTTTATCGAACTTGACTAAAACGGGAAAGTTAGCACTAACGGGTCGCCCTTGCCATTCTGTCACGAAGGCAATGACCTCCCCCTCTAGCCCCTGAACATCAAAGGCTACTTTTTTATGTTCTGGGTGATGATAGACCACGACAGATGTTTTAACACGGATGCGATCGCCAACGTTCATAGACCGTTTTTTACTCCTCCTTAGGATTGATTAACCGCCAGAACAATCATTCCCCTGGCACAGTCCTCATTTTTGCATAGGTATGGCCACCCCATGGCATTCTCATCCCGAGATTTGGCGAGTTCCCTAAATCTCGCTAATCTTGGTTTAATGGGGAGTTCAGTCGTATGAGGGCAAAGTTATTGAAGTTTCCAGCGGTTGACCCGGCTTTTAGTCGTGGCAGTGTAGCGGTAGCGGGCCTGTTTTTTGCGCTGATGGCGGTGTTGGTGCTCCATCGTCACCATAGCTATTTACCCTCCTATACCTCCTTCGACCAAGGAATTTTTAACCAGGTGTTTTGGAACAGCCTCCAGGGCCGCTGGTTTCAAAGCTCCCTCTCTGCCATTGAATCTATTTCTCACCCGATGCCGGAGGTGGGTTATCGCCGCTTGGGGCAACATTTTACGCCGGCCCTATTGTTGTGGTTGCCCATCTATGCGATCGCCCGCAATTCCACGATCCTGCTCCTCCTCGCCGTCGGCATGATCACCGCTGGGGGTTTGATGCTCTACCAATTGGCCCGGTTGCGCTTGCCCCCCACCCTCGCCACGTTGTTGATGGTGGGGTTCTACAGTAGCCGGGCGGTGGCGGGGCCAACGTTGGGGAATTTCCAAGACCTCTGCCAGTTGCCGCTGTTTATGTTTGGGCTATTTTGGGCGTTGGAAAAGCGGGCTTGGGGGTGGTTTGCCCTGTGGGGGGTGTTGGTGTTGGCGGTGCGGGAAGATGCGGGAATTATGGTGTTTTCGGTGGGGTTGTATTTGCTGGTGAGTCGGCGGCAGGTTTGGGTGGGGGCGATCGCCTGCTTGGTCAGTTTTAGCTATGTGGTCATCGTCACCACCTACATCATGCCCCTCTTTTCTGACGATGTGGCGGAGCGGTTCCTGGTTATTCATTTTGCCTCCTTTGTGGAGGGCGATCGCACCTCCAGCCTCCAACTCCTGGCCGCCATCCTCCGCAATCCCCTCCAACTGCTCCAACAACTCTTCACCCCCCTCGATCGCACCCTCAACTATCTCCTCACCCAAGGGCTACCCCTGGCCCTACTCCCCTTCCTAGCCCCTGCCACCTGGGTTTTAATCGCCTGCCCCCTGAGCGTCATCTTTCTGCGGGATGACCCCTGGGGGCTATCGGTGCATATGCGCTATGCCCTGGCGGTTGTCCCCGGCCTTTGGTATGGCGCGATCCTCTGGTGGGATGCCCATCCCCATTGGGGCAAAAAGCTGTGGATTCAACGGGCTTGGCAGTTGTGTATTGCCCTCTCAATCCTGTTCACGATCACCGCCAATCCCCACCGCGCCCTCTCTTTTATGATCCCCGATTCTGTCACCCCTTGGGTAGCCGTCACCCCTTGGACGCAGTGGCCCCATGCTGCGGTGCTGAACCAAACCCTTCAGGCCATTCCCCCCGATGCCAGCGTCACCGCCTCCAATATCCT
>JAABSU010000169.1 GCA_011390265.1 Spirulina sp.
CCGATCCCCGCCGCTTCCTCGCCCAATTTTGCGCCGCCGTCGTCACCGAAACCCCCGTCTTTCTCTGCAATCCCCGCTGGCAAGCTCAAGAATGGCAAACCGTCCACGCCACAGTACAACCCGACCTAATTTGGCCCCCATCACCATCAGAACCCCCCTTTTTAAGGGGGGCAGGGGGGATCCCGCTTCGTTGTGAGGCTCTCGATCCCCCCGG
The DNA here is from genome assembly GCA_011390265.1 of Spirulina sp. Taxonomy (GTDB): domain Bacteria; phylum Cyanobacteriota; class Cyanobacteriia; order Cyanobacteriales; family Spirulinaceae; genus Spirulina. Next base: position 215 of record JAABSU010000169.1, read on the forward strand.
CTACGCCGACCCCCTTCATAAGGGGGTTAATCCGGAACCCCCCTTTTTAAGGGGGGCAGGGGGGATCCACATCCCCACGGGCGGCTCCTCCGGTCAAATCCGCTTCACGATCCACACCTGGGAAACCCTCACCGCCGCCGTCGAGGGACTTTACACCTACTTCGATCGCACCCCCCTTTCCTCCTACTGCATCCTTCCCCTCTACCATGTCAGCGGCTTAATGCAGGCGGTGCGATCGCTCCTCACTGGCGGCCAACTCTGGCTCAGTGACCCCAAAACCTGCACCCCAGGGGATTGGCAAACGACGTTTATCTCCCTCGTTCCCACCCAACTACAGCGTTTCCTTGCTCAAGAACAAGCCCCTTGGTTGCGGCAATTTCGCGCCATCTTCCTCGGTGGCGCACCCGCCTGGCCCGAACTCCTCAGCCGCGCCCGCGCCCTAGGATTGCCCCTTGCCCCCACCTACGGCATGACCGAAACCGCCGCCCAAATCGCCACACTCAAACCCGCCGATTTTCTCGCCGGTATCGAAGGCTGTGGCCCGGTCTTACCCCATGCCAGCGTCACCCTTGCCCCCGATGGCCGCCTCCAAATTCAAGCCTGCTCCCTTTGCCTCGGCTATTACCCAAACCCTTGGCCAGAGCCGATCTTGATTACCGATGATTTAGGCCGATTCAGCCCAGGGGGTTCTTTGCTGATTCAAGGCCGCCAAAGTCGCCAGATCATCACCGGGGGGGAAAATGTTGCCCCCGAAGAAATCGAGGCCGCGATCCTCGCAACGGGGAAGGTGAGGGATGTGGCCGTGGTGGGGGTTCCGGATGAGATTTGGGGAGAGGCGATCGCCGCCCTCTATACTCCCCCCTTATCCCCCGAAGATTTAGCCACAATGCAAACCCAATTACGCCAAAAACTTGCCCCCCATAAACAGCCAAAACAATGGCAAGGTTTAGCGGCCCTGCCCCGCAATGCGCAGGGGAAATTAGATTATCGGGCCTTAGCAGCCATGGGAGAGGTAGGGGGCGATCGCGCAGCGTCTCCCTAGGAGAATCGCGCACCCATCGCCCCCCCTAGTCCTTAAGGCGCTAAAGCCCCACCCCGAAAACCTAGGCCTCTTCTTCACCATCACGACCCAAACCCAGATCGACCTTTGGCCGTTTCGTCTTCTGTACCGGTTCAGCAAACTGAGGTTTAGCCACAGGTTCCGGAGCTACAGGCTCATCCCTAACTGGGGGAGCCGGTTGGATCTCCGGTAACGAGGCGGCGGGCAACTCTGAACCTTTTAACTTCAAAGCCAACTCAAAGAAGGATTCCGCCATATCTTCCCGCGTCACCTTAGCCGAGGAAAGCGTCGTAATCCGCTTTTCTAATTCCTCAAATAGCTCCGTGCGCACCGCGATCAGATCCGCTTGCTGTTTACGATGGCTAGAGAGCAAATCATCCCGTACCGAACTGACTTGCTTATCTAAAGCCTCATCCAGGTTAGAGATATTGCTGGCGAGGCGTTTGCTAAAGCGGTCTAGCTGTTGACGGATTTCTGTGTTTTCTTCATTTTCGGCACTCTTGCTGGCCTTGAGATCATCCCGCAACGCCCGTAGTGCCAGTTGGAATTCCTTGAGAATCTGCTTGGTTTCATCGGAGCGTTTATTAAACTCCTCACGGACTTCCTTAATGCTGGTGACGGTTTCCCCCCGTAACGCCTTATGAGCATTCTCTAGCGCTTGCAGACGGTTGCTATATTCCTTAAGTTGGGGGCCAAAGAGGATATCACGAATCAGTTCAATATTTTCAATCCGTCGGGTGGTGTCTAGTTTGTCAAGGTCCATAGGGGTGGCGGGTGAATTTTAGGGGTGGTTTTAGATTAATTTACCCTGATTTTGCCGATTGTACTGTCTGACCATGCACCGTTCGAGATTATTGAATTTTAAGTGGTCTGGGGGAGTTTTGCCGTTAAGATTAACGAGAATTGATCTGTTGTTGCCCACCAGTCTGCTGTGATCCCCAAAAAGGCCCGACAACGCCACCCGGATGATCCCGTTGTTGCCACATTTATGCTCCCCTATGCCCAGTGGCAAGCCTTTAAAGCCGTTGTCGAAAGCCAAGGCGACACAGTTTCAGCGACGCTGCTAGCGTTTATTGAGGGCTATCTAGCGGCGATGCAGTCCCCCCAAGGGGCAGCAGCGATGATTGATGCCCGGATTGATGACCTCTTGGCGCGGCAGTTGGAGCCTTGGCAGGGAGAGGCCCTGAACCAGCATCAACGCCTGGCCCAACTGGAAACCCAAATGGCTCAGGTGGAAATCCATGTGGAAACCCTCAAGCGTCGCAGTGAAGCCCGCCTCATCGACATCGATGTGGAACCGGTGGAAACCGGCTCCCATGCTACCACTGCCCTCAGCGAAATCCAACTGTGCCGCCAATTTGGGATCAATCCCCACAGTCTGGCCCACAATGCCAACCTGCGCCGTCTCTCGATCCCGGAATATCTCCACGAACTCACCGGCTGGTACTACCATGCGGGCGATTACCATCCCCCCGAAGGACTCTAAAGAAAATCAATCACATCCCCATCAAAGGCTTTGGCTAATTGTTGGGCGAGTTGATCTAACTCTGAAGCGGCGAGGGATTGAACAGGGGGGGCCGGCTCCGGTTCCTCTTCGGGGGGAGGTGGGGGGGCAGTGGGAAGTGGGGAGTGGGAAGTGGGAAGTGGGGTTTTGGGTGGGGAGGGAGTTTTGGGAGGAGGTTGGGGTTGGGGGTTTGGGGTTTGGGGGGCGAAGGATTGCGGGGCGGGGCGGGGTTGGGATGGGTGCGCTGTTGCGGATTTCGCCGGGGTTTGGGTTTCGGCGCGAATTTTTAATTCAATGGTGATGTGCGCATCTAAAACCTGTTGAAAGGCAGCAGTAATTTGCGGCACTTTCGTTTCGGCCATTTTTAAAAAGCCTTTGGAGGGTACGCCAATGTAGGCCCACCCGTCATCAAGATCACAATCGATCAAGGTGCATTGTTGACGGACGAGCATTTGGGTGGAAGGCGGCTGAATTCGATCAACCACCCGTTGCCAAATGGCTTGGATGCGTTGTTGAACGATGGTATCGGGAGAAGTGGGGAGTGGGGAGTGGGAAGTGGGAAGTGGGGGAGCCGGTTGGGGGTTGGCGGTAGAGGATTGGGAGACGGTGAAGGTTTTGGGCGGGGGTTCGGGGTGAGATGGGGCGGGCTGAGATGGGGCGAAGGCTTGGGGGGGGGTTCGGGTTGCGGCGGGGGAGGGTTCGGATCTTAACGGTGCGGGCTGGGCTTGGGGGGTTTGGGGAATGGCGGGGGTGAGGGCGGCGGGGAGCAGGCCGAGGAGAGCGACTTCGAGCCAAAGGCGGGGCTGGGTGGATTGTCTGATCTGGATTTCGCTGGTTTTGAGGGCCTGTTGACTTTGGAGGATGGTGGCGGTTTGCCAATATTGGGCTTCGACTTTGAGGGCTTCCCAGGTGGGGGCGGTGACGGCAATGAGGTCATTGCGTTGGGGGGCGGTTTTGGCGATCAGGAGGTTGAGGTAGAACGTGGTGAGGTTTTGCAACAGGATCAGGGGTTCCCGACCCCGATCCAAAAGGTGGCGACATTGGGAAAGGATCGCTTCAGGATCACCACTGCGAATCGCCTCAATGAGGGAGAGCAAATCTTTTTCCGGAACGGCCCCCACCAGATCCCAAACGTTTTCGCTGCGAATTTCCCCATCGGTGAGGCTGAGTTGATCCAGTAAGCTTTCTGCATCCCGTAATCCACCGTTAGCAATTTGAGCCACCAAGGTAAGGGCATCGGGGGCGATCGCAATCCCCTCTATTTCAGCAATTTGCCCCAAATGCCCCACCATCGCATCGAGGGGAATACGGCGAAAATCAAACCGTTGACAGCGGGAAATAATCGTATTTAAAACCCGTTGGGGGTCGGTGGTGGCGAGAATAAAAACAACACGGGGCGGCGGTTCTTCTAAGGTTTTCAACAGCGCATTAAACGCCGCCACACTGAGCATATGGCATTCGTCGATCGCATACACTTTGTAACGACATTGAACCGGGGCAAATTGCGCCCGCTCAATGATTTCGCGGATATTATCCACCCCCGTATTGCTGGCCGCATCAATTTCAATGATGTCCATGGCAATGCCACGGGTGATTTCTGTACAGGTTTGACAATGGCCGCAGGGGGTAGCCGTCGGCTTGCCTGCCGTTAAACAATTGAGGGATTTCGCCAAAATCCGCGCTGAGGAGGTTTTCCCCGTGCCCCTTGGCCCCGTGAAGAGATAGGCCGGTGCAATGCGATCGCTCTCCAGGGCATGGGTCAACGTCTGGGCGATCGCCCCCTGTCCCACCAATTCCCCAAAGGTTTGGGGGCGGTATTTATGATGGAGGGGTTCATAGGGCATGGTCAGCAGGGGGGGATAGCTCGGTTATTATCCCCCAGAAAATTACGGGAAACCGGCCAAGGAGGAGAAACCCCCTTAGCCCAAAATCATTTTAGACCCTATGTACTATCTTGCCAACTGGTGTAGGGGCGAAAAATTTTTGTGCCTCCGGCAGGCTTGCGCCAACGCCCCCACGCCCATCAATTTTACTCACAGCCCCCGCAGCGGCCCCGCACCGTCAATTCATAACTGGTCACATCCAAAGATGGGGGGATTTGACTGAGATCGAGGCGATCGCCCAACAAATTCCAAGGCAAATCGACGATCGCCCCACAATCTGCACAAACAAAATGGTGATGGGGCTGAACATTGGCATCGTAGCGCGTCACCCCCTCATCGAGCAGCACTTCCCGCACCAGCCCCACCTCCCGCAACACCGTCAACGCCGTGTAAACACTAGCCTTCGAGGCAATGGGCAACTCCTCATTAATCGCTTCGAGGATTTGGTCTACGGTGGGGTGATCGGTGCGATCGAGCAAATTGCCATACACCGCAAACCGTTGGGGCGTAATCCGTAGCCCACGGGTTTTGAGGCGATCGCGAATATCTGATACCACTGCTTTAGAAACCATGGCCCTAGGGGTGGGTCTTGCGGCTGCAAGGACAAAAAGACTATCATAGATAACCCTTATTATAGCCTGCGCTCTTTCAATCAGAACAAATCTTAGAATCTCTTTAGATTTTCCTAAGATTTATTCTTAACTGGGATTAGCTCTAGAATGGAGCATTACTCCAGCCATGGGCAGGCAACCCGCTCCCCCTTCCCCAAAGACCCACCCCCAAGAAACCGGGGGCGCTCTCTGAGATTATCCCCTAGCGATGCGGGTAGCGTCTGAGCTAAGATGGCGGGGAAAATTCACCAAACTTGGGGCTGTGGCTCAGTAGGATAGAGCAAGCGCCTCCTAAGCGCTAGGTCGCCGGTTCAAATCCGGCCAGTCCCGTTAACCTCACATGAAAGGCTACTCCCCCGGCTTAGGCACCGTCTCCAATGCCACCTTCGCTGCCTTAGTGGTGGCCAACTTTTTCACCTCTTCGTCAATGAAGAACATCCCCTGGCCATCAGTACCAATCAGCTTAATCTTGTCCAGCACACTCTTAAACAAAAATTCTTCTTGGTGCTGCTCCGCCACATACCATTGCAAAAACTGCAACGTTGAGTAATCCGGCTCAGTGTTAGCAATGTGGACTAAATGATTGATTTTTTGCGTGATCACCTGTTCATGGGCATAGATCTTTTCAAAAAGCTCTGTCACTGAATTAAACTGCGTTGGGGGAGCATCCACTTGCCCCAAGACAGCCAAAGAGCCAGTCTCATGGAGATAATTTAATAAACGCCGCATGTGCATCATTTCTTCATCAGCGTGCTGATTAAGAAAGAGAGCACAGCCGTCTAGGGCCTTATGAACACACCAAGAACTCATTTGGAGATAGAGATGGGAAGAGTAAATCTCCAGGTTAATTTGATGGTTCAACTGATCGATCAGATTTTGGGAAAGCATAGGGACTCTGTAAATAGGAATGACTCTCAATAATCTCTTGGATTGAACTAAAACGCGCTAACTTCATAAACATTTTATGATCTTTGACGGAGATGGGGGGCGATGAGTTCGCGATTCTCCTGCGGAGACGCTGCGCGATCGCCCCTCCCCTCCAGCCCTGAGATCAGAATCTTCCCCAGGCTTTACAAGCCTTAGTCCCAACAGGCTAAACTGATAGCCATTCAGGGTTCTCCCCGATCATCATTGCTGCATTTCCGGCTTTAACTCCATGGTTTTGAAATTGACCCATCAGCGTCGTTCCGGGGTGAAGACGCATCCGCCTAAACGCCGTGTTTCTTTGTTATGGCTGCCGCTGCTCTGTGGGGCGATGTTCCTGGCCTACAAACAATTGCAGGTGCGCCTGGCCGAACCCCAAGCCGTCTTTGTGTTGGGGGGGTTAGAGGCCCGGGAAATCTATGCGGCGGAGCTTGCCCAACAAAATCCTGAGCTAGAGGTGTGGGTTTCCTCCGGGAGTCCGGAGGCCTATGTGAAACAGGTGTTTGCCAATGCGGGGGTGGCGGGCGATCGCCTCCATCTCAACTACGAAGCCCAGGACACGATCACCAACTTCACCACCCTTGTGGACGACCTCGAAGCCCAGGGCATTGATAGCGTCTACCTGATCACCTCAGAAAACCACATGCAGCGGGCGCGGATCATCGGGGAAGTGGTGTTTGGCAGTCGGGGGATTGTGATTAAGCCGTTGGCGATCGCTGAAGGGGGCATTGCCGAAGAAAACCTCACCAAAAGCCTCCTCGATGGCGGCCGGGCCTTGTTGTGGCTCTTAACGGGGAACACGGCCAGCAGCCTTAAAGATGAAATTGTGCCCCAGTTGCCGTTGTGATGGCTCCAGTGAGGGAAAAATTTTTCGCCCTCGATGGTTCGCGCCTATAACCATATTCGTTTCATCTTGTTAGGATTGCCGCCAATTCTCGATTTGCAGGCCAGGGACTCGCTCAAATTCTCGTTGATTGGCTGTAATCATGATCAGGTTATGTTGCAGGGCAGTGGCCGCAATCAAGGCATCATACGCACCAATGGGTTGTCCCAGAGATTTAAGGGCTGCACGAATTTGAGCGGCTTGTTCTGCTTCAGGGGTAGTGAAAGGAAGAGTAATGACAGCAGATAAAAAGCTCGATATTGTGGGTTCGATTTTCTGGGTACGTTGAGGATTGATTGCCAATCCGTAGCGTAATTCCATGACGGTAATTGATGAAATGGCAATATCAGCGGGTGTTGTGGTTTTGAGTTTGGCTGTGGTTCCGGGTTCACCTTTGATGAAGTCACTGACTACACAGGTATCGAGGAGATAGCGCATCAAAATAGTTCAATTTCAGAAGGGGGGATTAGTTCGTCCCGGTAGGACTCAAATGCTGGAAAATCGGGAACTCCTTGGTAGGATAAGATTGGTTCTGGCCATTGAGCAGTGAAGCCAGAGGGGGATTGTGTAATCTGACGCAAGGCTTGCAGGATCAGGGTTTGCAAGGGAATGTTAGATTGCTCTGCTTGACGGATTAAGTCCTGCTCAAGTTCTGGGGGTAGATCAATTGTGATTTGCATAATTGTAGATCTGGTTTTAAAACGTCAGTTGTCATTCTTCAAGCTTTCTCCTTCCGAGTTGTCATCCATTTGAGGGGATGAATTTTCGTTAAATAAGAAATTCCGAATCTCATTATTAAATACTCCACTAGCAGTTACGGTGAGTAGTCC
>JAABSU010000170.1 GCA_011390265.1 Spirulina sp.
CAGGCAGAGCGCAGTGCGCTTTGGGGTTGGTCGAGGCTGATCTCCTGGGCCATCACCGGTAGCGTAATTTGAAACTCAGTTCCTTCTCCCCGTTGGGATTGACATTGAAGATGGCCGCGATGTTTATCGACAATGATTTGATAGCTAATCGAGAGGCCCAAGCCCGTCCCTTTGCCCACGGGTTTAGTGGTGTAGAAGGGGTCAAACAGTTTCGCCAAGGTTTGGGGGGTCATGCCCAGACCGTTATCGCGAATACTGATGGAAATCCAATGGCGATGCTCCAGAGGAGAGGCTTCGCCAACGCACCGGGTTTTAATTTCAATGGTTGGCTCCGCCGGTTGGGCTTCCTCAATGGCATCAATGGCATTGGCCAACAGGTTCATAAACACTTGATTTAACTGCCCGGGGTAGCATTCCAGGGGGAGCATCGCATCGTAGTCTTTGATGATTTTGATTTCGGGGCGAGCGCCCGAAGCCTTAAGGCGGTTCGTGAGGATCATCAACGTTGAATCAATGCCCTCATGGATGTCAGCCTTTTTCATTTCCGCCTCATCAAGGCGGGAAAAATTGCGGAGCGATCGCACAATTTCCCGAATTCGCCCCGTCCCCACATCCATCGAAGCCAAGATCTGTACAAAATCCTGTTGGATAAACCGGAATTCCTCCGGGTCAATAATCTCAGCAATGTTTTCCTGCGCCGTGGGAACTTCGGTTTGGTATTGAGCTACCACCGCCAGCATCGTACCGGCATAGTCCCGCAAATGGCTCAAGTTGCCATAGATGAAGTTAATCGGATTATTAATTTCATGGGCAATGCCCGCCACCATTTGCCCCAAACTCGACATTTTTTCACTTTGCACCAATTGGGATTGGGCGAGGCGCAATTCATTGAGTGTTGCTTCTAATGTTTGATTTCGCTCAATGAGTTGAGACTCAGAATCTCGCAGGGCCTGCTCCGCTTCCGAGCGATCCACCATTTCCCCTTGCAGTTGGAGTAATGCACTTTGGAGGGCAACGGTGCGTTGCTCAACGCGCATCTCCAATTCCTCATTGAGTTGCTTTAATGTTGCTTCTGCCTGTTTGCGTTCGTTAATCTCCCGTTGCATCACCTGGTTGACTAACATCAACTGATTGGTGCTCGGCAGAGAAAAAATTTGGTGAAGGCGGGGCAAAAGATAGAGGGTGAGGGTAATCCCAAAGGTAACGGTGAGTAAATGGGCAAACACCACCCAGGCGGCTTCAGGATGGAGGAGTTGCCAGCTTTGCCCCACCCAGCTCACACTCAACATCAACGCAAACCCGACAATCAGGAGAGTGAAGCGATTGCAAGGAACGTGGCGACGGCGGAGGACGCTGTACACCACGGAAGCTGGGACGAGGGCAAACACCAGGGCTAAGAGCAGAATGCTCACCTCTTGAAGAGTGGTAATGGAGAAATCTAACCTTAAGCCCTCCATGGGCAGGTTAGCGATTGTCCCTGTGGTTAATTTGACACTGTCCATTGCTCTACCTCAATCACAATTTAGCGAATGCTCTAGGATAATCAAATGATCGTGAAAAACTTGTGAATTTGTTGTTAACGGTTCTACTCTTTATCGAGTTTGACCTCGGTTTGTTAAATTTTATGATATTTCTGCAAATTTACCCGATTCAAAAGGCTTCTCGGCATTCATAAATTCAGTTTGTTACAGTTTGTAAATTCAGGAAACATTTTTTAAAGTCCCGTGAATATACAATCATTTCCTACCCAAAATCTACCGGTTGCCCACAGCTATCCGTATTCATCCGGGGAAAATCGCCGATGAGGTCAGGAATTCTTGGCATTTTTTTAGTCAAACGCTTTTTGGAAAAACTCATAAAATTCATAAAAATTAACTTTGCTTGGGGCCATCACTGCCTGGGGGGTTTAATCGGCCCGAGGGTCAATTTCCCGGAGCGGGACTAAACCGGCCTCCTGGAGGAGCAATTGCCCTTCATCGGTGCGGAGGACATCGGCAAAGGCTTCGCCAATGGGGGCGCGACGGTTATCGCGGGGGTAGATCAGCGTAATGGGATAGGCGAGGGGATAGCGACCATTGCGGATGGCGGCGATGTTGGTGCGATAACTGCCTTTGTTGTTGCACAGATCCGTTGTGGGGGAGATGGGTAAGCCATTGGCCTGTACTAGGGGGGCAACGGGGGCGTTAAAGCCGGTTTGTAGGGCGAGGGGATAGACGGAACATTGGCCAAAAATACGGCTGAGGCTGCCAAAGGCGATCGCCCCCACATTGCGCTCTTCAAAATCCTGAATCACGGCGTTCAGGGTGCGGAATGTGGAGAGGCGGGTAATTTCGGTACTGACGGCGCTGGCGCGGTTGCGTTGGGTGGCGAGGCGGCGGAACGTGGCGATCGCCTCTGGATCTTGCAAAACCCGCGTTTCAAAAATCTGCACCGCCTCCTCATCGGCGGGAATATAGAGCTTCACCGGCAGATCCGGCCCCCCCAATTCCCGCCAGTTAACGATTTCTCCGGTGTACAGTTGGCGCAATTGATCCAGGGTGATCGTGCCGTTGAGTTGGTTGGGGAGGTTGCGATCGCGGGTGGCATAGCTAAAGGCCACATACACCACAATGCCATCGTGGGCCACCCGCGAAAACCATAAATCCGCCGGGAGATCGTCAATCAAGCTACTGAGGGCAAACTCAGCCTGCTGGTTCTGTACCTGGGCGATGGCCGCACTGGCAGAAGGCTGGGGGCGATAATCCAGTGAAAACTCAGTGCTTTCCACCAGTTCATTGCTCAATCCAGAACCGGGTTCCTCGGTCGTGGCCTCTGGGTCTTCTCCCGTCGGTGTGGTGATGGGGGCTGTGGGTTCCTCTGGGGCCGTTTCCCCCTGATTAGGATTCAGCCGCGCTGCTAGGATCGCCGCCAGGGTTTGATCTTTGAGGATTAAATTCGCCTGTTGCCAAATGTATGTCCAAATCCCCTCCTGCTCGCCGGTAAAGACAAATTCTCCCTTGGGAAAGCTATTAACTTGCTCAATGCAGCAGGAAACCGACCGCTCCGGTGCTTCGGAACGGGGGCGACGATTAAGCCACCAAATCAACATCGCCAACAGGATTAACCCCAACAATCCCCCGCCGATCAACAGCCAAGGCCGCCTTTTTTTCGGAGGTTTGACCACTGCTTCCGCCGTTGGCTTCACCGCCTGGGGAATATCCTCCGGGAGTTGAAGTTTCAGTAAGGTTTGGCGGGCAATGCTGGCATTGGCAAAGGGCAGGGCATTTAACCCCAGGAGGGATTCAATGAACTGCCGGAAGGGGAGGGGCAGATCAGCGGGCCAATTGTCCCCAAAGGCAGCATCGAGGGGGGCACGGGTGGCGGGGTCAAATTGTCGCCCGGCCAACAGGTAAAAGGCCACTTTTCCTAGGGCCTCCAAATCCCCTGCCACCGAGGGCAGCGGGGGTTCTAATAAAGGGGGGGCAAACAGTTGTTGCCAGAGGGCTGGGTCGGCCAGGTAAACGTAAAACCCTTGGAATGTGGGGACAATCAGGACGCTATGGATGGAGAGATTGCCGTGGTAAATACCCAATTGAATCAGGCCAGAGGGGAGGCAATATTTTTGGCCGTGGAGACCTTCGAGGGTTTGGAGGAGTTGGAGGAGGACGGTGCGCACCTGAAAGGGGGACATGGCCCCGGTGGCGGTGAGGTATTCGGCGAGGGTGGGAAATGTGTCGAGGGTTTCTTGGGTGATCAGGTAGGCCCGCCGTTCACCGAGGGGGGCGATCGCATCATCGGGGGAGACCACCCGCAGATCCTGATCACGACCATCGGCGAGGTGAATGCCGGTGACTTGGTTGTAGAGATCCCGGCGTTTTTGGGTTTCCTCGGGGCTGAAATAGCGATCAGGGAGGAGAAATTCTGTAATCACAACGGGGGTGCGATCGCTCAAATCAATGCCGTGGTACAGTCGCCCCCAATTGCGCACTTTAAAAAATTCATTGATTTGATATTGGCCCTTGCGCCCTTGGAGGCGGGTTTCCGGGGGGATGAGGGCGGGGAATGTGCAGCGTAGACAGGCGGTTGCCGTGGGATCTTCGACGAGGGTTTGGCCGGGCCATTCACAGGCAAAGGGGTTGCCCCGCACACAGCGATAGGCGGGATAGAGCAATGTGGGCGGCGCGAGAATTTCCGCATCCACCACCGCCACCGCTTCCCCTTGGCCCGTCAGGGTGGCGAGAATTTCCGCCTTCACCTGGGGAAATTCGGGAATCGGTAGGGAGACATTCTCGATTAAGCTGGGGACGATCCAGCGGTAGCGGGCGGGCAAAAAACTAAAGGCGCGGTAGGAGCCTTGGGCCACCAACATATTGAGGCGATCGCTTACCCCCGTGACTTCACGGCTTTTAATCTCATCGAGAATCTTCGTCATACCCGCTACCTTTTTTTGCCACAGTCAATGCTTAATCAATTTAGGCGATCGCGGCTCAGTTTCACCGCATATCTGGGCGGAATCACCAGATTAACGGAGGGTGACGGTTAGGGTCAGGTTACTCATGCCCCAAACATCGAAAAACTGATCAAACAGCACTTGACTGGCTTCGGCGAGGCTGCCATCGGGGCCCACTAACCCCCCCTGGACTTGCCGGCCGCCATCGGTTTCCAAGTCCAACCGCCAGGCTCCCCCCTCAGTTTCCCGAAGAATTAATGCCCCTCTCGCTAGAACTTGACCGGCTCGGCTCATAATCGCACAACGCATAACTACGAATTTCTCAAAAAGTCTCCCCCATCATGCCAGCGATCGCCCCTCTCCCGTCAACCCTTGTTCATCGTCCCAGTCCGTCCCAACAACCCAGGGGTTATCCTAAAATTTCATGGATAACCGTGATCAGTTCCCCCAGTCGCTAACTGAAGCGTTTGGCTTAATTCCTTTAAATCGATATAAAAATCCTGCTGATAGGTTGCCACCGTTGGGCCATGATCATCAGCAATCATCGGCTGACCCACCACACCATAATAATCTAGGGGAATATGATTGCTTAAAAACCAATAATAGGGTTTAAGATAATGGGCGGAAAACAACTCAATCACCTTAGTTTCAGGCTGACAAAAAATAATATTTGTCAAGCCAGCCCCATGGGGGCTAACAATCACCTCTGCCCCGGCAAACAACTCAATTTGAGCCGCCACAGACATGGAGCGTAAACTCACCGATTCAAAGCCCAGTTTACTTAAATAAGCGATCACTTCTAGTTCATTGACGAGTTTGCGATAACTGGCATCAGCCCGATTAATATAAATCCGTTTGGGGGTATTTTGGGGGTGAACATTGCGGTCAATTAAAAACGTTTTGCGCAGAAAATCACAGGCCCACAGGGGAACATCAAAAAGGGTTCCCGGTAGGGAGGGGACAATTAACTGCTCGGCTTTCACATGGGATTGCGTTGTACATTCAATCACCCGATCTAAAGGAATCCCCAACATTGCCAGCATCTCAGTTTGAAAGGGAAACTGACAGCGATTCATGAAAAAATAATCAACGTCTGTGATTGTGATTCCTTGGGTTGCTAATAAATGCAAACGAGGCAACACATCGAACATCCAATGATAATAATTATGATCTCCACTGAGAACTGCAAGAACTGCTAATTTGCCGTGAAAATAACGGGCCGGGCGCAGCTTCCATTTTTTGAAAACCGGGTGTTGTTCTACCGGTACATAGGCGTTAGAAACATCGGCTAAAAGATAGTCATTGTGGGTAATAATTGTACAATCACTCCAAGCTCTCCCTTGGGGAATGGTGACGACAAAAGTTTCTGGGAAATTTACCTGTGAATTTTGGTTAAAGGGGGCAAATATTTGCGGGTTAACGCTTTTAGGGGGGCGGGTTCTGTGGATGGGGGTTGAAGGTTGAACGGTGTGATATGTGGGGCGAAGGCGAGGGGGTTGAGGGTGACAGCTTTTAACCCAGTTTAAGGTAGAGGGATAAACGCCCCGTGGTGAGCCGATGATTTCGGAATTAAAGGGCAGGCGATTGATGAATTTTAACCACAAATTCGAGGTCATGGGTTAAGGCGGTGGGGAAACTTTCCTTGTTATAACAGTCCAAAGCATCTCAGTTGGGCAAGGCGAATCCACCCCGCCCTCCGAGGAGGGGAATTTTTCGGAAAATCGCCTCGGAGGAGGGGCGAAACATTTTCTCCCCTAGGGTATTTTGGGGAAAAACAGATGGAGCAAAGGATGGAACTTAATCAAGGTTGGATTTATCAGGATCGGATTACGGCCCGTTATCAGGGTTGGACGGTTTTGGACTATTACAGTGAACGTTATCCCCATTCGAGTCGGGGGGATTGGGGCGATCGCCTCCACCAAGGGCAAATCCACCTCAACGGCCAACCCACCACCGCCACCACCCTGTTAATCGCTGGCCAAACCCTCACCTATCACCGTCCCCCCTGGATCGAACCCCTCGCCCCCCTCAATTTCACCCTGCTCCACAGCGACCCCGATTTCCTGCTGATCGCCAAACCCAGCGGCCTGCCCGTCCTCCCCGGGGGCGGCTATCTAGAGCACACGCTTTTATTTCAACTCAAACAGCAATACCCTGACATTGCCCCCATCCATCGTCTCGGTCGCGGCACATCGGGGATCATGCTTTGGGCGCGTACTCCCTTAGCGCGGCAGGAATTGAGCCGCCAAATCCGCGAACGGGAAATGGTAAAAATTTACCGCGCCCTCGTTGCCAACTGGAGCCATGGGGAACAGCTCACCATTACCCAACCCATTGGTAAACTGCCCCATCCAGCGCTGGGAACAGTTTACGGCGCAACGGCTGAGGGGATGGCTGCGGAGAGTCGGGTGGAAGTGGTGGGGGAAAAAAGCGGGGTAATTCTAGCGGTGACGATTCCCACGGGTCGCCCCCACCAAATCCGCATCCATCTCGCGGCGGCGGGCCATCCGCTCCTAGGCGATCCGCTTTATTGCGTCGGGGGCGGTCTGAATTTGGAGCCGGTGAACGGTATCTATCCCGTCCCTGGCGATTGTGGCTACTGGCTTCATGCCCATGATTTGAGCTTTCATCATCCCCGCACGGGGGAGCCGCTAACATTTCACTGTCCACCACCCCCACCGCTAACGCTACCCTAGGCGTGGCGGTTGGCTTCCGCTTGCAACCATTCATCCACGGGTTCGCCATCTTTGCGTTTCAGTTCAATTTCGATGGCGATGATTTGATTAGAGCCGGGGGGGGCGGGGTGTTTGTGGAAGATGATCTCGTATTCGTTGGGGTCTTGCTTGCGTTCCCGGAGCCAATCTTGCACTTTGGTTTCGACAAAGAAGGTTTGATTTTGCTCAAACATTCGGGTGATTTGCATTTGGAGGGTGTAGGGGTTGATCCGTGACATGATGAGGGAAGGAGATCAGGATAATTTTGGCTTTATATTATGTTAACCCGTGCTGTTGATGCCCTGACTGTGACTGTATACCCTGATGCGGCGGCGGTGGCGGCAGCAGCGGCGACGATGATTAAGGGGGTAATGTTGGGGGCGATCGCTTCCCACGGGCAAGCCCGGATCATTTGGGCGACGGGGAATTCCCAGCGGGATTGTTTGGCGTTGTTGGTGGCGGATCGGGAGATTCCTTGGGAGCGGGTGGTGTGTTTTCACCTTGATGAATATTTAGGCATTGCCCCGGATCATCCCGCCAGTTTTCACCATTATTTAAAAACCCGGATTGCGGATCGGGTTCATCCCCAAGCCTTTCATTATCTGCAAGGAGATTGTTTAGAGCCGGTGGGGGAGTGCGATCGCTATCGTCAATTGTTAGAAGCTGCTCCCATTGATCTCTGTTGTTTGGGGGTGGGGAATAATGGCCATTTGGGGTTTAATGAACCGAGCGTGGCAAATTTTGCTGATCCCTATGTCGTTA
>JAABSU010000171.1 GCA_011390265.1 Spirulina sp.
GATCCCGATAATCGTCGGCCGGTGGATTTTAAGCTGCGGACAAAACTGTTAAAGGCGATCAAAAAAGCCTGGGATAAAGACCCGTTGGATCTCTTAGCCAACCTGTTGGCAAAACCTGAAGATGGCCGGATCAAGCTGTTTTTGCTCTATCAACTGTTGCAGGCTCGCCAGAAATTTAGCGAGATTTTCCAACGGGGGGATTATCAAAAGCTGACGGTGATTGGTAGCTTGCAGAATCATGTGGTGGCCTTTGCCCGGACTTGGGGAGATCATACGGCGATCGCCATTGCCCCCCGATTTTTTACGACGATCGTCTCTGAAACTGAAGCTCCCCTCGGGGATCAGGTTTGGCATGAAACC
The DNA here is from genome assembly GCA_011390265.1 of Spirulina sp. GTDB lineage: Bacteria > Cyanobacteriota > Cyanobacteriia > Cyanobacteriales > Spirulinaceae > Spirulina. The sequence goes on from JAABSU010000171.1 coordinate 361, forward strand.
CGCCTCTGTTTACCCCCTGGCTCTCCCACCCATTGGCAGGATCTGATCACGGGTCAAGAGTTGCTCAGTACCGATACGATTTTCCTGCGGGATATGCTCCGCCATTTCCCCGTGGCGCTGCTGATCAATCAAGCCGACGATGTGAACTCTGAGACAGCGGTGGTGAGCAGTAGCCACAGCCAAAAACCGAAGAGTTAACCTCAAACCTCCCTCGCATTTTGGGGGAGGGGCTGGGGGCTTTATTCCGGAATGGCCGGCAGGGGTTGCGGGTTAAGGGCTGCTTCCCAGGTGGCGATTTGGGCTTGGGCGGCGTTGTAGCTGGCGCTCTCGACGGGAACCGAGCGGGCAATGGCGATCGCCTCACTCAGGCTACGACTGGCCCGCTGGCGGGCTAGGTTCAACAGTTGAGCACTCCATTGATTGATATTTTGGCGGGCAGCCCCCGATTGGGGACTGTTGCGGGGAATCTGTTGGGCTTGGGCGATCGCCCCTTGGAGAGCTTCCGGCGTGCCCCCTTGGGCCTGCTGTTGGGCCTGCTCTAAAAGCGTGGGGCCGCTGCCCGTCGGGTTATTGGCGGGATTGCTCACATTGGCGGTGGCGGATTGTTGCTGTTGCCATTCCCGAATCCGCCGCTGGGCCTCGTTGTAAAGGCGATTGTCCCGGGGAATTTCTTGAAGAAGGGCGATCGCCTCATCGTAGCGGCCCTGTTGGGCTAAGGCATTGGCTCGATCCAATTGGGGCTGTGTCTCACGGGCTTCTAGTTCCCGTTGCCAGCCTTGGATCTGCCGTTGGGCTTGATTGGAGAGGCCGCCGGTACTTACTTGTTGGGCTTGGCGGATTGCACCTTCGAGGTTGCCCTCATCGGCAAGGCGGTTCGCTATATCGAGTTTGGGCTGATCCGCGAGAATATCCCGTTGGCGTGACCAATCCCGGATTAAGTTTTGGGCTTGGACATGGCGAGGCGTATTGGGCTGAATCGTGCGGGCTTGGGCAATGGCGGCATCGAGGGCGCGGATCGAGCCTTCCCGCGCTAGGGCAATGGCGGCATCAAGGCGCACGCCCCCCTCAATGGCCTGCCGCCACAGGTTGATGAGTTCCTGGGCCTCTCGGTAGAGGGGGCGGGTGGTGCTGATTTCCTGAGCGGTGGCGATCGCATCTTCATAGTTCACCTGGGTGCCAAAGCTGGCCACCGTTGCCGCATCAGCGAGGGTGCTTAAATCGCGAATTTCGGCATTTAACCCCAAAGCAGCGGGGATCTGATTAACCACCTCCATCGCCCCGGAAGCATTCCCCTTGCGCAGCCGCTCCATGGCCAAATCCACCAATTTTTTCTTGGCTTCGTTGATCAATGTTTGGGCTTCGTTATAGGCGGAACTGGTGGGGGGAATTTCGCGGGCGGCGGCGATCGCCTTCAGCAAGTTATCCAACCCGCCCCGTTCTAATTGGGCAAAGCTCTCATCCAATTGTTTACTCTCTTGCTGGGCCAGGGTGAGTTCTTCAAAGAGTTGGTCATAGCGCTCGGTGGCAAAATAGCGGTTACTGAGGCGGGTTAAACCTGCTGCCATCTGAAAAGCTTGCCCCCAGGCCCCTTCTGCCTTCAGGGCAACGGTTTGGGCGATAATCTCTTCCCCTTCATCCCAAATTTTTTGCCAACGGGCAATGGTGTCATTGATCAACGTCGGGTTATCAAAATAGTGGCTAATTTGCCGGGCAAGGGCGATCGCCTCATTCAATTCCCCCGCTTGAAATTTTTCCTCCCCCAATTGCAGTAAATCCTCGGCCCAAACCTCTAAATACCGTTCAATTTCTGGATAAAGGGGATGATTTGGCGGCAAATTCTGCACCAACCGCACCGCCTCCAATAAATCCTCCGGCGTGCCCTTACTGGCGGCCAATTGAGCACAGTACAGACGCATGGAGGCGGAAGCCGTGGGCAGGAAAATCCCCGGACAATTGGGAGCACTGGGGAGCTTGAGCAACATTGCCGTCGCAATCAAACCCACACCGCTAGTCCCCACCACCAACGCCACCGCAGCCATGGGCCAGCCCCACCGTTGGAGGAAACTGCCGCGCTGGGGGCCGGGGTTGGGTTCGGGGGGTGAAGGGGCCGGCGCTTTGTCGCGAATGATTTTCGCAGCTTGGGGTTGGGGGCGCTCCGGGGGCTGTGGTGGGAGAGGGGCAACCACCGTCGGCAAGGGGGGCCGAGGCCGAGAACCGATGATGTGAAAGCCATCATTCAAACCTTGCCCCTGCTGATCCTGTGGGGAAAAAGATTTGGGGGAATAGTTCGAGTTAGACTTCATCACTTCTCCGGCGGAATCAATCCACAGTTTAGCCTTGGCTTGCAGAATGTGCATAATGTTAGCACGGTCTTTTGGCGAGGTCAGGTGGACAACCGCCCGAGTCTTAGGTATCAAAGTAATTGGATCGTTCTTCATTTCATCGTGATCGCTATGGTTTTGCGTTGGTTTTCTCCCCGCCAGTTGTGGCTGGCCATCCTGGCTTGGCCCCTGGTGATGCCTCAGGCGGTATTGGCTCAAACGGTTTCGTTGGCAGTGGTGCAAGATGAAGCGAACCAAACCCAATGGCCGGGGATTAGCCGTCGTCTCCAGGCGATGGATATTGCCTATTGCACATTGAATCGGGAAACCTTCACGCCCCAAACCCTACCCAATCCTGCCCAGACTGTCCTGCTGTTGGTGAATATTCCCGCCCTGGATGTCACCCAGGCCATGGCTTTAGAAGCTTGGATGCAACAAGGCGGCCGGGTGATCGTCACGGGCAATACCGGGAGCCTATCCCCGGAAGCGGTGCAAACCCAACTGCAACGGCTCTTAGGCGCAACTTGGGGCTTTCCCCTCTCCACATCGGCGGCCTTGGAACTCAATGGCGATTGGGCGGTGAATACGTTACCCCTGAGCACGCCGTTACAGGGGGGGAGCATCCTGCCCACCCAATCCGAAAGCCGCGTTCTCGCCCACTGGCGCACCCAACGGCCCACGCCGGCGATCGTTACCTCTGCCAATAGTGTTTTTCTCGGCTGGCGCTGGGGCAATGACCAAATTGCTGGGGTGAATACCGATGTGGCTTGGATGCAAACCCTGTTGCAGCGGTACGGTAGTCCGGCCCGGGCTGGGTTTAATAATGCCCGGCCCTGTTCGGCTCCAACGACGCCCCCTTTAATTACAACGCTGCGCCCTGACCGGGAACCGGTGAGGACGACAGCGCCCGCTGCAACCCCTGCGGCACCGACGGTGCGGGTTCCCCCAACGCTTCAACCAACGAACCCGCTACCCATGGGGAATCCTGAGCAGGGGGAAGGGGTGATCCACGATCGCAACAGGGTAATGGCCACTGCCCCCACTCTGCTGCGATCGCGCTACCAAGAACTCACTGCCCTCCTCAACCGCTACGAAAGTGCCGTGATCGCCGCCGAAGCCCAGGGGATTAACGAACCCTTTCAAACCACCATTGAGCGCGTCCGCCAGCGTTCCCAACCCCCCACCCCTGCCCCCGCCCTCCAAACCGCTCGGGATCATCTCAATACCTTCCTGACCCTCATTGCCAATCAAGCCTTCCCCGACGCTGAAGCCCAATCCCGCCAACTCCAGGGCTACCTCTGGGATACCTATCCGATGGAGCGGGCGATCGCCTACCCCGAAACCCGCGCTATTTGGTTTGATCGCGGCACAATTGTCCAGGCCAAATCCCCGCAGGATCTCGCCCGCCTCTTTGACCGTTTAGCGGAAGCAGGGATCAACACCGTCTTTTTTGAAACCGTCAACGCCAGTTACACCATCTACCCCAGCACCGTTGCCCCGGAACAAAACCCCCTCACCCAAGGCTGGGATCCCCTGGAAGCAGCGGTTAAATTGGCCCATGAGCGGGGGATGGAACTCCATGCTTGGGTGTGGCTGTTTGCTGCGGCCAATCAACGGCACAACGAGGTCATGGGCCAACCCGCGAACTATCTAGGCCCCGTCCTGACTCAACATCCCGACTGGATCGCCACCGATCGCCAAGGCAACCCCTACGAACCCGGCTCCGGCAAAGTCTTTTTTGACCCCGCTCACCCAGAGGTGCGCCGTTATTTATTGGGCCTCATTGATGAAATCATCACCCGCTATGGTGTGGATGGCATCCATCTCGATTATGTGCGCTATCCCTTCCAAGATCCCAATCTTAACCAGGACTATGGTTTTGGCCTGGAATCCCGGCGGCAGTTTTCCCGGCAGTATGGGGTGGATCCCCTGACGGTGCGCCCCAGTGATCCCCTCTGGCCCCGGTGGACGCAGTTTCGGATTGCCCAAATCAGTAGCTTTGTGGAAGAAGTCCACAACGCCGTCAAACCAAAACATCCCGAGGTGCTGATTTCGGCGGCGGTGTTTCCGATGCCCACCCAGACCCGGTTGGTGCGTTTACAGCAAAATTGGGAGGCCTGGCTCCAAGCGGGCCATATTGATCTGCTCACCCCCATGACCTACGCCCGCGATACCCGTCAGTTTCAGGCCCTGACGCAACCGGTAATCGGCCATGGAGTGAACAGTGGGACGTTGTTGATGCCGGGGATTCGCCTCCTGCAATTACCCACGGTGGTTGCCCTCGATCAGGTGCAACTGTTGCGGGATGCGGCCACCGGAGGCTATGCCTTTTTTGCCGCAGAAAACCTCAGCCTCAACCTCCAAACCACGTTAAATCGGACTCAGGGACGACGCACCGCCCAACATCCGGAGCCGGTGGCCCATCGCCGCCCCTTCCAAGCCGCCCATCTGCGCTACCGCGCCCTGCAACGGGAATGGCAGTATTTGCTCACCACGGGGGAGATTCAATTAGAGCCGGCGGCCTTGGAGGATTGGGGGAACTATGGCGATCGCCTCGAAACCAGCTTGGCAAACTTGGCCAGCAGTCCCTCTAGCTCAAACCTTCGTCAAGCCCAAACTGCCCTCCGCAGTTTAAGAACCTACTTAAGTCGCCCCGAACGCCGCACCATGACCTCCAACTATCGGCAACAGGTGTGGGAAAATCACCTCATGGGGTTAGAGCATTTATTGCGCTATGGTGCTCAACAAAAATTGCGTTAAGTGGTATTAGGTAGATGGGGTCTTGGTTTCAGGATTTAGAGCGAGGGAGTAACTTGGCAGCTTTAATCTGAACAGGTTAATCTAAAGGACGTGATGATTGGTGGCGTAGCTCAGGAGTTGGTGTGTCCAAGTTTATCCAAAAACCTCACGAGAAGACCATAGCAAAACCCCCGGCAGCCCAGCCGGAGGGGGCAACGCCTGTAGTCACTCCCTCCAAGCGTCAGGGCAAGGGGAAATCCTCCCCTCGTCCGGTTTACAAGCGGGTTTGGTTTTGGGCGCTGATTGTGGCTTTAGGCGGCGTGGGTGGCGGCTCTGCCTATCTTTACGACCGATGGCAGGTGCTGGAATCGCAGCTTCCCGAAACCGTTGATGAGGTGATGACCTACACCCGGGAAGAAACAATGCGGGTGGTGGCGGTGGATGGCTCAGTGTTACAGGAGATGGGGCCCATCAGCCATGAAGAGTTAGCCATTGATGAGATTCCTGAACCCCTAGTGCAGGCCTTTATTGCCAGCGAAGATCGCCGCTTTTTAGACCATGGCGGGGTTGATTATTGGGGGATTTTACGGGCGGGTTGGGCTAATTTTCGCGCCGGGGATCTGGTGGAAGGCGGCAGTACGATTACCCAGCAGTTGAGCCGGATTGTTTATCTCAATCAAGACCGGGAATTGAATCGTAAACTCCGGGAAATGCGCATTGCTCAAAAAATTGAGAATCAGTACAGCAAGGAAGAAATCCTCGAACGCTATTTAAATTTGGTCTACCTTGGCTCTGGGGCCTATGGGGTGGCGGATGCGGCTTGGGTCTATTTTGGGAAGGATGTGGAGGATTTGACGGTGGCGGAGGCGGCAACGCTGGCGGGGATTACCCCAGCCCCCAGCGCCTATTCCCCGTTGGAAAACTTACCGGCGGCAAAGACTCAGCGCGATCGCGTCTTGAAACAGCTTTATGATCAAGGCTTTATTGAGGAAGGGGAGTATGAAGGGGCGATCGCCTCAGCCTTAACCCTCGATCCCCAACAGCCCAAACGCTTTAACCGTCAGGTTCCCTACTTCACGGACTATATTCAAGACCAACTGCGTGACATCCTTTCCGATCAACAAATTGCCGCTGGCGGGTTGACGGTGGAAACGACCCTAGAGTTGGAATGGCAACAGGCCGCCGAGGCAGCGGTGGCGTTGGTGGCGGAGCGTTATAGCGAGAGCCAAGGCTTTCAACAGGCGGCGCTGGTGGCCATTGACCCCCGCACTGGGGCGATTAAGGCAATGGTGGGGGGCAAGGATTATAACAACGAGGCAGAAAACGGCCAGTTCAACCGCGTCACCCAAGCCAAACGCCAACCCGGTTCAACGTTTAAATCCTTTGTCTATGCAACGGCGATCGCCGCCGGCTTCTCCCCCTATAAAACCTATACCGATGCCCCCTACGTCGTCGATGGCTACGAGCCGAAAAACTACGACGGCCGCTATCGGGGCAGCGTCTCGATGCTCAGTGCCCTCACCCAATCGATGAATGTGCCAGCGGTGCGGGCCTTAATTGAGGTGGGTTGGAACCCGGTGATTGAGGTGGCAAAAAAAATGGGCATTACCTCTCCCCTAGAGCCGACCTATTCCCTCGCCCTTGGCGTATCGGAGGTGAGTTTGTTGGAACTCACCAGCGCCTATGGCACCTTTGCCAATCAGGGTGAACATTACCCCGTCCATGGCATCACCCGGATTTTAGACCGCAACGGCAAGGTCATTTATACCGTCAAATCCGAAGCCACCAAAGTACTCGATCCTGACTCAGCGGCGATTATGACCTGGATGCTGCAAAGTGTGGTTCAGTCGGGAACCGGAACCAATGCCCAACTCGATCGCCCCGTGGCGGGCAAAACCGGCACTTCCGATGATTACCGCGATCTCTGGTTTGTGGGCTACATTCCCCAGGTGGTGGCGGGGGCCTGGTTAGGCAATGATGACAACACCGCCACGGAGGGAGCCAGTACAACGGCGGCGATGCTCTGGCAAATTTTCATGGAGGAAATCACCCAAGATCTGCCAGAAGTCGATTTTCCTGAACGGCCGGAAAAATTAACGGGCCGCGAAGCCACCATTGAGCCGGAGCCGATTAAACCTAAACAGAGTTATTACCAGCGCATCGAAACGCCTGCCCCCCAACGGTCGGCCCCCACGCAGCGCCAAGCGCCTCGGTCGGCCCCAGCCCCCCGACAGGGATCGGCGGCTCCGACTCCCGCCCCCGCCCCAGCCCCGGCCCCTGCACCGCGCCAAGCAGCGCCTCAGCCTGCCCCCGCCCCGCGCCAAGCGCCCCGGCCCGCCCCTGCGCCCCGCCAAGCCCCCCGACCTGCTGCGCCGCGCCAAGCAGCCCCGGCCCCTGCACCGCGGCCGGCCCCTGCGCCCCCACCCGCCGCCGCCCCGGCCCCTCCGCCACCAGCGGATGTA
>JAABSU010000172.1 GCA_011390265.1 Spirulina sp.
CTTAATCATTGAACCCATTCCTGCTAATTCTCTCCTTTCTTTGCTAACGACGTTGCCAGACATTACGGATGATTTCCCTAATCTAGATGAGGGGTTACTTCCCCTTGATGACATCACACTTTAGTACCACCCAATGACCTATCAATACCTCCTTGATACAAATATCCTGTCAGATTTGATCAGACATCCTCAAGGTCGGATTTTCCACCATATTGTCGATGTCGGGGAAGATAGCGTTTGTACTAGCATCATTGTGGCGTGTGAACTACGATTTGGAGTAGTTAAGAGTGGTTCCTCCCGTCTGGTACAGCAACTAGAACGTATCCTTGAAGTTTTGACAGTTTTGCCGTTGGAATCACCTGTAGATGAGCACTATGCCTCAATTCGTACAAATTTGGAGCAAGCAGGAACTCCGATTGGTCCGAATGATTTACTGATTGCTGCTCATGCCCTAGCTCTTGATCTGACTCTTATTACAGCAAATACCCGTGAATTTGAGCGTGTGCCTGCCTTGAAATTAGATAATTGGTTGCTTTGAAAATACAAGATTTGGCATAAGATGTTTTTGGTTCAAGCGAAGAGAACAGTCGGAAGCGGCGCAGGCTAACTTCACCGTTAAATCCTATCAAGGTGGGGATGTGATGTTTTTGTAGCAATGACTGAGTTACTTGGGCGTGCGATCGCCTAGTTGAAAAACCGGGAGCGGGCAATGCAGATTCTCCGGGCAAAGCTCTACGATATCAAGCTCCAGGAGCGGCAGGAGGAGGTGACTTCGCTGCGGTGATCGCAGGTGGGGACGGGGGCGCGATCGGAATTCTTTTTAATATAATCTAGACTATCTGGACTAGAGAGCGATCTATGTTACTGCAAAACCTCAAGGAAGAAGCGGTCAAGTTATCACCGAGCGATCGACTTGCGTTGGTCAGTGCCATCATTGATTCGTTGCAGAATACCCCAAGTTCAAAGCCTGATCGCTCTGGTGCAATTCGACGGATGCGCGGCTTACTCAAAACAGACCAGCCTGCACCCACTGACCAAGAAGTAGCTGCGATGCTAGAAGAGCGTCGGGTGGAGAATTACCTTCAGTGAGAGTTTTAATCGATACCAATATTCTCCTAGATTTTCTATTGCAGAGAGAGTCATTTTTCCACGATGCAGAACAACTGTTCCAGGCGATCGATTCTGATCAAATCGTTGGGTATGCCACAGCTACAACGCTCACAGATATTTTCTACATTGCCCGAAGACACACGGGCAACATCGAACAAGCACGGCAAGCAGTTTCAGAGACATTGACAGCGATGGAGATCTGTCCTGTGAACCGGGAGGTTTTAGAGGTAGCGTTTAGCTCAGGTTTGGCTGATTATGAGGATGCCATTCAGGTTGCTTGTGCTGTAGCTCAGGGGCTTGATGCCATCTTGACCCGCGATAGTCAAGTTTTTTTGAATTCATCTGTACCTGTGTTATCGGTTCAGGAGTGCTTGCATCGCTTGGAAGAACCAAATAATGATTAGGGGTTTGGGAGGCGAAGATCGTGAGCGTATTGTCAGCTTGTCGGTTTTGCGACTGAGATGCCGAAAGCGGATGGCTTGGCGCAGGCCATTGAGAAGTTTGGGCGGTTGAGGCAATTCCATGACAGGAATTGCGCTAAAAGACGACCAAAACGGGTGTTATCTCGTATGTGCGGGATAGCACCCATAATATCGGAGTTAGACCACCAGTGCTTGACAACACCCTCCAGGGTGAACTATCTTGCAGTTGCGGTCTAATAAATAGTTAAGCGCTTCACAACGGTGTAAAAATGCAACTTCATCATTACGAGCAATACTATAAGTTCTATCTTTATTCAGAGGATAGGAATGACATTGATGAAGAAAATGCTAAAAAGGGCTATGGAATTCCAGCAGGTTCAACCGTTAAAACACCCCCATTAAAACAATGCAAAGATGATGAAATTCCTGTCTTTGAAAATGACGAATGGAAAATTGTAAAAGATGATTTCTGGCGACCTAGGGTCGAAGAGGTAAACTATGATGCAGGCCGAAAAATGGAGACGTTCCAGTTTATCGAGCCGAATATGTATGATTTCATGAGATTTCCAAGCATGCCTCAGTTATGCAACACTGTTTTAGTAGGTATGAGAATCCACCAATCTTTGATCATCATCAATAAGAAATTTGCACAGTGTGTAGAAATGCACCGCATAATATTACAAGGTGGCGGAAATAACACAATTTTTTCTCCCCAAAAAGGGACAACAACATTTAGCCCATCAATAATACATGAGTTCAAGACAGAACTAGAATCAATAATTTTCATAATGCGTAGAGTGCTTGACTCATTAGTTCAGCTTACTGATCTCATGGTCAATTTCTCATTATTTGAAAAAACGAAAACTTTAGATCATGAATCTATAGGTTCTGTGCTTTCACCCAAGGCTAAAAATACAGTAGTAAAAGGCATCGTTCTTGGTAATGAAACATTTGAGAAAGATACAACAAACTTCTTAGAGATTTCTAACAACCTATTCAATGGCTTTAAGCACTCATTAATGCATGATGAATCATTTAACCAAATTGGTGCTGATTTCCCAACATTTGTTGGCTTCCTTGTTAAGTATGCTAATCATAAAAAGACTATTCAATACCACAATCATAATGCGTACCATCTTATGATGGGATTTCAGGACTGTATCGCAAGAATCCTGAGAAATCATGAAACTTATAGATTAGAAAACCTGCCCAGCGCTTAACAAGTGGTTTCAGGTGACACCTACGGCGCACCTGAACCAAGCGTTAGCTGGCTCCACTGAGAGTTTTTGCACTCATCTTTGAAGGATATCGACGAGTACCAGAGTAGCTAAGAAGGTACTCTGCTAAGATAAAAATTTTATTTTGTTTATAATGGATAGAGCACTCAGAAGGTGATTGAGGCTCACTTTCCGCAGGTTGACATTTATTTTTTACTGTGTATTGCCAAGTCCAATCACTGGAAAGCTTACAGGAAAAGACTTCTGGGATTTTCTACTTCTGAGGATTAAGCGAGTCGCTTAATGTTCCGTAACAATTTAGGAAGCAAACCTCAAAGTCCAGAACTTCCATTTTTCAAGGCTTTCAGGATGCAAAAAATGAATACACATTTTAATTTATTTGTAAATCTGCGGAATGTCGGTTGAGGAGTTGCTGGTTAGAGGATAATCTGTAAGTTCAGCTACACTGGGAATCAACTTCTCTGAACCCATTTCTCTAGTAGCTACCCTATGCAAATCGCCATCAATCTCGACGGAACCCTCTTGAATGAAGCACTCCAATTTACTAAGCTTGCCACTCAAAAATAACTGATCGAACTTGCGCTGCAAAAACTTGTGCTATCTCGCCGTAAGAAAAACTTGCTCAGCTTAGGGAGAAAAATTAAGTTTGCCTTGGATTCTGCTGCCAATCTTTCACCCTACACCAACCAACCTAGGGCCAATCCTGCCAAAATCACCACCCCAAAGCCGAGGCGATACCAAACAAACACCCAAGTATTTTGTTTTTGCAAATATTTCAACAGCCAAGCAATGAAAAGGTAGGAAAATACCGCCGAGGAAGCTGTACCGGCAATCAGCGAGATCCATTCTGATTGTGAAACCCCCACATCAATCACATCGGTTTTCAACTGCACCAAACCCGCCAAAGTGATCGCTGGAATTCCCAACAGGAAAGAAAACCGGGCAGCAGTGGCCCGCTCTAAACCCATAAATAAGCCAGCGGTAATCGTGGAACCGGAACGGGAAACCCCCGGCATTATGGCTAAAACTTGGGCTAACCCCATGATGATCCCATCGCGGGTCTTGAGGTTCTCAAAGGTTTGGGTACGTTTGCCGATTTTTTCCGCTATAACTAAGAGGGAAGCCATCACGATGGAGGCAAGGGCGATCGCCCCCAAACTGCGAATTGGCGCATTATCCAAATCCGAAACAGCTTCAGTAAAAAGACAATGGGGAGCGTCCCCACAGCGCTTATTGCTACAATATTAGTTTAAAGTTCAACTCAGGTGCAATATGTCCCTAATGAGCACCCCAGCAAAATTCCAAGCAACCTCTCCCCCTCTCCGCTGGGATGAAGCGGGGGGTATCCGTATCGGTTCGAGCCGAGTGACTCTAGATAGTCTACTCGCTGCATACCACAATGGTTCCACTCCTGAAGAGATTGCTATTCAGTATTCAGTTCTTCATTTAGAAGACATATACAGTGCGATCGCTTATTATCTAAACCATCGTCAGGAAATCGACAATTATTTAGCGCAGCGCAATCAAAAAGCCCAGCAACTCAGACAACAACTTACTCAAAGGCATAATCTAGTCGATCTGAGGCAGCGCTTGCTTACTCGTCAGTCACAACAAGAATCGAGATAAAATGCGCCTTCTAACTGACGAAAATTTTAACGGGGCTGTATTGCGTGGTCTGATGAGACGTTTGCCTATATTGGATGTAATTCGTGTTCAAGACGTAGGATTAAAGAATACTGATGATTCGATTATTTTGGAATGGGCGGCGAACGAGGGACGTATCTTGCTGACTCATGATGTAGCCACTATTACGATGTACGCATACGAGCGCGTCAATCAAGGATTACCGATGCCTGGAGTTGTTGAAGTGATTGCGACAGCCCCCATTGGTCAGATAATTGATGACTTAGAACTATTTATTTGTTGTAGTGAACCTGAAGAATATGAGGGTCAAGTTCTTTTCATCCCTTTTTCCTAAACCCCAGTCAAAGCCTAATTCCACCGTTTGCCCCTATCTTTTTGCTGCCAATCTTTCACCCTACACCAACCAACCTAGGGCCAATCCTGCCAAAATCACCACCCCAAAGCCAAGGCGATACCAGACAAACACCCAAGTATTTTGTTTTTGTAAATATTTCAACAGCCAGGCAATGGAAAGGTAAGAAAATACCGCCGAGGAGGCTGTACCGGCAATCAGCGAGATCCATTCTGATTGGGATACGCCTACATCAATCACATCGGTTTTCAACTGCACCAAACCCGCCAACGTGATCGCCGGAATCCCCAACAGGAACGAAAACCGGGCAGCGGTGGCCCGCTCCAAACCCATGAACAGGCCAGCGGTAATCGTTGAGCCAGAACGGGAAACCCCCGGCATCAGGGCCAAGGCCTGGGCTAACCCCATGATGATCCCATCGCGGGTTTTCAGATTTTCAAAGGTTTGGGTACGTTTGCCGATTTTTTCCCCGAGGGCTAAGAGAGAAGCCATCACAATCGAGGCGAGGGCGATCGCCCCCAAACTGCGAATCGGCGAATTATCCAAATCCGGAACCAGCGCCTTCAGTAACAAGCCCAACAAAACAATGGGCACAGTTCCCACCGCAATCCCCAAGGCAATGCGCCAACTTTGATCCTGCCAGTCTCGCTTTTGCAGCGCCCGCCAGGCCCCCAGGGATAAATCAACAATATCGCCCCAAAAATACCACAGCACCGCCGCAATACTGCCCAACTGAATCACAGCGGTAAACGTCACACCAGGATCACCCCAGCCCAGGGCTTCCGGAATCACCTTGAGATGAGCCGTGCTGCTAATCGGGATAAATTCCGTCAGCCCCTGCACCACCCCCAAAATGAGCGATTGAAATAGATCCATTTCCACCCGGCCCGTGGGAGCAGGGTTAGTTCCTTGGGCGTGGGCCCGTAGGGCAGAGAGGGCGATCGCACACCCCACCCCCAAGATAATTTCACCGAACAGCGTCAGTCGTTTTTGAAAGAACGGCTTCATGAGTATTGAACAAAAGAACTAGGGGAGGAAGCGATCGAGGGCCACTTTTAGCTCCTCAATTTCCGCTTCAATATTGCCTTCAACCGCAGCACGAGCCACACAGGCCGTCAGGTGTTCATCTAAAATCATCCGGGCCACCCGGTCAAGAGCGCCCCGCACCGCTGCAATTTGGATTAACACTTCAGCACAGTGGCGATCCTCCTGCACCATATTTTTAACCCCCCGAATATGACCCTCAATGCGAGACAAACGATTGATAATCTGGCGCTGGGTTTCAACGCTGTGGACATGGCTATGACCGTGGGGAGCCGCTGTCGGATTGGGAGAATTTTCTAACATCAAGTTGCACCTACCCTACAGAATCTGGATCAATCCCTTAACGGAGTGACGACGGGGCGATAGGTTCGCTATCGCGGACAGCATCGGATCAACCCTGTCGTCACTCCCACCTTAACCAATGCACCCGACCCTATTCCTCCTCATCCAATAGGAACGTTGCGCTCTCCGCCACATCATCCCCACTGTCGAGGTTATAGATCCGAGCAGTTTGGTCATCGAGCACTATATTTTCATCGAGATCATGGCCTTCGCGACCAAACTCCGCCCCGGCACGACCATAGTTGGCATCCGGCATAGCCCGACCCGGTGGCAGGGATGGGGACAAATCATGGTTATTGTCAAAATCCAGATTGCCATTGCCTGGAAACTCCTCCGTGGCATGGAAACCCGTCCCAGCAGGGATCAGGCGACCAATGATCACATTTTCCTTCAGACCCCGGAGCCAGTCAGATTTACCTTCAATGGCTGCTTCAGTGAGAACGCGGGTGGTCTCCTGGAACGAAGCAGCAGAGATAAAACTATCAGTATTCAGGGAAGCCTTCGTAATCCCCAACAATACCGGCGTATAGCGAGCCGGAGCGCCCCCCGTAATCCCCATGGCATCGTTCACCTGCTCCACCTGGCGCAACTCCACCAACTCACCGGGCAACATCGTTGTATCCCCCCCATCATCAATGCGCACCTTCGAGGTCATCTGCCGCACAATTACCTCAATGTGTTTGTCGGAAATATCAATGCCCTGGGATTGATACACCCCCTGCACACTGTCCACCAGGAAGAATTGCGCCTTCTCCAGGGCAATTAATGCCGCCTGATAATCGCCAATCTGATCCTTGTAATACTCAAAGAAGGTTTCCAGGATTTCGTGGGGGTTGGAGGGGCCATCGGTGATCGCCTCCGCCGTCGTCACCTGCTGACCATCGGAAACGATCGCATTTTGCCCCGGACTAATGGGGTAATCGCTGATGGTGCCATCCTCCTCGATGATCTTAATATCCACGGTTTCATCGGCCTCGTAAACCACCTGGGCCACACCGGGGCGACGGGCAAAGACGCAGGACTCACGGGGGCGGCGAGCTTCCAGGAGTTCCTCAATGCGAGGTAGACCCTGAATAATATCCCCAGTTTTGGAGCGTTCAAACACGAGGAGCACGAGGTTATCCCCCCGTTGCACCAGGTCTTTATCCCCCACCTGCAACAAGGCCCCCGCCGAAACCCGATAGGGACGGGCGCGGCGTAAAATCACCTGGTTTTCGGAAAGTTCCAACACTTGACCGGATTCCGGGGAAGGCACGCCGGGGGCGAGATCCTGACCCGCTACGACTAAATCCCCTTTACTGCTGGTTGGGGCCAGTTCGAGGGACACGGTGAGGAGATCTGTGTTGCGGGTGACGAGGACGCGGCGCATGGCTTCGGTTTCTGTTTGAATCCCTTGGATTAGGCCGCCTTCTTTACATTGAATTTCGGTTTTGGCCACCACCGCCGCTGGGGGAATTTCTTGCCCATCTTCAACGACGATGTAGGTGCGGGTGCCGCCGGTGGTGGTGTCGGCATCCATATCGCGACGAATCACGAGGGATTCTAAGATCACGATTTGGAGTTGATACTCGGTGTTTTCGTCTTCGGCATCGTGGGGAACCAGTTCGATGTCGGCGCTCATCGTGGCTACATCGCCATGTTCGTTGGCCACGCGGTCTTCAATCATTTCTAAGACCAA
>JAABSU010000173.1 GCA_011390265.1 Spirulina sp.
CTGTCCAACCGCTCAATTCTAAATGGTGGTGGATCGGGGCCATTTTAAACAGGCGTTTGCCCTTGCCATCGGGGCCTTTCGTGGCTTTGTAGTAGCCCACCTGAGCCAACACCGAGAGGGATTCCACAAAAAATAAGCCACTGAGGAGAAATAACCCCCAAAGGCTTTGACTTAAGAGCGCCACGGCGGCAAGGGTTCCCCCCAACGCTAAAGAGCCGGTATCCCCCATGAAGACGCGGGCGGGGTTGTGGTTGTGGACGACAAAACCGAGGCAACCACCACTAAAACAGGCACAGAAGAGGGCGAGGCTGGGATAGTTGGGGGCGATGAGCATCCCTAAACCCAAGAGGGCGATCGCCGCCGTCCCCCCGGCCAAACCATCCACCCCGTCAGTAATATTCGTCGCATTGCTTTCGGCAGCAAACACAAACACCGCTAGGGGCCAAAACAGCACCCCCAAGGGTAGAATCAACCCCGCTGCGAGGGGAATGTTGGTAATTTCCGGCGGTTGGGTTGCCCCCATCCAGAGGCAAAAGGCGATCGCCCCGCTAATCTGCCAGATCAACTTCATGCGAGGGGTGAGGCCCTTATTGGATTTGCGGCGGAGAATTTCCCAATCATCCACCCAACCCAAGAAGGCATAAAACAGCGTAATCAACCCCACCGCCACCGCATTGGCCGCAAACCCAGACCAGAGCCAAGCCACCAGCACCACCAAAGGCACAAAGGAAATCCCGCCCATCGTTGGGGTTCCGGCTTTTTTAAGATGGCTTTGGGGGCCATCTTCTTGGATCACTTGCCCGGCTTTGAGGCGGCGCAGAATCGGAATTAACCACTGTCCCAGGGCGGCACTGCCTAGGGCACAGACCAACATCGGCAGAAACAAACTGGTTTGCCATTGGCTGAGATGACCGGCGATCGCATCGTAAACCACCGCCATCCCCAACACGACTCCCGCCAGGGTCAGCAGCAGGAACTGACCGGAGGGATTCCGCAGCTTGGCCGGGAGAAATAATTTAGCTTCCACAACTCACACACCACATAAAAAACACCAGAGGCCAGGGATCACCCCTTAATCATCGAGGTCATCGCTGAGATCATCGTCATCATCGGCTTCAGCGTCCATGAGATCGGCAATTTCTTCTTCGGCATCATCGGGGAGATCATCCTCCACCACACCTTCACGGGGCATGAGCCGGCCATTGGCTTCGAGCCAGTGCAGCAGCGACTCACCCCGTTTGAGGGGAATCACTGAGGCAGGTTCGTAACGGGCTTCTTGACGCAGGGCGGGGTTTTGCATCGCTTATAATATCGAGAGAATACCAAGGGAGAATGCTCTAGCTTTTGTTGTTAAACGCCAGCTAAACACCCCTCAGTGTACGGGAAAAAGGAGCGAATGTGAATAATTCCAGGCGGCGGCGATCGCCCCACCACCGGAACCGATGCACAACTCTCCCCCGATCTTGAATTTTCGAAAAACTCTTTTGCAATTGCCAGTGGGGATCACCATGACAGTTATCGATCAAAAAGCGAAATTATTGGGAGCGATCGCCGGCAAAAATCGCGGTCTATTGGCCCAGGAATTAGATCGGGTGATGATCCTGGAGGCGATCGCCCAACTCGAAGACCAAAACCCCACCCCCCGACCGACGGCAGCCACGGATCTCCTCGAAGGCAATTGGCGACTGCTCTACACCACCAGCCGCGAACTCCTCGGCATTGACCGTGTGCCCCTCTTCCAACTGGGGGAAATCTATCAATGTCTCCGCACCGCTACTCAAGCGGTGTACAACATTGCGGAAATTCCCGGTTTGCCCTGGTTGGAGGGTTTAGTTTGCGTCACTGCCCAGTTTGAGGGGGTATCGGAGCGGCGCTTAAGCGTCAAGTTTCAGCGATCGATCATCGGTTTACAGCGGCTCCTGGGCTATCAATCCCCCAGTCAAATCATTGACCAATTAGAGAAGGGACAAAAGTTTCTCCCCATTGATTTCAAGATTGAAAACCGGGAACAGGAGGGCTGGATCGATCTAACCTACTTAGATGAATCATTACGGATTAACCGGGGCAATGAGGGCAGTGTTTTTGTCCTGGCGAAAAGCCCTGAGCCGCGATAACCCCAAGGCCGAAACCCTTTGCCCCTAACAGCCTAGACCCTGATCCGGGGGCGGGGCCGGGGCTAGGGTGGAGTTTTGGGGCATGAGGGCGCGATCGCCCATGGCCGCCTCCAATTGTTTGAGCAATAATTCCGCCTCTCCATCGTGGGCTGCCCGCCGACCCTGGAGATAGAGCTTGAGATTGTTTAACAGCGGTTCGGGAATATTCATCACAGTTCCTACAGCAAAGCCTCTAAATAATCGATCGCCGCCTCTGAACGGGAAGCATAGTTATTGGCAAACTGCTCAAACCATAACCCCTCATCGGAATAGGGATCGAGGGCCTTGAGCCAAGCCGCTGCCTTGGGGGCGATCGCCTTGCGCCGTTGTTGTCGCTCTAGTTCCCGCCCCCGTTGCGCCCGTAACTGCTCCTCTTGGGCCCGCAGTTGGGCCGCCGGATCTGACGGTTCGGGTTTGAGGTTCCGTTGGAGTTGATGGAGGTGATCATCTACGGGGTTGGGGGGTGGGGGCTTGAATTGCCCCTGTAATTGGGTGATCAGATCATCCGTGGCCGTTGAAGGGGGGGGCGGTTGTTTCTGCTCAAACTGAGCCGCCAGATCCGCCAAAGCATCTGCCGTTGGATCAGATGCGCCAGGGGCCGCTGGGGGAGGTTGCGCTTTTTTTTGAGCGAATTCCGCCGCAAAGGCCGCCAAAGGGTCTTCTTCAGGCGGGTGGGGCGGCGTTGGTTGCTGACTCAATTGCTGTTTAACCTCCGCCAATAACTGATCCAGGTTTTGATCCGGTTTGGGTGTTGCCATAACCCCCCCTCAGAATTGTGATTTAAGCGGCGATCGCCTCCTTCAAAGGCTGCCACCGACAAAAGCGATCGCCCCCCAACTCCAACACCACCTTAATCCGAGGCTCCACCTGGGGCAATTGCACCAAGTAAGCCCGCTCCTCACTGGAAAGAATCATCCCCTCAATAATCCATAATACCAACCCCTTCGATTGAGGGGGCAGCGCTTCCAGGTGCGTCAAAGCAATGGGCGGCACATAATAGATCTCCCCCACCATCGCCCCCTGGCCAATCGTCTTCTTGCCCAAATGAGCCGGGCGCACCCCATGGACTCCCATTAAATAGGCGGATAAATCCCCCAAGCCTCGCGCCGTCAGGTTCAAGGTCTTATAACCCGCCCCCCGGAGCCGTCGCTGGTAGCGACCCTCAAAGCCCCCCTCAAGGGGAGCATAGAGGCCTAACGCGCCAGAGGCTTCCAAGGCTTTAACAAAGGATTTTCCGGTGATCAGCAGTGCCATGGTTATTTTTTCTAGTCTGTTGGGATGGAAATCGGTGGCTCTAGTTTACCGTTTTTTTTGGAAGATCCTGCCCCTGTTTCCCAAAAAGAGACGATCCCCCAAGCCCCGGCAGGGATGCCCCTGGAACCATGGAACCCTTAATGAATATTCAGCCAGAGCCTTCCCCTTCAGCATCTATGTTTGATTTCGTTACAAAACGGAACATATCTTGACTTGTGATTGATTTCAACCGCCCACGGTCAATCGAGATTGCTGAAATCCAATACCTGTAAGCGTTGTAGGCGCGTAGGCACAGAACATAGGAACTAATATAGAGATTAATTTCCCATTTTTAGAGATTAATACTGTTTGATTTAGTTGAGTATTCATACTGGTGCGATGATTACTGTTAAGGCTTTGTATAATTTAGATAGAGCTTCCGCTCAAGTTGGACAAATTACTGTAAAGAAAAAGCAGCATAAATCTTTATAAAAATTTGAGGTTAGCAATTAAAATACAATTGGAGTTTTCCGTTTTATGGTTAAGAGATCTTTAAAGGCCTCTGCTCCCGGTATTCAACAAGCTAAACGTGCTTTTGCCCTCAAAGGGTGGACTCAGGAAAATTTAGCCAGTGAAGTCAATTTAAAAACCCGACAACCGATCTGGCGTTTTTTCACCGGCAAGCCCGTTGATCGCCAAGTCTTTATGGAAATTTGCTCGATTTTAGATCTAGAGTGGCGCGAAATTGCTCTCGATCCCCCCGCTGAATTTCCGGAGCCAGGTAAGGCTGTGAAAACGGATGAAATAACCTTAGATAAACTGGTTCAGAATGTGCGATCGCAACGGCACGACAAGATCCGGAGTCAATGTGGCATTATCCAACTTTTTGATGTTGGTCATCCGGTCAACCTTGATGATATTTATGTGGATGTCAACATTCTTGAATCCGTCACAAATCAACGATGGCAGGCCATTGAAGAACTACAAAAGCTGGCCCCCTCAGAGTTTGATCGCATCGGGATGGGAGCGGTGGAGCAGCGGCAGATGGCCGGGACGGCAGCGGTGGAAACCTATGGAAAATTGAGGGTTTTGGGTAAACCCGGGATTGGCAAAACAACATTTTTGCAGCATTTGGCCATGCAGTGTGATGGCGGGAACTTTGCCCCCACCCAAGTGCCAATTTTTATCACGCTCCGAAATTTTGCCGAAGATGGTCGAGAGAATGGCAAGTTCAGCCTCTTGGACTACATTCGCCAACTCTTCATAGCGGCTGGGGTGTCTGACCCCTCAACCCTCGGAGTTTTGCTGAGAGCCGGACGCATTCTCCTGCTTTTAGATGGTATGGATGAAGTTCTCAATGAAGATATGATGGCCGTGAGCCGTGATATTCGTAAATTTTCGGAAAAGTATCACCAAAATCAAATTATTATCACCTGTCGCACCGCCTTACAAAAGCTACAATTACGCGGATTCACCGATGTTGAAATTGCTTCGTTTACCCCAGACCAAATCACCATTTTTGTTAAAAAATGGTTCACCCATTTAGGCGCTAGCTATCCGCAATCAGAACCAACACAGCTTTTGGAAGAAATTGAACAGCCAGGCAACTGGAAGTTGCGCCAAATTGTTGTCACGCCTTTATTCCTCCATCTTGCCTGTTGTGTTTTTCAGCATCAAGGCGAATTCCCCATCAAACACAGTGATTTTTATAAACAGGGTCTTGATTTATTGCTGGGCAAATGGGATGAATCGAAGGGGATTGAGCGCGATCGCATCTATCGGGACTTTTTGACTCCGCAAAAAATTAAACTCCTGAGCCAGTTGGCTAATGTCACCTTTGAAAAGGGAGAATACTTTTTTGAACAGGAAGTAATGGAGCAATACATCGAAGATTATTTATCGAATTTACCGGATTGTACGGCAGATCGGGAAGAACTTCAACTGGAAAGCGAAGCCATGCTCAAGGCGATTGAGACGCAGCATGGGTTACTGATGGAACGAACAAGGGGTATTTTCTCTTTTTCTTATCTGGCATTTCAGGAATACTTAACGGCGCGTAAAATTGTCGCGAGTCATAATTTACGCGCCCTAGAGCAGGCTTTGGAAGGTTTAGTCAGCCACATTGATGATCTCCATTGGCGGGAAGTCTTTTTATTGACGGCGACGATGTTACGGAGTGCCGATGCATTAGTCCAGCTTATGAAGCAAAAAATTGATGTGTTGGTGGCGAAAGACTCCTATCTTCAGGAATTTTTAACCTGGGCCAGTCAAAAATCTCAAATGCTCCCCTCTGAACCGAAAGTGGCAACATCCAGAGCCTTTTATCTGGCCTTAGCTCAATCTCCCCATATCGTTTCTCACTTTACCTTAGCTGCCAGTTTAGACCAAGGGTTATTGCTAGATGCAGCTTTAGATCATTTGCTCTTGGAGTCTGCGGTCACTTCGGATTCAGATTTTATCTATACCTATGCCCATGGTGAGGCGCTGAATGAAATTTTAAGAATGGTCTTAGATGATGAATTTCGTCAAGCCCTCGAACAACTCAAAAACCAGTTACCGACTAGCCATCAAACTCCGGTTAGTGCTCAATTTTGGTGGCGAAAGCATTGCCGCAGTTGGACGGAGGAATTGAAGTTAGTGATTGCCAAGCATCGCAATCATTCATCCTGGCAGTTTAGTGATGGGCAGCAACAGATTTTGCAAAGTTACTATGATGCTAATCAATTGCTAATGGATTGTCTCAATACCAATTGTGAAATCACTCCAGCCGTTCGCCAAAATATTGAAGTGACATTGCTCTTGCCTCAACGGGAGCTAGAGGATCGGGAATGGAGTTAGGGGTGAGGGTATATTGTATAACGCTTTTTTCTTTGACTCTCAATCAAATAAACCACTAACTCTATCATTGGCTAATTACAATGAGGGAGAAGACCAAGAAAGTCCTGGATTCATGCAGTCTGAAGCTTGGTTTTTTAATTAAATTGACGTTCATTGGAGAAAGATCATGGGTTTAGATGATAAAGCAAAGGCAGCGGCCAAAGATCTTGAAGGTAAAACTCAAGAAGCTGTGGGCAAAATGACCAACAATCATGAAGGTCAAGCGAAGGGCAAGGCCAAACAGGCTGAAGCCAAGATTCAAAAATCTGTTGAAAAGGGTAAAGATAATGTCAAAGATGCCATTGACTAAATTCTTTCTGGCTTAATAGATCTCAATTGCCATTAATCTGTTGAGATCTGTTAAGGGTTGAACAATATCTAGATAAACTCACCATTGTCTAGATCGAATAAGAGTCTCATTGTATCTAGACAGGCTCATCCCTGTCTAGATACGTTCCTAAATTTTGGAGAATATCATGGTTTCATTGCGCAAGACGATTCATTTTTTAATCTCATTTAGTTTGATGATTTTCATCTCAGCGGCGAGTGGTTTCATTGCCCATGATGCTTCGGCTACGCCGGTATTTACGGTGACGGTTGGCCATACGGGGCCATTAGCTTGGGGATTTGGCAATGCTGAGGCAACAGCGAAGAATCTGGAAGGTAAGGCTCAGGAATTCGCGGGGGATGTGACGGGGGATCCGAAGGATCAACTGATGGGCAAAAGCAAGCAGGCCCAGAGTCGTGCTCAACGTGCGCTTGACAATGCGAAAGACAGCCGCGCTGGGGCAGTTGCCAAAAATCTAGAGGGTAAGCTTCAGGAACAAAAGGGTAAGCTCACGAATAATGCTGGGGATCAAATGATGGGCAAGGCTAAACAAGTGGAAAGCCAGGTCAGGAATACGGTCGAAAATGTGAAGTCTGCGGCGCAAGATTTGATCGATTAATGTGTTGAGAAAATTACTGTAATTACTGAGGAATAAAGTCATGGGAAATATGTTATGGACTGCGATCATCGTTCTTTTCGTCCTTTGGGTTCTCGGATTTTCCATCAACATCGGTGGCGGATTAATTCACATCCTCTTGGTGTTGGCACTGATCGGCTTGGTTTACAATCTGTTCATCGGTCGTCGTGTCTAAATCCACTACAGGAATGTAGTCAAGAGGATGCTCAAAATACCTGTCTCTAGTTGATGAATTTGCATTAAGGTTATGGGGCGATCGCCAGGCGATCGCTCCATTTTTAGCTATTGTCAGATTTAAAAACTCGATAATCAGGAAATCCAGAGATGCGATCGCCGGGAAGGTCGCCCTTCTCCAGTTGCTTGGTTAGGGGTTGTAGATCTGCTTGGATGCTGCGATAACGTTTTTTGAGGAAGCGAGCTTGCCGTTTGAAAGCATCGGTGATGAAAATTTGGA
The DNA here is from genome assembly GCA_011390265.1 of Spirulina sp. Lineage (GTDB taxonomy): Bacteria > Cyanobacteriota > Cyanobacteriia > Cyanobacteriales > Spirulinaceae > Spirulina. The sequence continues at coordinate 7,683 of JAABSU010000173.1, forward strand.
TAGCGGGAAATTGGCTCATGCGTCTTCATCCCAAAGGGTTGCAATGGGGCTGATGCGTCCGGCTTTAACGTCGGTGAGGCTTTGGTAGAGTCCTTCTAAAATTTGGGCTTT
>JAABSU010000174.1 GCA_011390265.1 Spirulina sp.
CCGCCAACGTCCCCCCCCCCCCTAGGGCCGAGCCTAAATCACGGGCGATCGCCCGAATATACGTCCCCGGCCCACAGTCGATCTCTAACTCCAATTCAGGAAAATCCCCAGGGGTAAAGGCGAGCGATCGCAACCCCGTCACCACCACCCGCCGCGCCGGCACATCCACCACCACCCCCGCCCGCGCCAAATCATACAACCGCTGGCCATCCCGCTGAATCGCACTAAAGGCCGGCGGAATCTGCTCAATCTCCCCCAAAAACTGGGGCAACTGCGCCGTAATCTGCTCCAAAGTCAGATCCGCAGCGGGTCGCTCCGTCAGAATCTCCCCTTCGAGATCATCCGTCGTCGTCGTCACCCCAAACCGCACCCGCCCCCGATAACTTTTGGCCGTCGGTAAATATTGCAACAACCGCGTTGCCCGCCCTAGGGCAATGGGCAACACCCCCGTCGCCGCCGGATCGAGGGTTCCCCCGTGGCCCACCCGCTTCTGCCCCAAGAGCCGCCGCACCTTCGCCACACAATCATGGGAAGTCCACCCCGCCCCTTTCCGTAAATTCAAAAATCCAAAATACTCCATCAACATCCTCAAAAAATACTAATTGCCCCCTGAGTAGAAACACTCATGGTATCATAAGGACTGTAGCGATTCTCATTAGATTATCGGGTTTAAAAAAACGTGGAAAACCACAAAGGAAAACTCTTAGTAGTCGATGATGAACCTGCGGTGCGGCGTATTTTGCAAACACGTCTAACTATGGTGGGTTATGAAGTCATCACCGCTGCGGATGGGGAAGAAGCACTAGAACGGTTTTCAGCGGAAGACCCGGATCTGGTAATTTTGGATGTCATGCTTCCCAAAAAAGATGGCTACCAGATTTGTCAAACCATTCGTGAAACCTCCGATGTTCCGATTATTATGCTCACGGCTTTATCCGATGTTGCTGATCGGATTACGGGGCTACAAATCGGGGCTGATGATTATTTAGTTAAGCCTTTTTCTCCTAAAGAATTAGAAGCCCGGATTAACACAATTTTTCGCCGTTTAAAACCTCAAGACTCCAAAAGTAACGGCGATGATGGCGTACTTCAGGCGGGGCAACTTTGTATTGATGGTAATCGACGGCGGGTTTATCTCCATGACCAGCGGCTACGGCTGACGGAAATTGAGTTTAATATTCTCCAACTGTTGGTCAACCAAGCCGGAGAACCCCTCTCGCGGGCTGCGATTCTTGAAGCGATTTGGGGGTATATTCCCCGCCAACCGGGAGATCTGCGCTTGGTGGATGTGCATATTTCTCGCCTGCGCAGCAAGATCGAAGTAGACCCCAAACAGCCGGACTATATTATTACCGAGCGGGGCATGGGTTATTCTTTCCAGCGCTTTCCCTCCTTAGCTTCAGCCCACCAGTAAATTTTCCTCTGGATATTGCAATTGGCTGGGGGGTTTCTCCCCTAAAATTGCGGCCATGGAGACTAAAATTCCCACCCGACCCACATACATCGTCAGAATCAAGATCAAGTGACCCCAAGCGGAAAAGTCGGCGGTGATGCCTGTGGAGAGGCCAACGGTGGCAAAGGCGGAAACACATTCAAATAAGAGGTCAATAAACTCAAATTTTCCCGATTCAATCAGGGCGAGGCTGATGGTGGTGAGGGTGATTGTGAAGCCAGACCCCATGAAGACGGCGATCGCCTTCAAAATTAACGAAGGGGAGAGAGTACGACCATAGACCACCACCTGCTCGCTACCCCGCAAAACGGAGCGGGTGCAGTTGAGCAAAATCCGTAATGTGGTGGTTTTGATGCCGCCGCCCGTTCCGCTAGGGCTGGCCCCAATGAACATCAAACCAATGGTGATTAACTGGGCCGCGTCCCCCATTTTGCCATAGTCAATGCTGTTGAACCCGGCGGTGCGGGTGGTGACGGATTGGAACCAGGCCGCTAAAAATATGGTTTGGGGAGAGAGGTCTTTGAGGGTGTCGGGGTTGTGGATTTCCGTAATCAGGTAGGCAACGGTTCCGATCGCTAACAAAATGGCGGTCATGCTGGTGACCACTTTGAAGTTGAGGGAGAGGCGGGCGGTGCGGGGCGATCGCAAACTCATCACCCAGTTAAACAACTCCATGATCACCTGATAGCCGATACCGCCAAAGATAATCAACATACTCAGGGCCAAGGTAATCGGCCAAGACCCCTGATAGCCCACAACGCTATCGGGAAAGAGGCTAAACCCGGCATTATTCCAAGCACTGATACTGTGGAACAACGCCAACCAGAACCCCCGAATGCTGCCATAATCAGCACTGAAGGGCTGGATCATGATGATCATTCCCAGCAGTTCAAACACAAGTGTTGTGGCAATAATCGAGCGGATTAGGCTGCGGCTACCCTGGACAAAGGGGCGATCGAAGGATTCTTGGATGGCAAATTTTTGCCGAAAATCAAATTTCTGCCGAAATACCAGGAGCAAAAATGTGGTGCTGGTCATGTAGCCCAAGCCACCAATTTGGATCAGCAGGAGGATAAAGGCTTGGCCCCAGAGGGAAAAATGGGTTCCCGTATCTACGACGATCAATCCCGTCACACACACCGCTGATGTGGAGGTGAACAGGGCCACAATTGGGGAATTCCATTCTCCGCTGGTGGTGGAGAGGGGCAACATTAGCAAAATTGTGCCCAGGGTGATCACCGCAAGAAACCCTAGGCAAATGGTGCGGGCAATGGTCATAGGGTAGGGAAACGTTTCTCAATACATTGACTACTCCCCGTGCTAAAGCGACGGGGATTCCCCGGAGGGATGTGTTAGCAGTATAGGGGATGAGGCGATCCGCGTTAGCGTACCTATCCGCGTTAGCGTACCTATCGCCCTTAATACAGGCCGATCTGTTGTACCCAGAGCTTGAATTCCCCCGGTGTGAATTGGGGGTTGAGGGCGCGATCGTATTCAAACTTACTGAGCATCAGTTGAAAGGAGACGATTTCGTGGGGATTGAGGGGCGGTGCATTCTCCACGGTTTTGGCCCGAAAGACGGGTTTGAGTGTGGCAAAGGGGATCTGAATCGTTAGCCATTGCTGGGCCGCTGTATCAAAGGAAGCGGCGTAGGCGATGCTATCCCAACCATTTTGATCCCGAATGAAAAACTTATAGCGTTGGCCATCTCCTTTAACTCGCAACGTGATCCCCGTGGCATTGCCCACATCGAGGGGAGGGGTGAAGTTGCGCGATCGCACCGACGTAAACCCGCCGGAGTTCTCTGTCGAAGTTTCCCCGGTAAACAGCGCCCCCTCGCTGTCCTGTTCAAAACGGCTGGCACTCACCCCCCCCATCACCACATCATCGAGGCTCCCCCAAGTGGCTTGGAGATCCGCCGCGCTTAGGGTTTGGAAATCGAAAATGAGATGATCACTGATGGTGGGCGGGGCCGGGGGTTGGGAAGACATGGGGGCAAAGGAACCCAAGAAGGGAATGACTTGGAAGAAGGTCAGGGTTTGGAGCAATCGCCCCAGACCGCTGAGGCGATCGGCGAGATTACACATAAAAATCACGGGTAGATTAAACGTTACCGTTCCATTGTGCCGTGTTCCTCTGTTTAATGCTGGCCGGAGGGGCGATCGCTCAAAAGATTAAAGGCCACCGTGCGATGGAGCCAGCGGTCTTGGTCTGGAGTTACATTGGCCGGCGACCCCCCCGTTCTCACCACCGCCAGACGACGGCGATCGATGCCATAGTCTTCTAGCAACGTCTGCACTGCCCCCGCCCGTTGGAGAGCAAGGCGATCGCCCCCCTCCTCACTGCCATGGCTATAGCCGCGAATCTCCACCCTGAGATGGGGATACTGTTGGAGAAAATTCTTCACCGGAATCACCTTCGCCTTAATATCCACCGGCTCCACCGTCGCCTTATTGTGGCCAAAATAAAACCGCGTCGGCAAGGAAAGAGGCTGAACCCGAAGGAAATTCTCCACCGCCATCACCCCCGGAATCGCTTCAAACCGCTGGACAATCATTGCCTCCGTCTCGATGGCGGCCGTCGTGCCGGTGAGAATCACCTGGCCGCCATGAAATTGAGCCGTGAGCAGCGTGCCGGGTAAACTATTGAAGGTCGCCGCCAATCGGTTCACCGCCGCAATCACCGGCCCATCCACCACAATCAACTGATCCTCAATCTGATAATTCGGGGCTAACCCATTGATCAGCGTTTGGATCTCCTGGCGCAGTTCTCGATGGGGAACCGTCCCCCGGAGAATCACCCGCCGCCCCTGCACCTCAGGCAAAATCCGATAGAGGGAGAGGTTGGGATCAGCGGCAAGGGCGGATTCTAACTGGGTGATCAAATGCCGTTGGGGGCGGATCCATTGGACGTAGCCCACCAAGGCCCCAAGGGTGAGGGCGATCGCCAGTAAACCAATCCCCTGGCGACGGGTTAAGGCGAAACGACGACGGGGCGGCGCAGGGGCCGTTTCTGGTGTTTCTCGGTTAGCCTCGCAAGCAGTGAGCGCTTCTAGATTGGGGGTAAGTTCCAGAGGGTCTGGTGTGGCGGTAACGATGACCGTTGGGGGGTCAGGATCGGGGATCGCCGAGGGTATAGCAAGGGCAGGAGGGGCCATCTCTGGTTCTGGCTGTGGGGGGGTGGCCCTCTCCATCGGCGGGACTGTCGGGGAGTCCGTTGGCCCAGGGGATGCAACCAATGGAGTTAGGGACGGGGCCGGGGTTTGTAGGGCTGCCACTTGGCCCTGAAGATCTTCATAGTCTGCCGTAAGCCGCGCCACATCCGCCTGAGTCGCCAAAGCCGCCCCCGCCTCAGCATTGAGCACCGTCACCACCTGCTGCAATGCACCGAGGGTTTCTCCTTGACTGTGTTCCGGAGCGATGAGCTTAACCAGGGCCTCCAGGGTGGCATCGAGGGCAGGCAGATTCACCGGATGGGGATGGGGAGCAGGGGGGAGCGCTGGCGGTTCTGGACGCGGGTTGGGAAACTGCACTAACTTCGAGGCGGCGATCGCCGCAGGCGTTTCAGGGGAGGGCGTTTCAGGGGTGAGGGTTTCCGCATCGAGGAGATGATCCAATCGCTCCCAAATCCCTGCTGCTGGATCTGGGGTGGGGTTGGTTTCTACGGTTGAATTTGCTGATCCGCCCATGGCGATCTTTTCTCCTTAACGCGATCCATTAAGACTGAAACATTAAATCCCAAGGCATTCCCCAGTTTAAGAACACCCGCAACTGCAAGAACAGCGCCATGAGACCCAGTAACAACAGCGTACTGATCAAATCCTGCTTCAAACACAGCAGTTTTTCCTGGAATAACCCGCCCTGGATGACCAAGTAGGGAAAAATATCACTGAAAGAAATCAACGCAATTCCCCAAGGTAAGCCCCCATACTGGAAACTCAATGGTAAGCCAATCACCACCACCAACAAACTGGCAAAATTGCTGTAGGCACTGTAGGAGGGCTTGCCCACCGCCAATAGGGCTGGGGAGAGGGTGTAAAACAGCACTGAAAACCAAATCCCCGCACAAAGAATCGGCATCATCCAAGCTGCATCCTGATAGCGTGCGTCATAGAGGCTCAAAATAACCTGATCCCCAAAGGACACCAACAGCGCCACCCCCAAAGCCGAGAGCAACAGCAGCGGCCACCGTTGCCGCTGAATTTTACGCCTCAATTGGGGACGGGGTAGATGATTTTGTTGAGAGATGGCGGGGAAAATCACCTTTGTGCTGAGGCGTTTAAACAATTGACGGGGAATATTGGCCATCGTATAGGCGATGGTATAGATCCCCAAAACACTAAAGGGCAATAGCCGCCCCAGAATGAGGCGATCGGATTGTTCCGCCAAAAACATCATCGCCGCCGCCACAAAAATCCACCGGCCGAAACTGGCCAACTCCTTTAAACAGTCTGGATCTAATGTCCAGCGCGGCATTGGCTCATCAAAAACGATGTAGCTGCTAATGGTTTTAAACAGATGCCCCGCCAAGCCCCCCACGGCCAACGCCCACACCGTTGGACTCAACCATGCCCAAGTCATCATCACCGTCAACCCCACAACACTGCTGACGAACTCAAGGATCGTGAGTTTGCCCACTTCTAAACGACGGTTAAGGGTGAAAAATGCATTGGAGCGCAGACTATCCACCACTGTGGTTAGGCCCACAAAGGGGAACAACAATAACAGCCGCTCATCTCCGTAAAAATGAGCCGCCGGCATGGTCAAGAGCAAGCTAATGCCCCAGAGCACAAAGCCCCGAATCACCTGCACAGTCCAAGCCGTATTTAAAAAAACCCGCTCTTCCCCACGGGAACTATGCACAACACTTTGATTCACGCCCACATCGGAAAAGAGTTCTAACCCCATGCGTAGGGTCGTAACCAAAGCCATCAACCCGAAAAAATCTGGAATTAAGAGTCGTGTCAGGATCAGGTTATTGACAAACCGGAGCATTTGGTTGGCACCGTACCCCAAAAATACCCAAGTTGCGCCACGCACCGCGAGCTTTTTTGTCGAAGTCTTTGGATCAACAGTCATCGGTTGGATTCAGGGATGGAGGATTAGCTTTTATCCAGAGTACTCATTTTCTGAGCAAATACCCGCCCTCTTTCCCCCACTTCCTACTTCCTAATTCAAAATTCCTCCCCCCATCAGTTGGCGATCGCGCCTCCCCAATTCCTCCCGCAGGCTGGGATAAGGCTCCAATTCCGGCTCTGCTAAGAGTAACTTCGTGGCCGCATCCCGCGCCAACAGCAACACTTCTTGATCCTCCACCAAACTCGCCAGAGCAAAATCCGCCAGGCCCGTTTGCCGTGTCCCCAACACTTCCCCAGGCCCCCGCAGCTTTAAATCCATCTCGGCAATAAAAAACCCATCCTGGGATTGCTCCAATACCTTGAGCCGGTTCATGGCATCGGGATTTTTACTACTGGTCATCAGGAAGCAGTAGGAGGCATGGGAGCCGCGCCCCACCCGGCCCCGTAGTTGGTGGAGTTGGGAGAGGCCGAAGCGTTCGGCATTTTCAATCAGCATCACCGTGGCGTTGGGCACATCCACCCCCACCTCGATCACCGTCGTGGAGACGATGATCGGCGTTTCGTTGTCGCGGAATTGGGCGAGGGCGGTTTCTTTTTCCGCTGGTTTGAGGCGACCGTGGAGGAGGCCCACGGAAACATCGGGGAAGATCGTCTCTTGCAACCGTTCGTATTCCTTCACCGCTGCCTTAACATCCAGTTTTTCCGATTCTTCAATGAGGGGAAAAATAATGTAGGCTTGGCGATCGCCCGCCAATTCCCGCCGAATCAGATCGTAGGCCTGCTGTCGCTCCTTCGCCGTGAGAACGACGGTTTGAATCGGTTGGCGGCCGGGGGGGAGTTCGTCGATTTGGGAGACATCGAGATCCCCATGAAGGCTAAGGGCGAGGGTGCGGGGGATGGGGGTGGCGGTCATCGTCAGCAAATGGGGAGATTGCCCCTTGGCCAGCAATCTGCCCCGCTGCTGCACGCCAAAGCGATGCTGTTCATCAATCACCACCAAACCCAACTGGCGAAACTCCACCGGGTCTTCGATGAGGGCATGGGTTCCCACCAACAGCGGCAACTCGCCGTTATAAAGCTGGCTATGAATGTCCCGCCGTTTTTTCACCCCCGTTGAGCCGGTGAGCAATTC
>JAABSU010000175.1 GCA_011390265.1 Spirulina sp.
GGCATGAGCGATCGCCGCTATGGTGGTGGTTTTGCCACATTGGGTAACAGCGAGTAGAGCGATGTGGCGAGGCTTAGAATGCGCTCCGTCCATATCGGTAACACTGGCAATAACCTCACCATACGCCCCGGTTAGACCCTCCTTTACATCAACCGGATCAACTCCAGCGGGAGCCACCGCCACCCACGTGAAGGGAGCCGATACCGGCGGGTAATGGAGTTGACCTGTTGGGGTTGGCTGCTCAGTTGCCGGAGCCACGCCCGCATTTTGGTGGCCACGACTATGCGACGAATGGGGCAGACTTTGCCTTGAGAGCAAACCGCCTTGGCTGTCGTGACCATGGCTAGGGTTAGGGCTAATCGGCTGGGGGTGCGGGGGATTGGGGTGAGCATGGTTTTGGGTAGAGGAAGGGGATAGGGATGGACGGGTGATCTTGATTTTGGCCGCTTGGGTGAGGATGGCGATCTGCTCTTGATTGAGGTCGTCAAGGGTGGCAGTGCCATTGAGCAATCCTTCCAGCGTTTTTTTGTCTTCGCCGGTTTTCCGGAAATACTCAAATTGGCTACTCAACACCCCGAAGACTGCCAACGCTGCGACATAAGGGGACGCACCGGACAAGAAAGCGATCGCACCCAAGCCCACCGACCCCAGTGTGATTTTTTGGGCAGACGCAGCCCGGCGGTCAATGGATGTGGCCACAGCTTCATCGATCAGTTGGGGGTCAATCATTGCCCCCTCCCGTATGCCTTAGCAAACTCGTTGCGTAGCATCATCCAACCTGTGCCACCAAACACAGTGACCAAGAGCAGGATCAGGTTGCCCCAATCAATGCCCGTTACTGACGGAGCAAACCGGAAAATATTAAAGCTGACTGACAGCGGGGGAAAGTGGATAATACAGGCAATCAGATCCCAAGTGAAGGCAACCCACATCACAAACTTGGAGAATTTGTAAATATCCGTGTTACCCCGTGCAACCGCCAAAGGCAACACCTCAGCCGCCTGTACCGCTGCAAAAAGCATGGTTCCGGCGATGGTGTTCAGGATCGATGGAGCGCCGCCACCATCAGAGAAAATCCGCGCCATCAGTGCAGAGTAGGGGGCAATGGAGCGATAGAACACCCCAAGAATCAAGACCCCCGTGCCGGTCAAAATAATCCGGTGTAGCACCCCCGTATTGCCAAAAATTGCATCAACCCAACCGAAAAGCCCACCGCTTTTTTTTGTGGCCACTGGGGTTGCTTTGACCGTGATAGCAGGGTCGTTTGAGAGAGCGCTTGGGCCGCTGCGAGAGAGTGTCATGGGTTTACTCCAGAAATATTGGATGTGTTGAGGAATTGCTGAATCATGGCGGGGTTACGGGACTGAGCAAAAGCAGTTAGCCTCGCCCCATCCCACATCGCCGTGTTACCTGTGCGATCGCAGACTGCTACCCCCGCGCGAAGATCGGGAACGGTTAGCCCCGGCGTATTTAAGCTCACGGTATTGCCTGCGGTATCCACGGGGGAGAGCAAGACGCAGACCCCAGATAGCCGCAAGTTGGCAATTTGGTCTTCGGCCTCCGCCCGTTGGGTTTCAATCTCAGCATGAACCGTTGCCTGGCTGCCACTGGTCTGCACTGTCTCGACCAGGGCGCGGTCTGGGTTGCCCATCGTGAGCAGGGATAACCCAAAGATTCCCAGTCCCCCAATGGTGTAAGGGGTGTTAATGTTCATCATTCACTCTCCAGAAGTTGGCGTAAAGATTCACGACTAGAAGCCGCTTGGTTGTGGCTCCGTTGGCTCAGGATCAGGAGTGTCCCCGCTAGGGCGATCGCGCCGCCCCCCACCACGATCCGAATCCATGCTGTTGGCAACTTTTTTGCCGGTTCCGATTCCCCCATGGTGGGGGTAACCTCTAGCACGGTTGCCCGCAGCCGTGCCTCTTGCACCGTGGTGATGGGGACTGTCACTCCTTTGTTTTTACAGACCCCCATGGCGGTAAGGGCCGCATTTGCCCGGGGTAATTCCTTTGGCTCAACAATAGCCAAAGGGTTGAACGCCCCGTCGGGCATGACCACGCCAAACACTGAACCATCAGCGGCGGTTTGGCTTGTCAATTGGGAGCAGGCGGGGGTGTAGGCAATTTGTGGGTGAGAGTGAAAAACCTTTGAACGGGCGGGGGGGCGGCGTTGCTCGATGGGAATGTCATGGATCGTGACGATTGCCACGGGGGGCGGCGGCGCAACGGGGGGGATGTTTGCAATTATCATAGTTAGGTTAGGTAAAGGACGCGGCGGGGTTGGTGAGACAGCCCCGTTTTTTTATTTGAGTGATTCCATGATGGAGGCGTTGACATCCGCAATGCCCTGACGGGCTGCACTAACCGCATGGGTGCGATAGATGCGACAGAGTTCCGCTGCGAAAACTTGGGCTTTTGCCGCGATCGCCAACTCCAGATCGGCGGGGATCGAGAAGTCTACCCCCGGCTCGTCAATGATGGCGTGGGGAGTGCCAACGGGGCGGGGTTCGGATTTTGAGCGGGCGATCGCCGTTGAAACATTAGGAGTGGAACCTTTTTTGCTCCGCTCAAGTAAGGCCCGAATCCGGGACTCATATTCCGTACTAATCTGGGCATTCTGATCCTTAAAGTCAATCGATTCCTGAAGCCCTAACTCCAGGATTGCCTTCGCCAATTCCTCCCGTGATTCATTGAGGTTGCTTGGCAGTAGCCCTTGATTAATCAGACTTGCGCTTAGTTCTGAAATGTTCATAATTTTCCTTACTTAATTGTTGACGGTTTTTTTTGACCCAGGCTTCGATCTCAGGGAGACGGGTGTGGTTATCCTTCCAGTCGTTGAACTCCCTGTGTACTGCTAGCAAGACCCATTGCTGGTATGGAGTTAGCCGGTGCTGAGTCGAAGGAGTTTCCTTCCAGTAATCTTCCAAGAATAGCCTCAGAATTTCCTCCCAATTTCGGATCGCCCCTTTGGTGGGGTTCCCCTTGATTCGCTCAAAGTCATTCCGACTTCGGGAGATTTGAATATCAGGACTCCCTGGCAAAATATCAACGGTAACCACTAATATCCCTCCCTACTTACTGTTGGAAGCATCAACAATTGCCAGCATGATCCGCCCCGCAAAAAAGGCAAGCAGTAAGTTAACCCACATATCCCAATCTGCAAAATAGAGGATCAGTGCCAAGGCAGATCCCGAAAAGAAAAGCAACATAATGAGCTTTGCTAAAAGCCTTTCAGTTAATTTGTCATCGTCCATGGTGGTTCAGTCTCCGAACTGGTTCAAAGTTTTGGCGTTCCGGGTGGGTAACGGGTTGTCAACGGGTTGCAAACCCAGGTGGGTTGTCAATCCGTTGGCGTTCCACTACCGCTCCGGGTTGCCAATGCAATCACTATCGGCTATCCTCAAAATCACAGCAACGATAAATTGTCATAAAAATAATCGCCCCCCGTCGGAGCAGGACGGAAGGCGATCACAACCCACAGCTAATAGGAGGCAGCTATGGATCATCGGCATTGTACCAAAAAGCGCGGGCGGCCTAGTGTGGCATTTGCCCCGCCTGAAGAAATTGAACTGGATGAATATTTAACCAGAACTGGGCAAACCTTTGAGCAGGTGGCCACGTTAACCGGCGTGAGTGCCGCCCGTGTCGTGCAGCGATGGGTCAATGGTAAAACCCCTCGCCCCATGCGGGTATTGCTTGCCCGATTGTTAGACTACCAGCCTACCCCGTTGAGGTAGCCTTCATCCTAATTCCTTGTAATTCACCTCAACAACGACCGATGACTTTTGAAGAATTTACCGCCCAAATCCGCAAGGTCTGGCCCAAAGGGGGCCGGTTGATTGATGACCATCATGGAGGCGATTGGGTCTGCCCTGACTACACCTTCATTGCCCCCGTGACTGGGGTTATTGTGCAGTGGTTCAAGCCACGCTACGAAAACCATTATCATACCGATGCTTGGCAGGTTTGCCGGGGGGACGATATTTATCGGGGGGATAGTTTTGCCTTAGCCATTGCACTAGCACATTCAGAAATATTCACGCTTCCACTCCCCAACATCTAGGCTTTCCCCAACCGCAACATCTTTCCCCCCACGCGCCGGATCAGCCCAGAGAAAAACCGCTGCCCTCGTTGCGATCGCCCCCACCGCAAAAACTCTTCAACGGTCAGATCATCCAGATCGGCATCATCCCCCAATGCGAACATGGGCAGGAGTTCAGGAAATTTAGCCCGTGGTGGCATCCCCAATAAGACCGCCCCGCTAATGGAGCAATGAGCCAACTCCCAATCCACTTTTATCCCATGGGTGTAGCAATCCCCCATGACATCCAAAGCCATAAGCAGGCGGGAGTCAATCCGGCGTGGGGTGCGGTTGACGATAAACACGCGACAAACAGGGGGGCAATAGGGGTCAGAACAGGTGATGGTGATGGTGGCTTTCAATGTGGGGTCACTCTCCCGTAGGCAGTAACCCCGTATCAGGGTCAAGGTTTGCAAAAACAGGGCAATGGTACTCTACTGCCGCCGCCACTACCCCAGCCCAATCAATGCCGCTCTCCGCAGGCACAAGTCCCGCGACGGCATTCCAGGATTGCACAAATAGGGGCAATGCTTCAGGGCGATTTATTGGCATTTTGGCTATCCAGTTTTGGAGCGTGGCTTTGACCCCGAACGTCGCGGTGGAAAGGTCTAACAGTTGCTCGTATTGGGCGATGGTGGCGAGTTGAAAGGAGTCCCAATCGAGAACGGGGGGCGATGGCGGGGGCCATTGAATTGTTTCCCCGTCGTGCAGGGTGATAATGTCGTTCACCGGGTCATATTCAACCGGCAAATAGCCGGGGACATCTACCCCGGGCTCAGATTGAGGGGGGGCAAGCTGAACAAGGTCAGGAAGACCATCGGAAGGGCGGGAAGGGTTGAACCAAAATTGAGACATAATTATTTGCTCCATGAATAACCAGAAATACGAAAGGTTGGAAGTGATTCAGTATAGGCCCCGGAGCGCATAGCTCGGACTTGTGCCGTTGCTGTTATTAGCCCATCATGCGCCCACGGAGTAAAAATATACGCACCAGAAACAACATAATATGAGGATATGTCCCCGTCAAAACCCGCCGAAAAACTATTAGGTTGAGTTATTGCGGGGGTAGTATTTGCACTATTTCGGCTAAATCGTGTGGAGGTAGCAACGCCACTTGTTAACGCACTCCCGCTGGAGCAAAATACATTCATCGCAATCGGGTAAACAGGCACACCAACCGAGATAAGTCCGCCCCCCGCTGTAGCCACAGGGTTAATATTTGTTGACCAATCCACATCGTAGTTAAATCGCTGCAATCCTGGTAAGTGAGTCCCTTTTTTAATCACCCCACTCTCCACAAATAATGGGCAAACCATGCGTACCCAATTAAAGCCCGTTGGGGTGTTGTTGGGCGGATCTTGAGAAGAGATGAACGCTGTATCAGATGCAGAATCACCCGTGCCATTGGTCGCCAAAAAAACATAGGCGTTGCTGCCAGAAAAGCCTACGGGTAGCGTCGCGGTAATTGGGGCAATGCTGTACGGTCTACGCCAAAGTCGCTCAGAATTATCGTCAACAATTGACCGACAAACAGCTTTACCCACCCCCACCTGTACAGTGTTCCCGCTTATCCAAGTCACCTCTGGCAGCATGGATAAATCCACCATTGCAACATCCACAACCGGCGTGGCATAGAGCCGCTTGGTCGCCGGGTCTTGCTTGAGGTAGTGGCTCCCCATGGCGTTTTCCGTCAATCCGTTGATCGTCACCTCACCCGCCGCTCCTACCACAATGCGGGGGGTGTTGTTCGTTTCAAGGGTGAGGGGTTGAGCGTCGTTTGTGCCAATGACGAGGGGGGCCGCGTCGCTGTCACCGCCTTTGGTCACTTTGTTTGCTACCGGCCCAATCAGTGCCGCCAGTGCGTCAATTTCTGCTCCATGTCCCGTCAGAGCATCGCTAACCGTTGCCCCCGGCACTCCGCTGTCATTGGTCAGCATGGAGGCCGCGTAGTCTCCCGCCGTCGGGATAACAGCCGGGGCAGTGCGGCCATTAAACGAGGTTAACCGTGCATTGATAGCCGTAGTTTGGGCGGTATCGCTGGCTTGGAGAGCGGCAACATCAGCCTCAAGTCCGTCAATATCTCCGGCATTGGTAGCGGTCGCGGCTTCCGTGGCAGTGAGCCGATTATTTTGGGTAATCTGTTCAGCCTCGATTGCGTCTATATCGCCCGCATTGACCGCCGTTGCCCCCTCGGTTGCAGTGAGGCGGTTATTTTGGGTAATCTGTTCAGCCTGGATTGCGTCGATTTCCCCTTCCGCCGTTCCCACCCGAACACCAAGGGCAGAGATGGCCGCTGCGTTATCCGTGACCGCCGGGGCATTGGCCACCCGTGAATCCAAGTAGAAAAGGTTGGTTGAGCCTTCGCTAATGTCGTCGGAGCTTGTGATCAAAAGTGTGGCGGTGAAGTCCAGAAACGCCGCACCGTTCCAGACAAAAAAGCCCGCGTCACCGGCTCCCGTATCGGCCACTACAACGGCATAGCCCGCCTGATTCACTCCCCACGGGCCATCAATTTCGGGGCGAGGGTCATTGGCAGCAAGGGCATCGCGCTCGGCAATTGTGGCGACGTAGTTTGTTTCCCTGACGGTCTTCACCGATGGGGGGAGTTGGTTGGGGTCAATGGTTCCGTCAATTCTTAGCCCTGGATAACCCCCCGCCTGATTCTTTTCTGCGCGGGCTTGATAGGTAATCGGCAGGGAGGTGGCGAGGCCCTGAAGATTCGTGGTGAGGGTGGCTTGACCGGATTGCAAAGCGGTGATATTCGTTTCAGCCGTCGTCACCCGTCCGGCGATCGCATTCGTGGCCACATCCTGAACCGCCTGCCCTGACTCCAACGCCAAAATATCAGACTCAGCAATCAAGAGCCGCGCATCAATGGCAGAAACCTGAACCCCCGCCGCCGCATCTGCCGCCTGCAATGCCGCAATCTGGGAGGTCTGGGTGGCATCCGTACCCTGTAGCGTGGTGATTTGCCCGCCCTGGGTGGTGTTGACCGTTTCGATATTGGTGAGGCGAGTATCCTGGGTGGTCTGCCCTGCTTCCAACGCCGTGAGCCGCCCTGATTCAATAGATTGGGCGGTCTGTAGTGCCGTGATATTCGTCTCCGCCGTGGTCAGCCTCCCCCCGTAGTCAGCATTGAGAGCGGTGATATTCGCGGCATTAATTGAGGTGGCTGACTCTGTGGCGGTGAGTCGTGAGTTTTGCGTAGCCTGCTCTACCTCAATAGCCGCTATGTCTGTCTCAGCATCCCCCACCCTGACAGCCAGCGCGGTAGTGGTTGCGGAGATGTCCCCGATGGTGGTGAGGGTATCAGGGGAGAGCCAAAGCCGCGTTCCCGTGGGTGCAATATCCCCAGCGTCAAGGGTGATGACGGGGCCGGGCTTGCTGTTGACCGTAACGGGGGATGCAGCGGATACCCAGCCGGGGTCGGCAACGTTGTAGAGGTATGCCCTGCCTTCAAAGCCGTCCCCTGAATCGTCTGCCACGACCCCGATAGTGTCCGCGATGGGGACAGCGGCTA
>JAABSU010000018.1 GCA_011390265.1 Spirulina sp.
AATTTAAACCGGGTTTTACGAACAATCCCCTGCCGCCAAGCAATAATCAGCAACGCCTGAAGTTCCCGCCGGGTAACCTGTTGTTTCCCCTTCGGCTTGCCCTTCATCGCGGCGCGGCGTTTGGCATGGCAAGGGGCGGTGCCGAGAATGCGATAGTGGCGATAGGTGCGATCGAGGAAACGGATCGGATCGTAAAGTTGCTCCCAACCCTCGACAAATTCCTGAGCAATATCTG
>JAABSU010000176.1 GCA_011390265.1 Spirulina sp.
TAGGGGCGCAATGCTTGCGCCCGATCAACAACCCGATTAATTATGATTTTTGCCGGTTTTTGCCACCGAAACGATAGGTTTTGGAGGGAGAGGTGGGGCATCTGGGCCCCGTTGGAGGAGGATGAGCGATCGCTCCGTCACCGAAATGACCTGATCGTGTTTGTACACCGGCCCCGCTGCTAAAAACTGAGGCTCCACCGTGTCGATGATCACTTGCCATTCCCACAGTTGCAACCGTTCGGGAATCGCAAACTCGATCGCTTCATGGTGGGCATTGAGGAACATCAAAAAGCTTTCGCCGAGAATGCGATCGCCCTTGTCATTCACCTGCACCAACTCCTCCCCATTGATGAAAATCCCCAACGCCTTGGCATAATCATGATTCCATTGCTCCTCCGTCATCTCCATGCCATCGGGGTTAAACCAGAGGATATCATGGACACCAGAGCCGTGAATTTCCCGCCCTTGGAACCAATTGCGCCGCTGAAACACCGGGTTATTGTGGTGGAAAGCAATCAACTTGCGGGTAAACTCCAAGAGATCCTGATTGCTTTGGGTTAACGACCAATTAAACCAAGAAATTTCGTTATCCTGGCAATAGGGGTTATTGTTGCCCTGTTGGGTGCGCCCCATTTCATCCCCACCGAGAAGCATCGGCACCCCCTGGGATAACATTAATGTGACCAGTAAATTGCGCCGTTGCCGCTCCCGCAGCGTCAAAATTTCCGGGTCATCCGTTGGCCCCTCCTCCCCACAATTCCAAGAACGATTATGATCATCCCCATCGCGATTCTCCTCGCCATTGTCCTCATTGTGTTTTTCGTTATAACTGACTAAATCATTGAGAGTGAAACCATCATGGGCGGTAATGAAATTAATACTGGCACTGGGTTTCCGGCCGCTCAATTCATAAAGGTCAGAACTGCCCGTAAACCGCGAGGCAAATTCCCCGACACTGCTTTCCTGGCCAATCCAAAAATCTCGCATCGTATCGCGATATTTCCCATTCCACTCCGACCACAACAGCGGAAAATTCCCCACCTGATAGCCCCCTTCACCAATATCCCACGGCTCCGCAATCAACTTGACGGTCGATAAAACCGGATCTTGGTGAATGATATTGAAAAATGCCGCTAAATTATTGACATCGTAGAGTTCCCGCGCCAACGCCGAAGCTAAATCAAACCGGAACCCATCGACGTGCATTTCCTCCACCCAATAGCGCAAACTGTCGGTCACGAGTTTCAAAACTTGGGGATGGCGGACATTGAGGGAGTTACCGCAGCCGGTGAAGTCCATATAATAGCGGGGGCTTTCTTCCATGGTGCGATAGTAGGAGGTGCTATCAATGCCTCGCAGGGAAAGGGTCGGCCCCATGTGGTTGCCTTCGCCTGTGTGGTTATAAACCACATCGAGAATCACCTCTAGGCCGGCTTTGTGCAAAGCCTTAACCATGGTCTTAAATTCCTGCACCTGTTCCCCCCGTTTGCCCTTGGCACTATAGCCGGAGTAGGGGGCAAAGTAGTTGAGGTTGTCGTAACCCCAATAGTTATGGAGGCCTTTACCCACCAAATGGCCTTGGTTGATGTAGATGGAATGGATGGGGAGTAGTTCGACGGCGGTAATCCCCAAGGATTTGAGGTATGCAATGGCAGCGGGATGGGCAAGACCGCTGTAGGTTCCCTGCAAGGGGGCGGGAATATCGGGGTGTTGTTTCGTGAAGCCTTTGACGTGAATTTCGTAGATTACGGATTCGTGCATCGGAATCCGCAGCAGTTCATCCCCTTCCCAATCAAACTGGGGGTCAATGACGACGCATTTGGGCATATAGGGGGCGCTGTTGAGGTCGTTAAACCCCAGGTCTTCGGCATCCCCTTCCCAGGGGTAGCTATAGATGGCTTCATCATGGATGACATCACCCGCGATCGCCTTGGCATAGGGGTCAATCAGCAGTTTATTGACATTGAAGCGATAGCCCTGATGGGGTAGGAAGCTGCCATAGACGCGGTAGCCATAGCGTTGACCCGGCCCAACGTCGGGTAAATACCCATGCCAAACGAAGTGGTTATTTTCCTTGAGGGAAATGCGGGTTTCGCGATCTTGGTCATCAAAGAGACAAAGATCGACCCCGGTTGCATTTTCACTAAACAGGGCAAAGTTCGTACCTTTCCCGTCCCATGTTGCACCAAGGGGATAGGATTGGCCGGGCCAGAGGGAGTAATCCATAGGTTGCAAAGGGTTGATTTTTTAAATCTCTCTTAAGAATCTACCAAAAGATCCGGCCTTGCCAACTCTCTTCCTGGAGTGGGGGTTGGTTCCAGAGCCAAGCGATCAACAATAAAACATTGGGGGGGCTGGGCTAGATTCACGGGTTCACCTCAACGATCGCCAGGTTCCATTGCCCCAATTGATTGGTTTGAAAGGCGACTTGCGTGCCGTCGCCCGTGATCGTGGGGTGACGCACAGAACCGCGCAGGTTGGCGGTGAGGAGTTGCGATCGCTCCCTTTGGCGGTCATAAACGAGGATATCGGAGCGGCCCCGTTCGGTGGAAACGTAGGCGAGATAGCGACCATCGGCACTGAGGGCGGGCTGGTCTTGGCTGGAATCGCGGCGGTTGAGGTTGGGAAGGGGGACGAGTTGGCGGGTTTGGAGGTCGTAGAGGAAAATATCGCGGCGGCCGAGGCGATCGCTACTAAAGGCCAAATAGCGGCCATCGCCACTATAGGCAGGGTATTCCTCCGGGCTGTTGCTATTCAGCCCCCCCGTGGGAATTTGGGGCTGAACAAAGAGGGCGCAGCCGCCGAGAAGGTACAGACTTGCGATTAGAGCCGGTTTAATCCAAGGCATTGCCATCGCGATCGTAGATGAGAATATCCCATTGCCCCGTTTGATTGGCCTCAAATTTGAGATGATAGAAAATGGCGTTACACACGGCTCTCAGGTTGACTCGTCGTTAAATCAGATTTGTTGAGAAATACATGAATCGCTGAAATCAAGACTAGGCAAGAGTTTTAGGGTTATGTGTACATGGTAGCCTAGAACGGGAGAGGGACTTTGAGAGCCAATCAGATTGTTTTTAAACAGGCTGTAAGCTTCATCGTACTTGCCACGAACGCCACCCGAAAAATCATATTCGGGACGCATCTTGTCATTAACAATTGCTTCAGATTCCTGATTTATAGGTTCTCTTCTCCGGTCGAGTTGCTAAACGGGCACTTGGCACAGCAGCGTCATCCCTCAACTGTGAAAATGGACAATGCGGATAAGCCTGGTCAGTCGCCTGGGAGCAGCCCGAACTCATGCAGCAGTACCCCGATCTGGGTTTTGTCGAGCTTATTCATTAGCATGTTACGCAGGAACGCGGGGCCTGGGATGCCGATCGCTTTGCCGTCGCGCAGACGGCCCGACGCGGCCAGGAGCATGCGGATGTCGTAGGTAGAGTTGAATACCTCCGGCACGCCGCGCTCGACTCCGAGCATTGTGTAGACAGCCTCCATCGGTGTGCGCACGGAGTACTCGGTGGTGAAGATACAGTCGCGCTGTTTGGATTCCGCGAACTGGCCGATGAAGGCGAAGTTGACCGATCCTTCGGGTACTACGTCCGGCCGATCACCGGCCTGGCGCGGCATGAAGAATGCGGTTATGTACGGCATCATCACCGGCACAGTCTTCGCACCGGTTGCGGCCAGTTCGGGGATGTCCTCGACTGGTACGCCCAGGTGGTAGAGCCATTCCTGGGTGATCTCTTCGCCGGTACAGTCCTGTATGGTCTTCTTCACGTAGTCACCGGGCTTCTCAACGAACAGCCCGTAGACCCAAACCACGATCTGATCCTTGGGCTGCTGTTTGAAGTGGGGCTGCCGGTTCACCGTCCAACTGAGCAACCAGGAAGAGTCTTTCGCGGTCACGATGCCCCCCGTAACCACTTTGCCACTGAACGGATCGCGCTTGGCGATCGCCTGGATGTACCTCGGGATGCGTTCATCGAGCGTGGTGACGGTCGCCGACTCCCATTTGGTCTCGGGGATGTGCGCGCCAAACACGTCTGGGTGTCCGAACGCCGGATCCTTTGCCGCGATCCGCCGCCACAGATCCCAGGCTGGCGCAGACCCCTCATTGAGCTTTGCCGGTGTATGGTGGTCGCCGTTGTCGGAGTTCTCGGTGAGCGAGCCGATGGTCATGAATACCAGGTCATCGGGGCCGAGATCGACACCGCCTTCGCCGCCGCTCTTGCGCCAGTGGATGCGGGTGGCCTGCTTGCGTTCGGGTGCAATGGTGAAATCGACATCAGTGACCTCGGTTCCGTACTGGAACACCACACCATGATCCAGCAGCCACTTGACCAGCGGCAGCACCATCGATTCGTACTGGTTGTACTTGGTGAACTTCAGTGTAGAGAAGTCCGGCAAACCTGAAATTTGGTGGATGAAGCGGTGCAGGTACAACTTCATCTCCAGCGCCGAGTGCCACTCCTCGAAAGCAAACATCGTACGCCAGTACAGCCAGAAATTGCTGTTCAGGAACTCCTCCCCGAACACCTCGTTGATGCGCTTGTTCTCCATCTCCTGGCGGGTGGACAGGAAGAGATGGATGATTTCCTTCTGCGCCCCCTCGCTAAGGGTGAATAGGCCGTCGGTATGGGCGTCCTCGCCGCAATTCACTGTGGCCCGCTGCAAAGAGACGTTCGGATCGTCCTTGTTCAGCCAATAGAACTCGTCGAGCACGCTAGCACCGTCGATCTCCAGCGACGGGATCGAGCGGTACAGGTCCCACAGACACTCGAAGTTACTTTCCATCTCGCGCCCGCCGCGAATCACGAAGCCCTTTTCCGCCTCCTTGATGCCGTCCAGCGCACCACCGGGCAACATCTGCTGCTCCAAGATGGTGATCCGGTTGCCCGGCATCTGGCCGTCGCGGATCAAGAAGGCAGCGCCTGACAGCGCCGCTAGACCCGAGCCGACAAACCAGGCCGTCTTGTTCTCCACGCCTATGGGTTTGCGCGGGCGGGCGAAGGCTTCGTAGTTACCGCTGCTGTAGTACATAATGATCTCCTATTGTTTGCCTAACGATCCTAGTCAACGGCACCAGGGATTCAAACTCAGCACCAGCAGAGCTTTTCAGCCTGTTGCACTAGGCTTGTTAGCCTGTTGCTACTCTCAACACCTACTACAACTACGTCAAAGCTGTGTTTGATTCCTTGAGTGAGTTGATGAACTACGATACAAAACGTGAGAATTCTGCTTAAAGCAGCGCTACAGCGATCGCACCTTCTTTACTAAAACGTGAGTCGTTGATCGTCACCAATAACGATCAACGACTCAATGTTGCAACCTAAATACAAGATGCGGTGTGATGAGGAGGAAGCGCAATCCCTAGATCTCTCAACTGCTTCATCTACGGCTCTTTCAGTGATTCAAAAAACACTGCGGGCGGGCTAACGTTGAAGTTGTGCGGCGACAGATAACCTCGAATTCCGACCAATAACCTTTGTACCGTCCGCACCAACGCAGTGTTAACCGACTCTTTAATTATTTGTCAACCTGCGGAATATTGGCTTAAAGCGTGTCATAGCAGTAGGATTGATGCGATCGCAGTGCTGTTGAGATGGCGTGATCTCAATTGATTGGGGTAAAGTCAATTCTAAACATGCGTTGGATGGGTTTTTCGAGATCCTGAGACAGTGCCAACGAAAATATCGTGTCACTGGTGTGTAATTGAATGGGGGTTGGACTGACGAGATCGCCGTCAATGCGTTGATAATCGTAGATACGATCGCCAATCTTAAATTGTGCCGCCGCCGGTGGATCAAACTGTGGCCCCGCGATCGTCACTGCCATCTGATACAGCCCCGGATCACGCACCGCAATCCGGAACACCGCACCATCGCCCCGATGCTGCAAATTTCCTAAGTAATAGCCGCGATTCACCGCATTTCCAGACAGTTGCTCACAGGCCGAGGTTAAAATAACATTCGTTGTTCCCGCCCCCAGTTCAAAGGTTGGAATATGATACGAATGCTCATCGCGAATGACATCAGCAAACCACGCTTTTAGCGTCATCTGCATCCGATGGGCTGTGGCGGGATAGCGTTGCACCACATTTTGCGATTCCCGTGGGTCTTGCTGCATATTGATCAACACTAAACCATCATCAGCGGGGGGGGCATCATGGGCAAAATCAGGATTTTGCAGGAGCTTAAAGGTTTCTGTGCGCAAGCCACAAACCTGCACGGCAAAATCGAGGTTTTGCTTCGCCTCAGATCCCACTGGTAAATATTCTGTGTCTCGTAACTGTTCCTGTTTTTCGGCTGTTTTTTCTGGTTCCCAACCCACATGGGAAAAGAGAATCAGTTCCTTCGGTGCTAGATGCTGCTCATCCCCTTCCAAATAGGGAACAATGCTACGCCCATCGAGATCATGCGGACGGTGCGATCGCGGCACATGGGCCAGATCCAACATCGTCGGCAGTAGATCCGTCACATCACAGAGGCGATCGACGGCGTGGGGAGTATAGGCGCGGGGATATCGAATGAATAATGGCGATTTAATCCCATTTTCCCACACACTCCCCTTGTGCCCTTTGTACCCATTGACGTAACGCAGTTTGAGATCGTCGGCGGGCAAATCTGCAAAATACTGCGGGCCATTATCACTTAAGAAGAGGACGACGGTATTTTCGGCCTGTTGTGTGTGCTCCAATGCGGCCATTAATCGGCCCAAGGTTTGATCAAATTTATCAACCATGGCAAAAATACTAGCCAGCCGATCGCCGACTCCTTTGGCCAAATATTTATCAATCTGGTCACGGGGGGCTTGTAATGGCGTGTGAATGGTCATGTAGGGCAGATAGGCAAACCAAGGCGCGTCACGCTTGCGATCGATAAAATCAATGGCGTAGTCTGTCACAGTGTCCACAGTCCAGCCGGTATGGTTGACGGCTTCACCATTTAAATACCCTTGACTATCTTGATGCTTATAAAGTTGCGCAACATAGGTTTCATCAAAGCCACGGTCTGCGGGTAAATAGCGGGTTGTTGTCCCAGAGTGCCATTTTCCCCACATGCCTGTTTCATAGCCATGATGTTTCAAATAGTCTGCGATTAAGACTTCATCGGGATGAATAAAATCTTTTCCCCCATGCACATGAGAAACCCCTGTTCTCAGAAATGATTTACCCGTTAACAGGGCCGCACGGGTCGTGGCACAAACCGGCGTAACATAGAAATTATTAAAGGTGACGGATTCAGCATGGAGTGCATCAAGATTTGGGGTTTCAACGATGGTATTCCCATGACAGGCTAAATCGTCATAGCCTAGATCATCTAGCATGATCAGTAAAAAATTAGGCTGGTGCGAATTGGATGTGATGCCTTGCGCTGAAACAGAGTGAAGCCATTGGGGAAAGGTAGCCGCCGTGGCTGCAAGGGCGGCTGATTTGAGAATTTGTCTGCGCTTCATGGATGATTTTTGACTGGCGATAATTCATTGTAGCCAACATTCCGCAGGTTGACAAAAAATAAAAAAGGTGTAGTGGTTTAAGGTAGAGAGCACCCCCTAGAAACGGAGAAAAG
>JAABSU010000177.1 GCA_011390265.1 Spirulina sp.
TGGCCCTGGCCGGGGGGGCGATCGCCGCCTGTGGCCGCACCCCTTCACCCCGTTCAGAGCCAAGCAATGGCCTCGATGCCGTCACCTACGGAACCAACTGGTATGCCCAAGCCGAACATGGCGGATTTTATCAAGCCGTCGCCACCGGCATCTATGCTGACCACGGCCTCGATGTGACAATCCAAATGGGGGGGCCGCAGGTCAATGGCACACAACTCCTGATGTCTGGAGTCCTCGACTTTTTCATGGGCTATGGGGCCAATGCCCTCCAAGCGGTGGAGGAAGGGATTCCCAAAGTCACCGTCGCCGCCATCTTTCAAAAAGACCCCCAGGTGCTCATTGCCCATCCCAACCAAGGCATTGAAACCCTCGAAGATCTCAAAGGCAAACCCATTTATATTTCAGCGGCCGCCAACACCACCTATTGGCCGCTCCTGAAGGCCAAATACGGCTTCACCGATGACCAAAAACGCCCCTACAACTTTACGATTGGCCCCTTTTTAGCGGATCAAACCACGGCCCAACAGGGTTATCTTTCCTCAGAACCCCTGAAAATTCGCCAGGAAGGGGGCTTTGAGCCGGTGGTTTTCCTCCTTGCGGACTATGGCTATACTTCCTATGCCACCACGATTGAAACGCGGCAGGAGATGATTGAGAACAATCCGGATCTAGTGCAGCGGTTTGTGGATGCTTCCCTTAAAGGTTGGTATAGCTATCTGGAAAACCCTGAACCGGGCAATCAGTTAATTCAAGAAGCCAACCCCGAAATGACTACCGAACAGATGGCCTATGGCTTGGAGCAAATCCTCAACCATGGCCTGGTGTTATCGGGGGATGCAGAAACCCAAGGCATTGGCGTGATGACGGATCAACGGTGGCAGCAGTTTTTTAATGATCTGGTCACGGCCGGCATTTTTAAGGCGGAGACGGACTACACTAAAGCCTTTAGCCTCGATTTCATTGGCAAACCCCTCGCCTAGGCAAACTGCACCCTTCTCTCCCTTCAGCATGCCCGATTCTGCCCCCCTGCTCCAATTGCATCAGGTTAGCAAAGTGTACCGCAATGGCACGGTTGCTTTAAAAGATGCCAATTTGGCGATCGCCCCTGGGGAGTTTGTCAGTTTACTCGGAGCATCGGGCTGCGGCAAAAGTACGATCCTGCGGCTGATTGCTGGGTTAGGCCGCCCTTCGGCGGG
The DNA here is from genome assembly GCA_011390265.1 of Spirulina sp. Lineage (GTDB taxonomy): Bacteria > Cyanobacteriota > Cyanobacteriia > Cyanobacteriales > Spirulinaceae > Spirulina. The sequence goes on from JAABSU010000177.1 coordinate 1,197, forward strand.
TTCGGTGGCGTGGGATGATCCCAGCCATCAGGGGGATCTGGCCTTTGTGTTCCAAGAGGCGGCGCTGATGCCCTGGGCTACGGTGCTGGATAATGTTGGGCTACCGTTAAAATTGCGAGGCTATGCCCCCCGCAAAATTCGCGCCATTGCCCAAGAGGCGATCGCCCTCGTCGGCCTCCAAGGTTCAGAATCCACCTATCCTCGCCAACTCTCCGGCGGCATGAAAATGCGGGTTTCCATTGCCCGCGCCCTGATCACCAATCCCCGGCTGATGCTGATGGATGAACCCTTTGGGGCGCTGGATGAAATGACCCGCAGCCGCTTAAATGCGGATTTGCTCCAACTTTGGCAGGATCAGCAATGGACGGTACTTTTTGTCACCCATAATATCTATGAGGCGGTTTACCTCTCCCAACGGGTGGTGATCATGGCTCCCCAACCGGGGCGTATCCATGCCGAAATTGCCATTGATGCCCCCTATCCCCGCCGGGAACCCTTTCGCACTTCTCTACAATTTAACCAATACTGTCGGGAGATTGCCGAGCAATTGGCGATCGCCGATGCTGTCTAACCTATGGCTGATTTGAAAACATTACGCCGCTTCTCCCGATTCACCGGCTGGCTCTCTCCGGAGGTGCTGGCCCCGTTGATTGTCGGTTTTTTAATCCTCACCGCTTGGGAATTGTTGGTGCGGATCACCGGCCTGCCCCCGTTCCTGTTGCCGGGGCCGCTGTTGGTGATCCAAACCCTGATCAGCGAGTGGGGCAGTTTGTGGCCGGCTCTGTTGATCACGCTGAAAATTACCGGCATTGCCTTTCTGTTCGCAGCCAGTTCGGGGTTATTGATTGCGGTGCTGTTTGTCCAAAGTCGATGGATTGAGCGCAGTTTTTTCCCCTATGCGGTGATTTTGCAAACTACGCCGATTGTGGCGATCGCCCCTTTAATCATCATGTGGTTGCGGAATAACACCTTTGCAGCCCTGGTGGTTTGTGCCTGGATTGTCGCCTTTTTCCCGATTATTTCCAACACCACCCTCGGCCTCCACAGTGTTGATCATCATTTAAAAAATCTCTTTCAACTCTACGGCGCATCCCGATGGCAGACACTCCTCTATTTACGTCTACCCAGTGCTCTGCCCTATTTTTTGGGGGGGTTGAAAATTAGTGGCGGTCTGTCTTTAATTGGGGCGGTGGTGGCGGAGTTTGTGGCGGGAACCGGCGGCGCAGCCTCGGGCATTGCCTATCAAATCTTGATGTCCAGCTATAATCTCCAAATTCCCCGCATGTTTGCCGCCCTTTTCCTCACCACCCTATCCGGCGTGGTCATTTTCATCGGCCTAACATTCCTCTCTGAGGCGCTGCTGAAGCATTGGCACGACAGCGTCGTCCACCACGAAAATTAGGGAAAAATCTTTGCAGCAATCCGCAATCATCCATGAAGCTGCCGACCCCCTTCTCCCACAGTTTGGCAGAGGGGTGAGGGCTTACCCTGATCTAGGCTAGCCATAGCGGACAACCCTGCAATCCTCCCCTTAGATTTCGTCGGGGATCACCCATTGGGGGGGAGCAGACATTTTTTTAATTCGGGCGGCTTCGGCAATGTCGAGCATTGCGTCGAGGGAGGTTTCCGCCACAAACTTGGTGGCTGCCTGTGCATAGGCTCGGTGGGGACAGCGATCGCCTAAAACGCACCCATTGACACAGGCCACAGCACAGTTAATTTCCGGTTCCATGATTGATCACACCGTTGGCAACGCCGTCTATTATACCGCTTTCTTTGGGGACGGCCTCGGGCCAATGGATCAGAATCGGGGTGGGGTGGGGGGCGATCGCCAACTCAAGATGATCGGGGTGGACAGTACCCCGATAGCCGCAACTGGGTTGCTCAAACTCGAAGGGGAATCCCCCCCGCACCACGAACGCACCGCTGCTAATTTGCCCCAACCGGCCATCAATGCGAAGGAATCCCTGGGTCAGGGGGTCAAAAATTTGCACTTGGGCGAAGGGGGGCAAAACGCGGATTTGGAGGGCATGGATGGCGAAGCTGTAGCCCTCGGTGCCATCGAGGGGGGTGAGGGTAATCTCTGGGGGGAGGCCGGTGATGGCGGTTTGGCTGGGGGCGGGGGCTAATCGGGGCGGGTGGGGAATGCGATCGCCGATATCCCCCAGATCCCATTGCCACTGTTGGGCCTTTTTGCTGAGATCCGTCCGGGCCTTAACCGCTGGGCGAATTTTCCCCTGATTAGAAAACAGTTGCTCCTGCTTTTTTTTCACCACTAACCACCGCTCCCGGGCAAAATCCCGGCGGGGCAGGTGGGCATCCTGAATAAATTGATCATAGAAATTGAGGGCTTCCGCCATCGCCCCCAAACGCTCTAGGGCAATGCCAATTTCTGTCATCGTTAAAGAGGGGAAATCGGGAGGGGCGGGCTGGTGCCAATCGAGGGCAAACAACACCTGATCCTTAAACCATTGCTCATAACGACGACGGAGATCGCGGCTGAAATCTTCCCCTTCCAGGGGGGTATGGGCCAAACTCTGCACGATCTGGGGGATTATCCCCGCCGCCTTAGCTGCTGGGGTTTTGAGCAGATCGGGATACCGCTCTAACCAGGCGATCGCCCCCTGCCATTGCCGAGCAGCGAGGGCTTGACGGATCAATTGGGCCAGTACCATTTCCCCCTGGTTTTGGGCTTGGGCCGCCGCCATGATCGTCGTTAATACATGGGCATCGTCCAAGATTTGGCCCCACTCTAAGGCCTCCCGCCAGCGATCGCCCGCCTGCAACGCCACAACCACCGACTCCAACCAATCCGCCGTCTGGGGACAGTTAGCGGCCCCCCAAGCGGCGAGAATTTGGTCATATTCCGCCGCTGCGGCCAAACTGGGGAGGGCCGCCGGGAAGCCTTGAATTTCCGCTTGGGCGTGGTGATACTCCGGGGTATCGGTGGAACTGCTGCGATCCCAAGCCGCCAAAGCCTGGCCATAATCCCCCGCTTGATAAAAACAATGGCCCGCCAGGTGATCCATCCCGGCATATTCCGCTGCCCCCAACTGCGCCAACACCTGCCCCCACTGCTGCCATTGGGGGGCATTGAGCGCAGTGAGGGGTGTTTCACAGAGGGGGGCGATCGCCTCTTGATAGGTTTGGATCGCCGTCTGCCAAGCCCCCGTAAACCGATAGTCTTCTAAACGATGGGCAGCGATCACCTCTGCTAAAAATTGGGTGAAGGCATCCACCACCGCCAAGGTTTTTTCCGGCGCAGCCATAAACAACACCAACGGCTCCACCGATTGGGGCGCACGCTCAAACCCCTCCCCCTCCTGGGGGTTGAAATGTTGATACCAAGCCTTGAGGGCATCCCAACAGGCTCCCAACCAAAAACAATTCCAAGCCTCCACCGCCTCACCTTGGGCCGCGAATTGCTGCCCTGCCTCGCGATATTGCTCTTCAAATTTAGCGCCCCAAGCCCCGGACAAGGCCGCTTGGAAATGATCTCCCAATCGCTCATAGGCGGCCTGGGCGCGGTACATTAAATCGGCATTTTCACTATGGATGCCCTCTTGGGCGAGGGTGCGGGCGATCGCCTCCACATCATCGGCGCTCACCGGCTCCACCCCCTGACCCGACGCAATCAGTTGAATATGGGCGGCCCATCGCTCCCGCTGTTGGGGATGGGCGGCGAGAAATTGATCCAGTTCCGCTAAATTACTGGCATGTTGCCAGAGGCGGCGATCGCCTTCCTGGGTATCAACAATCACCAACTGCTCCGTGGCGCGACTACTAGCCACATAGAGTTTATTGAAAAAATACCGCGCCTCCTCCGGGTGGGCCGGCTCCGCTTGCCACACATCCCTCGGACAAGCCTCGCCAAACTTGTACAGCACCACCTGCTTAAACTCCAACCCCTTAGCGGCGATCGCACTCAAAATATTCCAGGGAGCCGCCCCCCTCGGTCGGGGCGGCAAACTACTCAGCAAGGCATCGCGGCGAATATAATCCTCTTCTCCCCCTTGATCACAGGGAATAATAATAATCGTCTCCTGCAATTTGGCTGGTAAATCTGCCCCCGCTAAATCTTGATCAATAATCCACTTTTGCGGCCCATGTTCCCCAGAACGCCGCGCCCGTTGAGGTTGCAATTCGGGAATATCAAATAAGACACTGCGCCACAGTTGGATCAGATTATTCACCCCCACAATGGGAGCCGCTGAACGATAGTTAGACTCCAACTCAGCAAAATTCATTTCTAAATCCAGCATTCCCGTCGGGGAAAGGGTGGTAATCACCTCGTTATAAAAAGCGGCCTTAAGGCTGGCCCAGCGGAACCCTGTTGGGTTCAGGGTTTGGAGCGGATCACCGGCAAAGGCAAAGGGTAGGCTTTCCACATGTTGATGCTCCAGATCGTATTCCGAAAACACCGACAACCGCATAATGAGTTGTAGTTCTAAATGGGTAAAATCCTGAGCCTCATCACAAAAAATCGCCGTAAATTCCCCCTGATAGGATTTCAATTGCAACACCCGCCGAATTAGATCTTGATCATCCCATTTTCCCTGTTCCTTTAAATGGTTGCAATACCACTTCCACACCGTTTGATAAATCTGATCAAAGTCTTCAACAGAAACACTTTGCTCTTTGCGGGGAATTTCCCGATAATCCTCTACATCTAAGTAAGTATCCCGTTCATCAAGGTGATACCCCTTAATAAATGTGCGAATCACTTGCCAGCATACTTCTGGGGAATAGGTGCGCCACAGGGTTTTGAGGTATTGCTGGCGGAATTGATGGAAGGAAACGTAATTGGCATCATTGAAGCGATTGCGCTCTGCTAAGGGCAGACGGTTGCGGAGAAAGGTGCGAAAGGATTGGAAAAAGGGGCTAATATCCGGCAGATCCTCCGTATGGCCGCGCCGGGCTAAAAAGCGGTGATGGGAAGCCAGGAGGGGAATTACCCGTGCTTTGGCCATTTTTAAGAGGCGATCGTTATAGGCAAGAAAGAGGGGGCGGGGGGTGCTGAGGCAAGGGCGGCCCTCATCTTGGCAATAGCGGAGATGGCGATGGCAGTAGTCAGCGAAGAGATGAAAGAGCATTGTTGATTTGCCGCTGCCGGCCTGGCCGTTCAGGAACAGCGGCAAAGAAGGTTTTTGGGTGGAAACGGCATGGAGGATCGCCTCCTCTTCAGCGGAAAGGGCGAGATTGGCCCGCTCATCGTTTTCGATTTCCAACCAATGGGTTTCATCGGCCAGGAGGTAATCCGGGTAAGCCCGGCGGGCGATGGTGGTGAGGGCATCGAGGTTGGTGGGAATGTCTGGGTTAAAGATATCGGGGTTAATGTCGCCCTGGTGGCCGCTGGCCTGCCAAAGGGGTTCTAGGAGGGCAAGGATGTCCCGGTCTTGGGGGGGGGTGGTGAAGGGGGCGATCAGGAAGAGGACTTGCCGGGGGGGGCGATCGCTCGTTGTGATCCGGCTATAGAGGATCGTATAGCCCTCTTCGCTATAGTGGCGCACGCCGGGCCAAGGGGTGGCCTGGCCCCATTGGGGCGGGGCATCAACGAGGGTGGTGATGATCCGGTTGAAGGTTTGCCAAGCGGTTTGGAGGAGGGGGGTGGCGAAGCGTTGGAGCCAGGCTTCACTTTCGTAGATCACCACGCCGTTAAAATCCATGCGCAGGCTGGGGCGATCGAGCCAGCGGCGCAGGGATTCGTCTAAAGGGCGAGTCTGTTGGTTCTGACTTTGGGGATGGCTTTTTTGTTGGTTGAGCCATTGCCAAAGTTGTTGATCGGGGATTTGGCTATCGAGGGCATGGTTAGCCCAGGCGGTGCGATCGCGCAGAAATTCCTCATAATCGCGATCGCCCCGCCGAAATACTCTCAACCAACAGAGGATCGGGTCTGTGCCTATGCGGCGGATCCGGGCTATGAGTCGGAGGTTGCTTTCTTTGCGTTTGAGGTAGGGGTAGACGCGCTCGAAGCGGGATAGGACTTGTTCGAGGGGCATGGTGGCGAGTTCGCGACAGAGGCGATCGACCTGTTCCTCTAGGCCGGCTTTTTCGTGAACTTGGGCATTAAAGGCGGTGGGACGGTAAATATACATAGGAATCCAGGGTGTGAGGTGATGGGCAATACTCCATTGTCCATTGTTCCGTGTCTGGATACCGAATCCCGCTGAACATTACTGCGATCGGCAAAATTTAAGGGGGCTGGCTTGGGTGGTTCCGCCCAGTCCGTCGGGAATTCAAATCCCCGCCTCAGCAGGGCAGGGTAACCCAGCCCCTACGGGAGATTTTTATGGTTTATCATCCTGATATTCATCGCCGACGTTCGCTGCCCTTAAACCATTACAATTACATCTGGGTCTCCCTGCCCTGG
>JAABSU010000178.1 GCA_011390265.1 Spirulina sp.
GTGCCACGGGTGACAGATTGGCCATCAATGGCCGTAATCACATCGCCACGGCGTAGCCCCGCCTCCGCTGCTGGGGTATCGGGGAGAATCCGCCAAATAAACACGCCGTCCACTTCCGGGATCGTGAAGGAGGAATTGGGATCAGCATTGCTGCGGCGGGCTTGGTCGGCGGTAATATCGCGCATTTCGATGCCCACATAGGGATGGGGGACTTCTTGACCAGCGGCGAGGATGTCTTTTAATTCCTTGGCCTTATTAATCGGAATCGCAAAGCCAATACCCATGGCGTTGGCGCGGATTGCCGTATTAATGCCAATCACTTCCCCTTGGTCATTGAGGAGGGGGCCGCCGGAGTTGCCGGGGTTGATGGCGGCATCGGTTTGGAGGAAGTTAAGGCGTTTATCGGGGATGCCCACTTGAGAGGATGGGCGGTCTAAGGTGCTGATGATTCCTAGGGTAACGGTATTATTTAAACCGCCGGGACTGCCGACGGCGATCGCCCAATCCCCCACTTCCAAACCATCGGAATTACCCAGGGGAGCGACAGGGAGATCGGCAGCGCGATCGCTAATTTTCACCACCGCCAAATCTGTCACCGTATCCGTCCCCAACACCGAAGCCTCAAACTGCCGGCCATCCTGGAGCGTCACCGTCACCTCTTCCGCCCCGCTCACCACATGGGCATTGGTGAGGATCATCCCCCCTCGGTCAATGATAAAGCCGGAGCCTTGCCCTTCCACCCGTCGCTCCTGGGGCATCTCTTGGAAAAATTGATCCCCAAAGAAATCCCGGAAAAAGGGGTCTTGCATCATCGGCGGTAAGCGATTTTCCACGGTGCGGGCAATGTCAATGCGCACCACAGCGGGGCCGGTGCGTCGGATTGCTGCGGAGACGAAATTGCGCTGGGTGGCGGGGCGGGCATCTTGGGCCAGGAGTGTTTCCGTAGGGGCGATGGGGGAGGCGATGGCCGTCGGAACTGGATCGGCATTGGAAGCCGCCACCCGCAGCGTCGTAAAGGCTAAGACCCCCCCGATTAGGAGGGCAAACAGATGGGAGGCGATTTTGCGTAAGGTGTGAGCGATAGAAATAATCATCGGTCGTGAGATTGTGGACAAGGAACCCAATCTTGATAATTTTCTATGATAGCGCGAGGCTCTGGGGAGATTGGGCGATCGCAAAAGGGACAACCCGAAGGCTGTCCCTTTAGACCCGATCAAAAATTGAGGGTTCCCTAGGCGACGGGATAAACGCTGACTTTCTTGCGGGATTTACCCCGCCGTTCAAACGTCACAATCCCTTCCACAAGGGCAAAAAGCGTATCATCTCTGCCCACGCCCACGTTTTCACCGGGATGCACTTTCGTACCCCGTTGGCGGATGATGATGCTACCGGCTTTAGCCCGTTGGCCGCCGTAAAGCTTCACACCCAAGCGTTTGGCGTTAGAATCGCGTCCGTTTCTTGTACTACCTGTACCTTTCTTATGAGCCATGGGTTAATCTCCTGTGGATGATTGAAGAATTTGGGTTTAAGGGTTATCCCATCCCCCCCTTTTTAAGGGGGGCTAGGGGGGATCCTGCCTTTGATTGTGACACGATCGCGCTGGCTATTCCTAGCTTTGCGATCATCCCCCCCTTTTTTAAGGGGGGTTAGGGGGGATCACTCCGGATCAATCTAACTCGCCTGATCCACCACAAAAAAGCTGAGGTGGTAGATCGTCCCTTTCCAGGGATGGGTTTGGGCTTCCCGCACCACCACCGGCCCTTGCCAGTTCATTTCAGGGATCGTCACATCAATGACGGTTTGATTCACCGCCGTTTTGCGCATCAGTGTATCAGCATCTTTGGCATTCACCACAAGCAAAACTGATTCAGCCCCCTGGTGGCCATAGAGGTTGGCGGGGATTAAACCCTCGCGGCGCAGCGCCCTAGGTTTGCTGCCGGTGGGGCGGGGTTGACAAGCGATCGTCAGAGACATAATTAGGTCTAAGGGTAGTAAAGAATAAAAGGGTTAAGGGGAAACTTGCGGCGCATCCAACAGCGCCCGTTTTGGCCCATGGATCGGATCCTCAACGATGATCGTCTGATCCCGACTGGGGCCGAGGGAAACGATCGCGATCGGCACTTCCATCAATTCCGCCAAAAACTTGAGATAACTCAAGGCAGCGGCGGGTAAGTCGGCCAAACTGCGACAGTCTGCCGTGGACTGTTGCCAACCGGGGACGGTTTTGTAAATGGGCCGGCACTGGGCAAAGTGACGGGCATTGCTGGGGAGGTGGTTGCACACTTCGCCCTCAATATCGTAGGCCACACAGACCTTGATTTCCGCCAAACTATCCAGGACATCAAGCTTGGTAATGGCCAAGCAATCCAAACCATTGATCCGCACGGCATAGCGACCAATCACCGCATCAAACCAGCCACAACGACGGGGCCGGCCCGTTGTCGTGCCAAATTCAGCCCCCAGATCTCCTAAGGTTGCGCCGATTTCATCCTCTAGCTCCGTGGGGAATGGCCCCTCACCGACGCGGGTTGTGTAGGCTTTGGCCACACCAATGACGCGATCGATCATCGTCGGCCCGACCCCGGCCCCCACACAAGCCCCCCCAGAAATGGGGTTCGAGGAGGTGACGTAGGGGTATGTGCCATGATCCAAATCGAGAAGCGTTCCTTGAGCACCCTCAAAGAGAATATTGGCGCGATCGCGCACCGCTTGGTCAATTTGCAAAGAACTGTCGATCACATGGGGACGGAGGCGATCGGCGTAGCCTAGATATTCCTCAACCACGGCGGCGGGATCAAGGGGCGGTAAGTTGTACAACTTCTCTAGCACCACATTTTTGTGCTTCACTGCCCAGGTGACTTGCGATCGCAACCCATCCGGGTCGATCAAGTCCACCATGCGGATGCCGATCCGCTCGGATTTATCCGCGTAGGTGGGGCCAATGCCCCGCTTGGTCGTGCCGATTTTATGCTCGCCCCGCTGTTCTTCGGAGGCTTGATCAATCAGACGATGATAGGGCATCGTCACATGGGCAGTTTGGGAAATGTACAACTGCTCGGTGGAAACCCCCAGTTCAGCCAATTGATCGATTTCACCGATCAAGACTTTGGGATCAATGACGGTTCCAGAGCCAATGATACATTTTGTATTTGGGTATAAAATCCCCGACGGGATCAGGTGCAGTTTGAAGGTTTGGTCTTTAACGACCACCGTATGTCCGGCATTGACCCCACCTTGATAGCGGACTACCACATCTGCTGATCGACTCAGAAGATCTGTAATTTTGCCTTTGCCTTCGTCCCCCCACTGGGCACCAATAACGATAACGTTAGCCAATGGTCTTTTGATATACGACAGTTTTCACAAACTATCATTATCGTGAGCGAGGGGGGATTGTGTCAAGGACATTCCTCGCAAAAAAACCTAACGCTCAATCGGCTTTCATTTTCAGCCAGCCAAATAACTGAGCCGCTGTCAAGCTCAACTCAACTCCCACCAAAACAACCAAAGGATCGTCTTGCCGCAATAACCTGGGTTGTTGCTGCGGTTGAAAAACAATCACCGATCGGTCATCGGGATCCACCAACCAACCCAACTGACAGCCATGGTTTAAGCAGTGCAAAATATTGCCAGTGACGCGGTTCGCACTTTGATCCGGAGATAAAATCTCAATCGTCCAGTCGGGAGCAACCCGCACATGATCCAGGGGTTCCCCGTCTGCATCGAGTTCGATATTGTGCCAAAGGAAGATGGATAGATCGGGAATGATGGAGCGGCCACCGAAGGTACAACGCAACTCTGGAAACGCATAGGCAATCTGTCGCGGCTCGGTGACAGCGTTGATCCCATGGATGAGTTTGCCTTGCAGTCGGGAGTGGCGAGTCTTGGGCATCGGTTTGGGGATGACTTGGCCCTCAATATATTCGCGGGCTGGCTTGGTTTCTGGCAATTTTAGGAATTCTGCCAAGGTTAGGGATATCGGTTGCGCGATTGTCATCTTGCTAAACCGCTGAATGGGGAAAGACTTATTTTCAGTTTACCCCTCGAAGCGATGAGGGTGGGGGCGATCGCCTATCATAAACCTCATGTGTGTTCTAAAAAATTACTCAAAAATTGCTATGAGTGCAGTGAAAAGCATCTCCGGCCGGGGCATTCCTCTGCGGGGCAGCGATATTGATACGGATCGGATTATTCCGGCGCGTTTTTTGCGCTGTGTCACCTTCGATGGCTTGGGGGATTCGGTCTTTGCCGATGACCGGGCGGCGAAGGGGGGAACCCATGCCTTTGATCAACCCCAGTATGAGGGGGCCAATATTTTAATTGTGAACGATAACTTTGGTTGTGGTTCCTCGCGGGAACACGCCCCCCAAGCTTTGGTAAAATGGGGGATTCAGGCCATTGTGGGGGAAAGTTTTGCGGAAATTTTCTTTGGGAACTGCGTGGCTTTAGGCGTGCCCTGCGTAATGGTCACGCCGGAGGCAGCCGCTCAATTGCAGGAGGCGATCGCCACCCAACGCCAAACCCACATCGAAGTCAATCTCGAAGCCCTCACCGTCACCGCTGGCGACCTCACCCTGGCGATCGCCATGCCCGACGGCCCTCGGCAAATGCTACTCACCGGCAAATGGGACAGTTGCGGCCAACTGGTGGCCAATGCCGAAGCCGTCAAAGCCACGGCCCAAACCCTGCCCTATTTAGGCTGGAGTGCTTAGATGGAGGTTCAGGAGCAGAAGATTAATGCTGGGGGTCACGATTGGTTCTATCGGGAAATTGTCCCCGATGCCCCCCAAGATATGCCGCCGATCCTCTTCATCCATGGCATTCTTTGCCACGGCTATAGCTGGCGGATCATGATGGAAACAGCGGCCGATGCGGGGTTTCGTACCATTGCCCCGGATTGGCTCGGCTACGGCCGTTCCGATAAACCCCAAACGCGGGAGTTTAAATACACCCCAGCCGCCTATGAGGCAGCGTTGGGGGAATTAATCAGCGCTTTAGGATTAACGGAGTTTATCCTCGTCGTTCAGGGTTATCTCGGTTCCGTGGCGGTGCAGTATGCCTGCCATCATCCAGAGCAGATCAACCGTCTGCTGATCCTCAATACCCCCCTCACCCTAGGGGCAACGCTGCCTTGGGTGATGCAAAAGTGGTCGATCCCCTTCATGGGGGACATGATGACCCAAGATCCGCTTTTGGTCGATCGCACCCTGGAAGGGGGGGCGGGGTTTGTGATTGCTGAGGAGGATTTGAGTTTTTATCGTCAGCCGTTTTTGAAAAGCTCCCAGGCGGGGCGATCGCTCATGGCGACGGTGAAAAATCTCAACCTCCGGGACACAATGACCCAACTCAGTGCCGATTTAGCCCAATGGCGTAAACCGACGCAAATCATTTGGGGCATGGCAGATCCCTGGCTCGATGGCGAAGCCACCCGCCGAGAAGTGCAAAAAAATCCGATGATCGATTGGGGCCGTTTACCGGAAGCGAAACATTACCCCCAAGAGCATTGGAGTGCGGAGATTATGACCATGGCGCTGCCCTTTTTGCGAGCCTAAGCCAACCCTAACTACGGGGGGGCAGATTTTGCCCTAAACTGTTTAATGGTTTTCAGAGACGTTTACACACAAGGGATTTAGCATGGAAATCGGGACGAAAGTGCAAGTACGGCGGATTCGCGATCGCGTCGCCGGGGATGTGGCGGACAAGCTGGGTAAAATTGGCACGATTAAAGGGTACAAAATGACCGATGGCAGTGGTGTCGGTGCGCTTGTAGAATTTGACGACCAAAGCAAAACCTGGTTTTTTGCAGACGAACTCAAGGAAATTTAAACCAAACCCATGGCTCAAGTTCTGACCTTTATCGGCAAGGGGGGTGTCGGTCGCACCACAATGGCGATCGCCGCCGCCAAACGCCTCGCCCAACAGGGGGAGCGGGTGCTCCTCGCTTGCCAAGATCCTAGCCCTGTGATGGGGTTGCGTCTCGGCCAGCCTTTAGGGCTAACCCCCGTCGAGATCGCCCCTAACTTCGAGGCGGTGCAGTTCAGCGCACCGAACTTGATCACCCAAGCTTGGGAAGAGGTGAAGGCGCGGGAAGCCAAATATTTGCGGTTTCCGGTGCTGAAAAATGTCTATGGTCAAGAACTGGGGCTATTTCCAGGGATGGATGTGGCTCTGGCTCTCTATGCGATCCGGGGCTACAACCTCAGCGGCAATTACGATGTGATCATCTACGATGGGGCGGGGGATTTAAACACGCTGCGCACCCTGGGCATTCCGGATACGGGCAGTTGGTATATTCGCCGCTTCCGCAATGTGATGCTGGAGTCGGATTTAGGCAGGGCGGTGTCCCCCTTTATTCAACCGATTACCAGTGCAATTTTAAATGTGTCTTGGTCTTGGGATAATTTTGCCAACCAACCCACAGAGGAAACTCAGGAATTGCTCAATGAAGGGAAAAATGCGATCGCTGATCCCCAGCGGGTTTTGGCCTACTTGGTGACGGATGATCAACGGGAGGCGATCGCCCTCGCTCAATACTATTGGGGCAGTGCCCAACAGGTAGGAGTTAGCGTCGGCGGCGTGTTATGGAACCGGGTTAACCCCAGCCCCGAACAGGCTCAGGACTTCCTGCCCATCCCCAGCACGGGTTTACCGACCCTGGCCGGCGACAACTGGGATGCCCTGCTCGCCGCCCTCCCCAACTTCCGGGATACCGACCACATCCCCAAACCCCTCACCATCGACACCGCCGCCCGCGAGGTGAAGATTTTCTTACCGGGCCTGACCAAAAATCAAGTCAAGCTCACCCAATACGGCCCCGAACTCACCATCGAAGCCGGGGATCAACGGCGCAATATTTTCCTGCCCCCACCCTTAACCGGCCAATCGGTAAAGGGGGCGAAATTCCAAGATCATTACCTGATTATTTCCCTGTAAATTACCGTTGATAAAGACCCATGACTGACGAACAACAAACCGTATCCACCGGCTCCAAAGCCCGTCAACTCTTGGGCATGAAGGGGGCAGCGGCGGAAACCAATGTTTGGAAAATTCGCCTCCAACTCATGAAGCCGATCACCTGGATTCCCCTCATTTGGGGCGTGATCTGTGGGGCGGCTTCCTCGGGGGGCTATGTGTGGGGCTTTGAGGACTTATTAAAGGCCTTCACCTGTATGCTCCTCTCCGGGCCAATCATGACCGGCTACACCCAAACCCTCAATGATTACTACGATCGCGAAATTGATGCGATTAACGAACCCTATCGCCCGATTCCGTCCGGGGCGATTTCGATCTCTCAAGTGAAGGCGCAGATTTTAATTTTGCTGTTTGGCGGGTTTGGCTTGGCGGCGTTTTTAGATGCTTGGTCGGGCCATGAATTCCCGATGATTATGTTAATCACCGTGATTGGTTCGTTCCTCGCCTATATCTATTCTGCGCCACCGTTGAAGTTGAAAAAAAACGGTTGGTTGGGGAACTACGCCTTGGGGGCCAGTTATATTACGTTGCCTTGGTGTGCGGGCCATGCCCTGTTTGGGACGCTGAATTGGACGATTGTGTGG
>JAABSU010000179.1 GCA_011390265.1 Spirulina sp.
TCCCCCACATGGGCAATATAAAGTTCATGGCTTTCCCCCCGCAGTTCTGGCGTATCGATCTGTTGGGGGAGTTGGAGGGCGAGAACGAGGGTGGTGGCCATGCGTTGACGGGCGGAACGCTCCTGCTCATCATTGCGGGCACAGATCACATTGTTGGCAATGCGAATCAGGGCCATGAGTTGATCCGCCACCACCGCCGGCTCCATAATTTCCGGATCTTCGACAATTTCCTGCAATAGGGCTTGTACCTGCAATCGCAGCGATTGGACGGCCATTTGGCTGGCGATCGCCCCCCCATCATGGCCGCCAATGCCATCGCACACCAGCAATAGATGCTCATGGCCCGGCCGTTGCAATTCCGCCCCTTGGGGGTAATGGTGATCTTCATTGATGCGATCGGGTGCGCCGGGGTCAGTGCCGCTGGCCACCTGTACCGAGAGGGGTAATTGCGCCGCCTGCTCCAGCAGCACTTGGTTCAGCAACTTTTCCGCCACCGTTAGGGAAGGGTTGGGTTGGCGGAGAATTTCGATGATATTTTCCAAGGGGGGGGCGATCGCCTCCTGGGCATTGCGGGCGAGGGGCAACCAAGCCTCAGCAAAATCCCCCAAGGTGGCCCCGCGCGGCATTAACTCCCGCAGCCGCAGCATTCCCCCCGCCCCACACACCTGATCCAACGTCGTTAAACTGGCCGTCATCCCCTCCGCCGCCAGAACCGGCCACAACTGCAACGCCTGCCAAAACCAATAGGCTTGCCGCAACGGGGTCGCCGTGCCCCAAGCCTGTTCCAGAGTCGGCAACCGCTGCCCCCGATGATCAATAGCCCCATGGCTCAACAACAACACCGGCTGCCCCCCCACCTGACACATGCCATAAACCATGGGAAGATGTAGTCGTAGTCCGGAGAGTTTGAGGTAGGGCAACACCGATGGCGGGATTGGGTCCGGTAGGCTGGGGATTTGTTCGGGATAGATATCTTGCCACACATGGGGGTAGAGCACCTTATACCGGCCCTCAACCACGTTGGGCGATGTCAATTTCGCCGCGATTGGCCCGGCAGCCCAAAGGAAAGGATGGGGAGAAAGGGGGGAACGGGTCATGGTGGATCAGAGTTCAACGAAATGGGCATGAGCAACAGCCCCATGGCAAATTAGCTTGCCTTAATCTCTGGGTCTTGTCTAGATGAAGGATAATCCATCCTTATTCATCAATTCATCAATTCATCAATTCATCAATTTTGGATCCCGCCAAGTGCAGGGGTAAGGGACTGGCATACGGCCGTGGCGATCGCCCCCCTGCCCATGGCACTATCAAACCAGAGTCTCGGGATAGTTGTTGATTCCTCACTAGCGGAGTTCATCAATGTCAGACCATCACTATCCCCCCTCGGATTGGGAAATGAGGAAGATCAACAACCCTAAACCCATCGAGGATTGTAGTAAACCTCAAACTATCCTGCCCCTTTTTTCCATTATTGTGATTATTCACTGAAATAAAACCATGCAAATTCGCAAGATTCTCACCCAGGCCAGTTTAGGCCTCCTCGCCACCGCCACCCTCACCAGTTACCCCCTCCTCACCGCTGCCCCCAGTGCTGCCCAACGGATCGTTTCCGCCACGCCCGGCGGCTCAGGGGTCGCCAGCAATACCTCGATTACCTGGCAGTTTGATGATTTTCGCTTAGTCAATCCCCAATCGATCCGGGTGCAACTTAACGGCCGGGACATCACCAACCAAGTCACCGCCACCATGGCCACCGGCAGCTTCACCTACAATCCCCCCCAACCCCTCGCCGCTGGTAACTACACCGTTCAGGTGGAATTTGCCAACACCCAAGGAGCCAGCTACCGAGGAACCTGGTCTTTTCAGGTGGCGGATGTCACCCTCGCCCTCACTGCCGTCACCCACAACGGCGCAAATCAGCCCCTCACCAGTGGCGACACCTTCGCCGCCGAACTGCGGGGCACAGCGGGGGCCAATGCTTCAATTCTTCTCGTCCAGAACGGCCAGACCGTGCGCACCTTAAGCGCCACGGAAACCGCCAGCGGTGTCTACCGTGTCACGCTCCCGGTGGGATCGAATGATCGCGTTACTGAAGGGGTGGTGATTGGTCGCCTTGAAAAGAGCGGCAAGGTCGTTTACAGCGTTGCCCCCCAAGCCTTTGCCTTTAACCCCGCCCAAACCACCGCCCAAGTGGAGCAAACCCAAACCACCAGCACCGTCACCACCACTCCCACAACCCCCCCCACCGCAGCATCCCAACCCTTAACCGTGGAACTCACCAGCCATCAAAATAATGGCGCTGTTAATGCGGCCAATGGTTTTACCTTCACCGGCAAAACGCTGCCAGGGGCGAAATTGGTAGTGACAGTGGTAGCTGAAGCGCCCAGTGCTTTGGGGGGGTTGATTCGGTTGGGCAGTGGCTCGACGCTCCTCGATCGCACCCCCACAACAGTGCAGGCTGATGGCACATTTAGCGTCACTGTGCCCCGGCCGCCCGTAGTTCAACGGGGGATGCGCTACCAAATCACGATCCAAGCGGATCATCAAGATGCTTCACGGATGATGAATTTAACGTTAGTGCAGCAATAGATCATCGCCACTCAAATCATCAATCAAGTTAAAACGAGAAAAGTGATTTTGTTTGATGATTAGTTATCCTGAACAGGCCCATCATTAAATCGATGGGCTTCTTGTTGTCAAGATTTGCGAATAGACTTGTAAACTCTTGTAAAGTGAAGACACTGTAAATTAATGTTATTGCGCCCATGCTCGAATTAATCACCGGGGTCAGTGCGCTCCAAGCCCCAATGTTCAAACTCGGCTTAACGTCGCTGCCCTTTTTAGCCACAGCGGCGGAAGCAGAAGCGGCAGACAGTTCGATGGTCTTAGCCGGAGTTCTGTTGAGTTTAGTGGTGGTTTATTTTGCCAGTAAGCTCGGTGGCGAACTCTGCGCCCGCATTAATCTGCCCCCGGTGTTGGGGGAATTGGTGGGGGGTGTGCTCGTGGGGGTTTCGGCCTTGCACCTGATTGTTTTTCCGGGAGAAGGGATTACCGCTGATGATTCCTTGATTATTAAATTTCTCGAATTCACGGCGGGTTTAGCTCCAGAGGGGGCGATCGCCGTTTTTGATAGTCAAAGTGAAGTGATTTCTGTCCTCTCAGAACTAGGGGTAATTTTACTTCTGTTTGAAATTGGTTTGGAGTCGAAGCTTGATGAACTGATCCGGGTCGGCCCCCAAGCGGCAGTAGTGGCTGTGGTTGGGGTCGTCGCTCCCTTTGCCGCCGGTACCTTCGGCTTGGTTTATCTGTTTGGCGTGCCCCTGATCCCGGCGATCTTTGCCGGGGCAGCCCTTACCGCCACCAGTATCGGCATCACCGCCAAGGTCTTAGCGGAAATTGGCCAACTCTCCTCCACGGAAGGGCAAATTATCATCGGGGCAGCGGTCTTGGATGATGTTCTCGGGATTATCGTTTTAGCGGTGGTGGCCAGTCTCGCCAAAACCGGAGAAGTGGAGATCAGCAATATTCTCTATCTGATCATCAGTGCGGGCGCATTCTTAATCGGCTCGATTGTACTGGGGCGCTATGTGATTAAGCCCCTCTATGAAAGCTTGGTGGCGGAGATGAAAACTCGGGGTCAGGTGTTGCTGACGGCCTTGGTGTTTGTCTTTTTCCTTTCCTACATTGCGACAGCCATTCATCTCGAGGCAATCCTCGGGGCCTTTGCTGCCGGTCTGATTTTGGCCGAAACCAACAAGCGGTCTGAACTGGAAAAGCAGGTGCTCCCCCTCGCGGATTTCCTGGTGCCGGTGTTCTTCGTGGTCGTCGGGGCCCGCACCGATTTGAGCGTCCTCAACCCCGCCGATCCGACGAATCGGGAAGGATTAGCCGTGGCGGCTTTCCTGATTGTTGTCGCGATTGTCGGGAAAGTGATCACAGGCTTTACGGTCTTTGGCAATACCGGTAAATTGAAAAAATTGGCCATTGGTGTCGGTATGATTCCCCGAGGCGAAGTCGGTTTGGTGTTTGCGGGGGTAGGTTCCGAAAGTGGGGTCTTGTCGCCATCGACAGATGCGGCCATTATTATGATGGTAATTGCGACGACCTTTATCGCGCCGCCTCTCCTCCGCATTGTGTTTCGTGATCCTGCACCCACGGCAACGGAAACGCCAGAATCGGGAAGTTAGCCCCCGACATGGCACCTTCTGCCTTTATTGAGTTTGAATATCATTGCTATGCGGCGATTTGGCTTTTTGTTTACGGTTTTGAGCTTGTGCCTCTGGGCTATCCCCGCTGAAGCTGCCCGCTTAATGTTTTGGCGGTTTGAGGCGGATCAAAATCGGCTGGTTTTTTCCACCGATGAAGCGGTTCAGCCTAAGGCTCGCTTGCTACAAAACCCCACCCGTTTGGTGATTGATTTACCGGGGGTGGATGTGGCTGAGGTGGAGCGCCAGCAGTGGCGGGAGGGGGCGATCGCCGCCATTCAAGCCCAAGTCGTTGATCGCGAAACCAGTCAGTTGGTGGTGGAGATGGCCCCAGGCTATACCCTTGACCCCCAACAGATCCGGATCGCGGGCCAATCTCCCACGGAGTGGCAGGTGGAATTGCCCCAGGCGGTGAGATCGCCCCTGCCACCTCTGGCCAACCGTCCCCTGCCCCCCCGCCTTGAAGCCCAAGCCACCAGCACGATTACGGCCATTGAGATCAGCGGCAGTAATCAACTGGTGATCCGGGGCGATCGCGGCATCACCGGGACAAAGCAATGGAGCACGGTGGATCGGGCCTACACGATCACCATTCCCAATGCCCGTGTCGATGAGGCCGTGGCTCAATCTCAACTGCCGGTGAATAGTCCCGTGTCCCAATTGCGGGTACGGCAACGGGGTTCAACGGTGGAAATTGTGGTCTATCCTGCCACTAACTTTCAAGCGGGAAATCTGAGCCAAGTCAATCCCACCACCTTAGCTTTAGGGTTAGAACCGCAAACCAGCACCAGCCGGCCCATTCGCATCCCCCCCACAAATCAACCCCCCACCACGATCAGCCGGCCCCCCACCCCCCAACCCAATAACAGCCCAATGCCTCAGCCCACGGGCCGCAATTTGGTAGCCATTGATCCGGGCCATGGCGGCCGGGATCCAGGGGCGATCGGGATTGGCGGGTTACGGGAAAAAGATGTCATTTTGCCCATTTCTTTAGAAGTGGCCCGGACACTCCAACAGCAAGGCGTACAGGTGATGATGACCCGTTCTGACGATCGCTTCATCACCCTAGCGGCTCGCACCCAAATGGCCAACCGCTCCCGCGCGACAATTTTTGTCAGTATCCATGCCAATGCCATCAGTATGAGTCGCCCCGATGTCAACGGGGTGGAAACCTTCTATTTCTCTGCCCAAGGGCAACGGCTGGCCCAAAGCATTCAAAGCAGTATTCTACAAAGTATTCCGATGCGCAATCGTGGCGTGAAGCACGCTCGTTTTTATGTCCTGCGCACCTCCGCAATGCCGTCGGCGTTGGTGGAAGTGGGGTTTGTGACCGGCGCAGAGGATGCCCCCCGTTTGGCCAGTCCGCAATTTCGCAGTCAGATGGCTCAGGCCATTTCCCGGGGAATTCTCCTGTATCTGCAACAAAATTAGGGCTGAGTAATTATACTGGCTAAACACACGGCCGGGGGGCGATGGGTACACCATCGTGGATCGCCCCCGCCTCTCCTGCTTATTTTTCCTCTGGGATGATTACCATGCAACAACAGCACATTGGCGTATTTGATAGCGGTGTCGGTGGATTAACGGTGTTACAAGCCCTGCGGCATACTCTGCCGGGGGAATCGATTCTCTATTTTGGCGATACCGCCCGCCTGCCCTACGGCACGCGCACCCCTGAGGAAATCATTCAATTTGTCCGGGAAATTCTCACCTGGATGATGGCGGAAAACACCAAAATGGTGATTATGGCCTGCAATACCAGTTCTGCCCTGGCCTTGGATGTGGTGCGCTCTGAGTTTCCTGTGCCGATTTTGGGGTTGATTTTGCCGGGGGCGAAGGCAGCGGTGCAACGGGGCCGACGGGTGGGGGTGATGGCAACCCCGGCCACGGTGGCCAGTGGGGCCTATGTCCAAGCGATTCAAGAAATTGATCCCACGGTGGCGGTGTGGCAGGTGGGTTGTCCAGAGTTTGTGCCTTTAATTGAGGGCGATCGCCTCCATGACCCCTACACCCAAACCGTCGCCGCCCAATACCTCCAGCCGCTCCTCGATCAAGGCATTGATACGTTAGTTTACGGCTGCACCCACTACCCCCATCTCGCCCCCGTGTTGCGCCGCCTTCTCCCCCCCACAGTGCGCTGCATCAACCCCGCCACCTTTGTGGCTGAAGCCGCCGCCCAAGAACTTCAAGCCCTGGGGTTACAACATCCCCACCCCCAACCGACCCGTTTCTGCGTCAGCGGCGACCCCGCCACCTTTGCCCATCTGGCCCAAAAGTGGTTAGGCTATAGCCTGAATGTAGAAAACGTCCACCTGCCAGCGGTACAGACAAAACCTGTACCCGCGCAGTCGGTGGACGTTTAATCATCAAGCCGTGGGGAGCGAAGGAGGACGGACGGTTTAGCAGTCGCCGGAGTGAATACTCCGAGGGTTGGTGACTGTGCCGTGCCGTTTTCCGCGCTGTGCCAGGGCCAATAAAAGATAAACCAACAGCAGATAACTGACTGCCATTAAGAGAATGATCATGGGCACGCCTCCAGGGGAATTAAACTTAAAATTGGGGTGGGGGTGCAGAGTTCAAGCTGTGGGCTAGGGTGCGATCGCCAATACCATTTCACTATCCTACGGCTGAATTCCCCATGCTTAAAAAACATGAGATTCGCCATCGGCTACTCCCGGACACTGTTACCAGTACCTTGGGGAAATATTGCAGATCTACGGCTCTCCTCAAGTACCGTAGCCCTTCCAATCAAAACGCCTCGGTGTGGCTATAACCCCCGACCGAGATGGTCTGACCAGTCATCTTTCTCCGCTGGGTTAACAGTTCCATTGCCCAAGGGCAGAACTGTTATTTTTCCACCGACTCTTGTTTCGAGAACCCAAAACAAACGCCACCAACATCCCGCTCTAAAGCACCCAGTCTAGAAAAATCCAGGCTAAAGGTGACTGACCCAGAGCAAAATCTGTTGCTGCTCAACGCGCTAGCCGCTATGGACAAAATCGATAAAACCCTCACTCCTAGACTAACATAAGAAATTCATATGTGGCGCAATTTTTTGCGGAAATTGGCGAAATTTTTGCCCATATTGTATGCTCTTGGCCAAGGGGCGATTTTTTGTACTCACCGGCCCACCGATACCCCCCACAAACTTTCTCCCCAACCCGCTCCAATCGGGATGCCCCACCCGAAAACCCTCTGCTCAAGGGCAAATATATTTGCCCTTTTGACTTCCCCCCTCTCCCTCCCTCTCCATGATCCCGCTCCATCTCACTCTTAAAAACTTTTTCAGCTACCAAACCGCCAGCCTTAATTTCCATGGGCTACATACCGCCTGCATTTGTGGTGCGAA
>JAABSU010000180.1 GCA_011390265.1 Spirulina sp.
CTCCCGGTATGAAGGATTTGGGCTACCAGTGCTGGAGGCCCTCGCCTGTGGTTGTCCGATCATTACCTCCCCCACCGCATCCATTCCTGAAGTAGCCGGGGAAGCTGCCATTTATGTCAATCCCGACGATGAAGCGGCGATGGTTGCGGCTCTTTGTGAGGTGCAAAATCCGCGTTTGCGTCAATCCCTGCGCTTAACGGGACTCCAACAGGCACAACAGTTTTCCTGGGAAAAAATGGCGGCAACGGTGGAAAATGCCCTGGTGAGCGCCAGCTTACCCGTGGGGGATTTGCAGCCAATTACCTATGTATTGGCTCCCGATTGGCAACAAGAGGAGGAAGCTTTAGGGGAAAGTTTAGGGGCAGTGCTGGCGGAGTTGGCGGGGCAGAATCAGCCGATGACGTTGTTGTTTTATAGTGCTACGGTTAGCGCCGAGGATATTGCCGCATTTTTGGCAGGGATTGCGCTGAATTTGATGATGGCGGGGGTGGATTTGGAGGAAAATATTAATGTGGCGGTGATTCCGCCTTTGCATCCGTTGCAATGGCAGGTATTATTGCCCCAAATCACGGGGCGGATTAGTTTGGATCTAGAGGATCGCGAAGCCCTGGCTAATACACCCTTGCAGATGTTAACGGGGATTGAATTGTGAGGCCGCTGCGGGTTTTTTGGTGGGGATCTCCCCTAGCCCCCCTTAAAAAGGGGGGTGATGGGGTGCTTCTTGAAAAGGGGGGTTTTGGGTGGGAATTGGTGGAGGGATTGCGGGATTTGGGGGTGGAATGTTATGGGGTTGGGGGGAATGATTGCCCATTGCCCCCCGTGACAGCAGATGATTGCGATGGGGTGATTTGGTGGGGGGAAAGTTTGGAGCCACGGCCGCCCCATTTGTTTTATAGCGATCGCCCCTATCTCACAGTTTACTTAGGAACCAGTACCGAGCCTTGGACAAGTCAGTTTGATATTCTCTGGCGAGAGCCGGGGAATGCAGCGGGTTTAGTCGCGGCGATGACGCAATTTCGCGAAAACTTGCCCCCCCTGACGTTGCCCCATGCGCCGCCGGCCTTTCTGCCCCAACCACCAGCAATTAATCTGCTGCTGGTTCCCGATTGGGAGGCTGATCCAGAGGCGATCGCCACGGATTTAGGCGCGATCTGTTTAGCCTTAGCCACAGATCCGAAACGGGATAATCTCCATCTCTGGATTTTTACCCCCGATGCATGGATGCAAACAGCAACGGTATTGCTTTCAACGGTGGTGGTGAATCTTGCCCTAGAGCAAGATTTGACAATTACCGATGCGATCGCCCTTGAACTCGTTGATGAATTAACCGTGAACCAATGGCATCAGATCCATGCGTTGCTCAATTTTCCCCACGAGGCCCCCTTTACACCCCCCATCCCCCTCGCCACCCTCACCGTTAACCAATTCGCCCCGTTAACGCCGGTAACGATCTGGCAAGTGTTGGGCAACAAACATCACCAATTGGGCAATACGGTGGCGATGATTCAGCAATATCAATGGGTGATTAATGTTCAAACCCCAGAAGCAGAAATTTACCAGCGCATGATTCAGGGTTATTTCCAATTGGGGCGGCCCCATTCTCGGCGGTATTATCTCCAATTAGCGGTGCAGGCTCATCCCCAAGATCCGCGTTTTTGGTTTGATTTAATTTTTGATACCCTTCATGATCATCGTTTTACAGAGGCAAAAACTTGGGTAGAGCAGGCGGCGGAAATGTTGCCCGATGATTACACATTCCGAATTTTAAAACATTTGCTTGTGCCGATGCTTTATGATCATGATGCAGAAATTGCCCACCATCATCAACGCTATCAACAGGGTTTAAACCAACTCATTGCGGAGACAGTTTTAGATACGCCGGAGCAATGCCGGGCGGCCTTAGCGGGGATTAGTCGAGTTACGCCGTTTTACCTTGCCTATCAAGCGGTGAATGTGCGGGATCTTCAGACTCAGTATGGAGATTTGGCGCATCGAATTGTGGCGGCAAATTTTCCCCAATGGGTGCAACCTTTGTATCCTCATGAACGAACAGGGCGGATTAAAGTGGGTTATGTTTCCGCCTATTTCTATGCCTACAGTGGCACGCTTTGGCTCAAAGGTTGGCTCCAACAGCAGGATCAGCAGCAGTTTGAAATCTATGGCTACGATTTGGGGGCAGCAGATGATGAAATGGCGCAAACTTGCCAGGCCTGTTGTGATCATTGGCAATCCTTTCATGGGGATTGGTTGGAGGCAGCGGCGCAAATTTATCGGGATCAATTGGATGTGTTGGTATTTCCAGAGGTGGGGATGGATGGGCCAACTTTGGTGTTGGGTGCGATGCGGTTGGCTCCGGTGCAAGCGGTGGCCTGGGGGCATCCAGTGACGACGGGTTTACCGACGATGGATTATTTTTTATCCAGTGTGTTGATGGAGGGAGAAAATGCCCAAGATCACTATCGCGAACAATTAATTCAGTTACCCAATATTGGTGTGGCTTATCCCCGGCCGGTGATTCCTGATTTGAGGGAGGGATCCCCCCTGGCCCCCCTTAAAAAGGGGGGTGTTGGAGTTGGGAAGGGGGGGGATCGGGTTTTATATTTGTGTGGGCAGGCTCCGTTTAAATATTTGCCCCAATACGATTGGGTGTTCCCCGCTATTGCCCGCGCTGTTCCTCAAGCTCGGTTTCTGTTCTTGCGGGGGGAGTTAATTCGACAGCGGTTAATGGGGGCCTTTGCGCGGGAAGGGTTAGCCATTGAGCAATATTGTCAGTTTTTACGGGTGGGCGATCGCGCCGATTATTTAGCCCTCCATCAGGTTTGTGATGTTTATTTAGATACCTTTGATTGGTCGGGGGGCAATACGGGGTTAGAGGCGATCGCCTGTGGGATTCCTATTGTTACTTGTCCAGGGGAATTTATGCGCGGTCGCCACACCGATAGTTTTTTAAAAATGATTGGCATGACTGCAACCATTGCCGCTGATCCGGAAGACTATGTGAAGATTGCGGTGCGGTTGGGTCAAGATCCCCAATGGCGGCAAGCGGTGCAGCAACAATTAAAAGAGGGGCGCGATCGCCTTTATGATGATCCCGATTGTGTTCAGGGTTTAGAAGCTTTTTACCGTCGGGTTAGCGTCGGGATGGGCAAAACATGATCCGCCTAGGCCGGTGGCCAGTCTGCTAACAATTGAGCAAAAGCGCGGCCTCGGTGGCTGATGGCATCTTTTTGCGCCGGAGCCATCTCTGCAAAGGTTAACCCCACCTCCGGCACATAAAAAATTGGGTCATAACCAAACCCCCCCGCACCTCGGGGAGCCATCAAGATTTCCCCCGGACAGTGACCTTCTGCGGTGCGGGCAATGGTGCCATCGGGCCGCGCCACCGCCAACGCACAGATAAACGCTGCCTCCCGGTGGGGATTCTCCCCCAACTCCTGCAAGAGGCGAGCAATGCGATCGCCATCATTGGCCCCATAGCGGGCGGAATAAATCCCCGGCGCACCCCCCAAGGCCGCCACCGCCAACCCAGAATCATCGGCAATGGCCCAATCCCCAAGGGCGATCGCCACTTGGGCCGCCTTCAATTCCGCATTTTCAAGAAACGTCGTGCCGGTTTCCTCAATGTCCAACTCCGGCGGTTTGAGGGCCAATTCCATCGCCATCCCCTCGAAATACACCGCCATTTCCGGAATTTTCCCCGGATTCCCCGTCGCCACCACTAACCGCTCCATCTTAATCCTGGATCCGCCGAATTTCAGAATAAAACGCCGTCTGCGCAACGGTTTCCCCTTGGGCCACCGTCAACGTCCGGAACCGCAGATTCTCACTGGCAAACCAGATCCGCTCCTCATAGGTGCTTCCCCCCTGTTCCACCGTGAGCAGCAAAGACGCATCCGCCGCCAAAGTATAGGTTCCCACCCCCAGGCCCGCCCGCAATAGTTGACCTGTGGGGGCCTGGGGCGTTGCAGCAGCTAGGGCCAGCACCGTGCTGCCCTTTTGAGGCGGCTGCCCCCAATCCACATGGTTATCCCAATGAATCGCCAATCCGGCCCAAACCTGATCCCCGGCCACAGATCCCTCGGCACAGAGCGCTAGCACCGGAGCGGCATCCGGTGCTAGCCCTTCAATGATCAATTCCGATTTACTACTTTCAGATTCGTTGGCGATCAATTGATAGGTGGTGCGTTGGGCGAACCACTTACCCGCACATTGGGTTAAAAAGGTTTGAATATCCATGCCGGGGCGCAGAATGACGCAGGAATGACAGCTTTCTCATCTTAAAGGGAAACGGGTTTTCTAGGATCAATCCAAAAGTTTTTGATAGAATAGAAGGTCAGCCTTCTTCCTCACTCCCCCTATGCCGATGCTGATTGAACCCCGCCGCGAAAAACAACTCCGCACTCTGATGGAACGCTTTGGGCTAGCGGTGAATGCTCCGGTGGACTTGCAATTACTCAATCTCGCCCTCACCCACCCCAGTATCGATCGCCATGCCAACTATGAACAGTTAGAGTTTGTGGGGGATGCGGTGGTGCGGTTGATTGCATCGGATGTTTTGTTGGAAACTTACCCCGATGCCCCGGTGGGGGAATTTGCAGCGGTGCGATCGGTGTTGGTGAGCGATCGCGTCTTAGCAGAACTGGGGGCAGAATACGGCCTGGAGCGCTACCTCCTCACCAGTAGCAACCGTTTTGCCTCGGGGCGCGGGGGGCAACAGATTCGCCTTGCCGATGTGTTTGAGGCTGTCCTCGGTGCGTTTTACCGCAGCACCATGGATATGAGCCTGATCCGTTTTTGGTTTGACCCGATTTTACGGGAGCGATCGGTGGATGTCCGCGCCGATCCCGCCTTTTATAACTATAAAGACGCGCTCCAGGAATGGACTCAGGGGAAATATAAAAAACTACCCCAATATCGCGTTGAAGAAACCCCCGCCCCTGCTCCTCGCCAAGAGCGGTTTTATGCGGAAGTGTGGCTCAACGAGGAGCAGTTAGGAGCAGGAAAAGGCCCCTCCAAAAAAGCAGCGGAGCAAGCCGCCGCCAAAGAAGCCTTTTTCGCCGTCAGCGGTCACAACAAACCCGATCCCCTCAAACCAACCCTAGAACCCACCTCATCAATACAATCCTTCTAGGGATTGGCGGGTGCTGGCAGTTGGAGCCGGCCATCGGGGGTGATCACTAGGGGGGTTGCGGGGAAATCCGTGGCGGTGAGGCGACGCATGAGGGCAATGCTTTCGCTGCGGGTGGATCGCTGGGGAATCCCGCTCCGCTCAATCAACACCGGGTAAATCTGGCCCCGTTGGAAATTGCCCTGATCATCCAGTTCTGCCTCCAATACGAGGGAATAGGCTAAGGCTCCCCGCGTCGAGAGGGTGCGATAGCCAACGAAGTTGCCCAAAGAATAGGCAATCAGCCGGCCTTGATAGATTTCCAGGGCACGGGGGATGTGGGGGCCATGGCCTAGAACTAAATCCGCCCCAGCCGCCACCATTTGCCGGGAAAATTCCACCAAATTACCCCGGTTCTCCCCAAAGAAATATTCCGTTTGATTGCGGGTGTGGGCGGCTCCGGTGCCTTCAGCGCCACCGTGGAAAGATACGACGACAATATCGGCATTGGCTTCCGCTTGCTTCACCAGGGAGGCGGCACTGCCCAAGGCGAGGATCGAGTTCTGGTTGGGGCTGGTGCTAAAACCGATCCAGCCAATCCGCACCCCTTTGACTTCGGTATAGGCCACCTGATCTTTCACCCCCACCGCTGTCATCCCCGCCGCTTCAATATTGGCAACGGTATCGATAAAGCCTTGCCTGCCAAAATCATAGGCATGGTTATTGGCCACACTGAGGACATCAAACCCCATTTGTTTTAACAGTTGGGCATATTCGGGAGGGTTGCGAAAGGCGAAAACATTGGGGCGACGGACATCTTTGGCGGCGGCATTACTGCGCGTCATGGTGCTTTCAAAGTTGCCAAATAAGATGTCTCCCCCTTCTAAAAAGGGTTGGACGGCGGCAAAGAGTTGCCGGGGGTCGGGGTGGAGGTGGTTGTTGGGGTAGTTGGTGCCGGGGACGATATCGCCAACGGCACGAATCCGAATGCTGACGGGTTCAGGGACGGGTTCAGGGGTGGGTTCTGGTTCTGGCGTGGGTTCGGGAACGGCCTCAGTGGGTTCCTCTGGGGTGGGTTCTGGGCTTTCTGGGGGGAGTTCTGCTGACCATTCCGGCTCTGAATTGGTGATTGCGGCTGGGGTCGTGAGGGCAAATTCTAAACGGGTGGCCAGGTTCACCAGTTGTAAGCCATCGCCCGCGTTAGCTTTAGCGGTGCTGAGGGGTTCGAGACTAATGGGAAATTCTTGGCGATCGCCATACCCCACCCCCACCACAAAACTGGCGGTACAAATCAACAGTCGCAGCAAAATGCGGTTGCCTAGGGTTAGCTCCGCTGCCAGGGTTTGTAAGTCTTGCCAAGACTTTTGGCTCTGATGAGCCACGGTTGTTATGACCGATCGATTGATAAACACAGTGCCTCACACCACAAACGTAAAGATTATTGAAACCCAGATCCACTCAATTTCAGATATTCTCACGAATATCGAACCCCCACCCTAACCAAGAGCAAGGGGTCATCTCCTCTCCCAAAAATGTAACAAGATATGACCCAAATCGAGCAATTTTCCGGATAAGCATCCAAGCTTGTGCGGTGCATTTCCGGAGAAATGTGTTTATTGTGCTCAAGTTTCTGGATCGGGCAATGTGAGAGCCAGTTGATAGAGAGGGCGGCGGGGTTGGCCGGTGGTTTGGGCGAGGTGGCGGCTGGCTTCGGAGCGGCTCATGCCCTCCTCGATCAGGGTTTGTAGTTGGGCTTTGAGATCGGTTTCGCCGGGAGCGGCGGCGGGGGTGGCTCCGGCGAGGATGACGGTGAATTCGCCTTTGGGGGGATGGGTGGCGTAGTGGGCGATCGCCTCCTCCACTGTGCCCCGCCAAAATTCCTCATGGAGCTTGGTTAATTCCCGTGCGGTGGTGAGGGGGCGATCGCCCCCCAACCATGCCGCGATATCTGCCAACATCGCCCCTAACCGATGGGGGGATTCATAGAAAATCAGCGTCCGGGTTTCCGTGGCGAGGGAGCGGAGGCGATCGCCCCTCGCCTTCGTTTTACTGGGTAAAAATCCCTCAAATACAAACTGATCCGTGGGTAATCCCGACCCCACCAACGCCGTCATCGCCGCCGTCACCCCCGGAATCGGCACGACGGCAATCCCCGCCGCAATACAGGCCTGCACCAACTCCACCCCCGGATCAGAAATCCCCGGCATCCCGGCATCGCTAACGAGGGCGATCGCCTCCCCCGCCTCTAACCGCGCCACCAGTTCCGGCGTGCGTTGGTGGCGGTTGTGGTCGTGGTAGCTGATTTGGGGGGTGGTGATTTGGAAGTATTTGAGTAATTTGCCGGTGTGGCGGGTATCCTC
>JAABSU010000181.1 GCA_011390265.1 Spirulina sp.
CTCCTAGCCGAATTATCCACAATTCAACACCTCATCCTCATCCCCCACCGCGAACTACACCTCATCCCCCTCCACGCCCTCCCCATCCCCACCAACAATCAGGAAACCCAACCCCTCCAAGACCAATTCCCCGTCCAATATGCCCCCAGTTGTCAAATCCTCAACACCCTCCAACAGCGTCCCCCCCTCAACCCCAAAACCGCCCCCTTCTTCGCCATCCAAAACCCAACCCAAGACCTCACCTATGCAGACTTTGAGGTAGAAGTGTTGCGCCGCCTGTTCAACCCCAAACGAGTTCTCAGCCACAACAAAGCCACCAAAACCGCCCTAGAACAGCCCGACAATCAAGCATTTTTACGCCAATCCACCTACGTTCACTTCTCCTGCCACGGCCAATTCAACGAAGCCGACCCCCTCAACGCCTACCTCCGCCTCGCCAACCACGAAAAACTCACCTTTCAAGACATCTTCACCCGCCTCGATATCCCCAACTGCCGCCTCCTCGTCCTCTCCGCCTGCAAAACCGGCCTCGTCGAAACCCCCCCCACCGACGACTACATCGGATTAGCCAGCGCCTTCCTATTCGCCGGAACCCGTTCCTTTATCGGTAGCCTTTGGGAAGCTGAACAGTTTTCCGCCGCCCTCCTGATGATCCGCCTCTATCAAGAACTACCCCGCTATAATTCAGTCATGATGGCATTGCGAGCCGCCCAAGACTGGTTACGCACCATTTCCCGTGATGGCGTTTTAACCTGGTTACGGGATGATTTAAAATTAGAGGAGAGTGAGCTTAAAAAATGTGAAAAAGAGCTTAAACTATTCAATAAAAAATCTCCCTTTGCCCCGGCTCGCTATTGGGCCCCTTTCACCGTCAATGGACAATTAGATCGCACCGGAACATCACCCCAACATCACCCATCATGATCAGCAAAAAACGGATCGGTAAATTTTTAGACCTGCTACAGAATCAATCCTCAATCTTTGCCGATTGTACCCCAGCAACCTGGGCCGAACTTGACCAAAATCTGGCTCAATGGGGAGATCACGATTATGAAGAAATTGAGGATGCAATTTTAGATTGGCTCGATGACCATGATTATGATGTCATCAAACAAGCTTTACAAACGGTCAAAAAAGATCCTGATGACGAAATCCCACCACCGCCGCCAGAGTCAGAACAACCCCTGACCAACACCGCTTTGCGCTCTGCCATCAAAGATGCCCAAAATCAAAACCAGCAACAATCGTGATCCCGATGAGCAGTCCCATGATCAACACTATTTATGCTCTCAATATTCGCCTATTCAGTTATCACTTGAAAACTGTCCATCTGACCAACTTCACAGTCCATCATCTATCAATCCCATCCATCACAAATTACTATCAAAATTTACTAGGGTCTTACAAGGTCTTAGATTCTAAAAAAGAATCAATCAATTTGCATTTTCGCGAAGATTTTCAAGACATTTTGAATTCTGGATTAGCCAATTTTGATTTGATCCCAAATTTCAAAAGCAGAGGAACTTACCCAACAGCCTTACCACCAAAATATAAAGGTTTTTTCTATCCTCAGTTTCTCAATGATACCTATAGCTTTGCTCTCACACTCTATCATCCCCAAAAACCGGGGAAAGATGAGATTGTTTTCTCTGATTTATCCACACTAAAGCCCCCCAAAAACTTTTTCACGGGAACCGACTTAAACAGTCAAGAGCAAACAGCCGAAATCCTCAGCCAAGCCTTTTGGGGGAGCACTATTTTTTTGAGTGGTTTTATTGCTCAACATCGTCCCGATAGAGCAGAAAAATTGAAATCCACGGCCGATGAGTTATTAAAGCAGTTTCTGGGCATTGACTCTCTAGAAAAAGCACCGCCATTTTACCAATCAGGCGAATTTTTAGGGGGCTATCTTTATGAATATAAAAGCAATTTTCAGCGGCATCATAATGGGCAAATTTTAATTTTATTGATTTTTGACGAGACCACTACAGAAAAACTCAATGCAATTCAGTGGGATTTACCAGAAATTTTGCTATATGATCATAAAAATCGGCAAACCTTTCTCGATAGTCGC
Source organism: Spirulina sp. (assembly GCA_011390265.1). Classification (GTDB taxonomy): domain Bacteria; phylum Cyanobacteriota; class Cyanobacteriia; order Cyanobacteriales; family Spirulinaceae; genus Spirulina. The sequence continues at coordinate 2,075 of JAABSU010000181.1, forward strand.
AAGGAGTATCAAGACTCTCAAGAGAGGATCAAGAAAATCGAAAAGACGATCAGTGAATTTCCTAAAAATATTGCTGCAACTGTACCGCCAGATTTATCCGAGCAAGATTTAAAGCTCCTGAAACAGCAAATCAAAAATCTCTTAGAATCATCCTTGCGGTATTCTCAACGGATTCGCAGCTTGGGAACGTTTAAAAATACGATTGAAATTAATCGGCAAAATTATCTTGATACTTTGAGCCGGATGGAGGTTAAGAGTGAAAGCGATTTAGGGATTTGGCGAGACAAGGCCGATCGCACCTTTCAACGGTTTCAGCGGCAAATTGAGGTGGATTTGGTTTATTTGCAACAGGAGGAACGGCTCCTAGATACCGCCATTAATACGATTCGTGGCCTCGTAGAAATTGACCAAGCCGAGCGCGATCGCCTCCTAGAGCAGCGCATCCAAATCATTGGTGTAGGCATTGCATCGGGGGCGATCGCCGCATCCACCTCCCCCCTCATTTTTGATTACCCCTTCACCTTCCCCAAACTGAAAAACCAAGGGGATATACTCCACCCCTTCGTCATTGCCCTTCTCCTCAGTATTGCCGTCAGCATTGGTTGTAGTTTCCTAACCTGGGTTTTCCTCCGATGCCGAGGTAAGAGGGAAAATTTACAAAAAAAGTGATTTTCCTCGCCAGTTGCCCCCACTTCAAGGGGGTTTCAATCTTGAGGTCAGAAACCGGGTTTTTGGGAGAGGTTAGGGGGAGAAACGAGAGGATGAGTGCAACCCGGTTTCTCAGTTCAGTTCAGGGAATGGGGTGAGGGTTGCCAAAGGAGCCAGCCCACCCGAGACAATTCCCAAACAGGCATAAGCATCCGGAACTGCGATCGCCCCCGTGGCATCATAAAAGTAGAGCAAGTTCGGAACCCCACCATGCTGAAAGCCTTATTTCCCGCCATTTTTACCGCTACAGCCCTGCTCGCCACCATGACGAGCAGCGCCACCGCCCAAGAAGCCGCCTGTGGCCCTGGCAGTACCGTCACATCCACCCCCACTCAATGCGTCGGCACAGCCCACAGCCAAGCCCTCAGTTGTAACGCCATCCCCAGCAACCCCAGCCACCGGATGCGCATGACCAGCCCGATGGCAGTAGAAATCCAAGCCACGGGCAATGAGAGTCAACCCACTCTGATGATTGATGGCCCCGATGGTTGTTTCTATGCCATGGCAACCCGCAGCGGCGGCACGGCGAAAATCCCCGGCCTATGGTCAGCGGGAGAGCACAGGATTTATGTGGGGGATGCCAGCGGCGCTCCCAACAGCTATCAATTGGCGATTACTCCAGAGTAGGGTTTAAGTCTTCGACGAAGGTTAAGCCTTGATTGGGGTTCCATTGCACCATCCCCACATCCCGGAGCCAATAGAGCTGGGTGTGGGGAAAGTTTTTGGGATTAATTTCGGGAAATGCCTCTGGTTCTTGACGGCTGGCGATCGCCACCACCGGAGCCGGGAGCGCCGCCAACAGGGCCGGGGTGAGGGCAGCTTCGGCGACGATCGCCACATCGGGAACGGTGGTAAAAGCCGGTAGGGTCGCCACAGGGGCAAGAATGAGGAGCCAGTTTTGTTGGGGTTGATGGAGCCAAAGGACAGAATTTTCAGGATTGAGGGGGTGGATCGTGGTTGCGCCGATGGTGATGGCTTGGCTCAGGGGGGGAATGCCGGTAAATTGGGCGGGGTCTGTAGTCCAGAGAGATTGCAGTTGGCGATTCAGGGCGAGATGAGCGGGATCAAACCCAGGGCCACCCGTGAGAACCACCCCATCAAGGCGATTAATCCCTCGTTGATACAAGAAGGGCGTAATTTGATAATCAATCACATCGCGATCGCCTCCCCCAATTAACCCCACCTTGCCCCGATCTTCAACAATCACCACCGGCTGAGGGGCCGTTTCCAACAACGTAAACGCAACCCGCGTTGTTCCCTGCACCCAAAGGGGAATGAACAAGATCCCTAGCCCAGTGAGGATCAAGAGTAAATGCCGTCGCCAGGGCCAGGGTCGCCAACAGAGGGCCAGCCCGACCCCATAAACGAGGGCAATTTGTAGCGGATGGATTGCCCCCACGGCCCGCAAGCTCCCTGGTAGATGGTAGAACCATTGGACGATCATAAATAGGAGCGTGACGGGCCAGGTGAGGGCGAGGGCAAGCATGGCCCCAAGATTGGGGGAAAGGAGAGCGGCGATCGCCACCCCAAACCCCCCCGTACTAATCACGGTAATTAGGGGCGTGGTGACAATACTCACCACGATGTTATAGAGAGATAGGGTTTTGAAATGGTAAACCAGCAGAGGCAGCGTCCAGACCATCGCCGCAATGGGGACAGCAATCACCGTGGCTAAACTTTTCGGCAAAAACGTCAACCGCGCCATCACCCAGGGAGTCGCGGTGATCAGCCCCACGGTGGCCATAAAACTGAGTTGAAACCCCACATCGGCGAGCCAACGGGGATTAAACAGCAGGAGGGCCGTGGCGGTGGCCAGAATCAGGCCGAGCGATCGCACCCGCCGTTTCAGCACCAGCGTACTCAACGCCACCATCCCCATCACCGCCGCCCGCACCACCGCCGCCTGTAGCCCCGTCAACCCCACATAGACCACCAACGTCACCACCCCCACCGCCAACTGCACCCTGGGGCCAAAAAACCGCGTCACAGCCAACACCACCCCCAACAATGTGGTGACATGAAACCCCGAAGCCGCCAAAGTATGGGCCAACCCCACTTGAATAAACTGGGTCTGGACATCATTGGCTAAATCCACCGCTTTACGCCCCAACACCATCCCCGCCACGAGCACCCCCTTCGGACTTCCCAGCCCATCGACAAAGGCCCCCACAATCCGCTGCCGCGCCTGCCACAATCCCCCTGGCCGCGCCGTTGGCTCTGCCTTCAACTCACCACTAAAGCCAGCAAAAATTCCCTGCCGCGCTAAAAATGCCCGAAAATCAAAGCCCCCTGGCGTGCTGGCCGGGGGTGGATCATACAGGCGGCCCTCCAATTCCACCCGTTGACCCGGAACCAGGCCCGTACCGTGGAGGAGGGGGAGGGTGGCGTAGACTTTGCCGCGAATCTGGGGATTATTATTGAGTTGCTCTACCGCCAGGATCAGGCGAGTGCGCTGTTTGCGGGTGAGGCGGGGCGGTTCGATGATTTGGCCCGTGAGGATGACCGGCTGCCCCGCTAGTCGAGGGAGGGTGTGGCTAATATCTTGGGGGCCGGGTTGGGGTTGGAGGAGATGGGTATAGAGGAGGGCGATCGCCCCCACCATCCCCGCCACCAGCCAAACACGCCAATGGGGGCCGGCTCGCCACCGTTGGGGCATTTGCCACGCCAACAGTCCCCCAGCGGTGAGCAATGCCAAAGCCCCCACCCCCAGGACAACACCGCCATTTCCCGCCAATACCCCCAACAGGTAAGCCCCAAACAGCACCGCCCAAGCCCATCGACTCATTGCCTCGCTCACCTAAAAATTCCATCGCCCTCCATGGTGGCATAATCCCCCCCACTGAGGGCTTGCTGATGTGGCGATCGCCCCTGATGCCATGGTGAGATGGGCGGTTTTGGCGCTAACGGAGGGGCTGTACCACTCAGGGGGCAAAGCTGTCTAGATCAGCTCTGCCCCCCAAGATTGAACAGTATTTTAGTACCTAGTTTGATCTAGCCACTTATGAATAACGTTCTTCAAGCCAAATCCGAATCGCCTGCTCCGAACCACCGGCAAAACGTCGTCCTGTGCGGGGATCATAGCCCCGGTAAAGGACATTTCCTTGGGCATCGGCTTCTATCCAAATCCGAGGTTCATCCCCTGCGGTTAAAAAGTGAACCATGCTGTGGGCTATGTGATTTAAACCTTGGCGAATGTGACCGAAAAGATAGGTAAAGTGGGATGATTTTGTGTAGGTTTTTTCGAGACTTTGGCGTTTTTGAGTGATGGTAATGTGAGTCATGGTGAAAAACCCCCTTGGTGCTTTAGTATAGTTGCAGTGTTTATTGGCGTGATCCCGATGGGATTGGGGCCGATGGCAATCCTCCCAATCCGTTGAGGCGCTAACAGCTTGCCTCTGTTTTGCTTTCGATCATTGATGCGAAATTGCTATAGTTTCACTGTATCGGGAGAGCCTAGGGAACGGCAACGCATAGCATAGATGGCATCTATCGAAAATATCGATAGATGAGTCCGGAGTATCCAGGGCACACTGGGGAGAAATCCCGATGGAGAGAGAGGTATGGTTGCAAAGGTGCTGCCCCGTTGGCAGGTGGGGGTGATTTTGGTGGTGGGGGTGTTTGCGGTGGCCACCTCTTCGGTGATCATCCGGCTGGCGCTGGATATTGCCCAGACCCAAGGCTTGGGATTTAGTTTGGTGTTGGCGGCGGTGCGGTTGCTGTTGGCGACGATGGTGTTATTGCCCACGGGGCGATCGCTCCTCACCCAAACCCTTCCCCGCCGAGCTTGGGGTTATGCGATCGCCGCTGGTGTTTGTCTCGCGGCCCACTTCGCCACCTGGATGACATCCCTCTCCTTTACCTCCATTGCCGCTTCAACGGCCTTGGTAACGACGAACCCGGTTTGGGTGGGTTTAATTCTGTGGCTTTGGTTTGGGCAACGGCCGAGCCGGTTAACGATGGTGGGGATTGCCATCGCCCTCACGGGGGGGATGCTGATTGCCTTGGGGGGCAGCGGTGGAGATCATGGGGGATCAAATCCGTTGCTGGGGGATGCCTTGGCCTTGGTGGGGGCGATGTTGGCGAGTCTATATTTCCTCCTCGGGCGGGAAGCCCAACAGCAGGGGATGGGATTGGGGGCCTATGGAGCGATCGCCTATGGCGTGGCGGCCCTGGTGCTGTTACCCCTGCCCCCTCTCTTGGGAGTCTCTTATCAAGGTTATCCCCCCGTGGTGTATGGCTGCATGGTGGCCATGGCCTTAATCCCGCAATTAATCGGCCATACGGTGATCAATTGGTCAGTAATGCAAATTTCCCCCACCCTCGTCACCCTAGCGATTTTATTTGAACCCGTGGCCGCCAGTGTGATGGGCTGGATCGGTTTTGGGGAAGTGCCGGGGTGGCCGGTGGTGGGGGGCGGGTTAATTTTGCTGACTGGGGTGGCGTTGGCGGTGGTAGGGGAACCTCGGCAACGGGTTTAGAGTTGATCGGGATCAATGCCGAGGGCGCGGAGGCGATCGCTTAACCGTTTTTCCCGCTCCTGGGCGGCATTGAGGGCAGTTTCAGCCGCTTCAGCCCGCTCCCGTTCCTGTTCGGCCCGTTGCCGCTCCCATTCTGCGGGCAAGGGAACCAATTCCCCCTCTGGGGTGAAAAACCGTGCCCACACTGCTGTTT
>JAABSU010000182.1 GCA_011390265.1 Spirulina sp.
TTACCCAGAGGCCGGTGAAAATGAAGGGTAGGTTGGGAATGATAGCTTCAAAGTCCAGCTTAAACTCAGCCAACAATCTGGGAGCCAGGGAGGGTAAGGACAGCATAGGAAGACCGATCAATTACTCACTCGCTCCTGCTTGTTCAGCATAGTAATCCTCAAACCACTTTTTAATCAGTGATTCAAGGGTTCCGTTTTCTTTCATTTCCTCGAGAACCGCTTCAAAGTCTTCCCGCAATTCCGAATCTTTGGGGAAGGCGATCGCCGATCCAGAGGCTTCAGCCCCTGCATCTAGGGTCGTAAATTCTAAATCGGGATTATTGGCAATATAGCCCGCTGCCACCGTATCCTCAACAATGGCCGCATCAATGCGCCCCGCCTTCATTTCCTGGATCAATTCACTGATCTTATTGCGAGGCTCAAGGGCAATATCGCCAATTTCCTCGGCTTTTTCCCTTGCCTCTTGCTCCTGAATCGAGCCGAGTTGTACCCCAACGGTTTTACCGGCCAGATCCTCATAGGTCTTAAACCCAGAGCCAGCCTTGGCCACAATGGTATTTTTGGCCTCGTAATAAATACTGGAAAAATCGACATTCTCTTCCCGCTCCGGCGTGGGAGTCATCCCTGCCATGGCAAAATCCGCCCGTCCCGCTTGCAATGCCGGAATAATACCGTTGAAATCCATGTCTTGAATCTCAAGCTCGTAGCCCAGTTCCTCGGTGATATAGGTGGCAATATCCACATCAAAGCCGACGGGCTTGCCTTCGCCCCGCTCCGTTTCAAAAAACTCATAGGGTGGGTAATCGGCAGAGGTGGCCATCACCAAAGTTTTAGCCCCGTCCGCCGTTGTGCTTTCCCCATTGCCGCCACCACAACCAGTGATCCCAGTGACCACCAACGACGAAGAGAGGGCCAGGGCAACTAAAAAATTTCTACGTTTGATCAACATTTCGGCATCTGCAAAGAACCAGCAAGATTGCAGCCTACCAAAATCGGCAAGTCAGAAGCGTAGTCAATGATGCAGTAGGGGCGAAAAATTGAGGGGCGAAAAATTTTTGTGCCTCCGGCAGGCTTACGCCAACGCCCCGACAGGGTGGATTAGCTCAAATAATCATCCTGGGTTCCCTTGGCATCCAACGCCTCCCCTAAACGGTTGAGGGCATGGACGTAGGCCGCCGTGCGCATGGAAATGGATTTTTCCTGGGCGATCGCCCAAGTCGCTACCGCTTCTGTCACCATCTTGGTCTTGAGGCGATCGTGAACTTCCGCCTCCGTCCAATAAAAACCATTGCGATTTTGTACCCATTCAAAATAACTCACCGTCACCCCCCCGGCATTGACCAAAATATCCGGGAACACCAAAATGCCCTGGGCATCGAGGATCTCGTCTGCCGCTGAGGTGATCGGGCCATTGGCCACCTCAAAAATGTAGCGGGCTTTGATCTCGCCAGCATTGGCCGCCGTAATTTGGTTTTCCAACGCAGCGGGGATCAACACATCCACATCCAGCTTTAACAGATCGCCATTGCTGATAATTTCCTCACCAATATTACAGACCGTATCTTGGCAATAGATCGATTGAATACTGTGGCGGTCACGTTTATATTCGCGAATTTTGGGAATATCCAACCCCTGAGACGCATAAATTCCCCCCTCGGAATCACTCACCGCCACCACCCGATAGCCCGCCTCGTGGAGAAACGTCGCCAACGCCGCCCCCGCATTGCCAAACCCTTGGATCGCCACGGTGGTATTGCTGGGCTGTTGATCCAGCTTCGGCAACAGGTGGGTAATCACGTTATAGGCTCCCATCGCTGTCGCGGTATCCCGCCCTTGGCTCCCCCCCAGGGCCAGGGGTTTCCCCGTCACCACCCCCGGACTCGCCTTGCGTTTAATAATCGAATACTGATCCATCATCCAGCCCATCACCATCGCATTGGTGTAGACATCGGGGGCGAGGATGTCGATATCGGGGCCAATAAAATCGGCGATCGCATCAATATAGCCGCGACTCAGCCGCTCCAATTCATGGCGCGACAATTCCTTCGGGTTGAGGGTAATCCCCCCCTTTGCGCCCCCAAAGGGCAGATTGAGCAACGCACATTTAAACGTCATCCAAAAGGCCAAAGATTGCACCTCATCGAGCCCAACGTGGGGATGGTAGCGCACGCCCCCCTTCCCTGGGCCACGGGTGTCATCGTAGCGCACCCGATAGCCCTGAAACACCCGCAGCGAGCCATCATCCATCCGCACCGGAATCGAAACGCTCAGGCTTGCCTTGGGGAATCTCAACCGACCGAGGGCATCGTTAGACAGAGCAACATGGTGCAGGGCTTTTTCTAAGCGACTGCTGGCATCACTCAAGAGGGAGAGTGGACTGGGGTTTTTCGCAGGAGCTTGGATTGTCATGGTCGCCTCAGTTGACAGGGAATTGATCACAGTCCGCTTCGATGCGTGAAGTGCAACATTTTGCCCATGGCGGGAATGCGTCGTTTCAGGCTTAAGGGAGGACTGCTCTATCTTTATTAGACTCGGTAAAAACGGTATAAAAATATACAGATAACAAAAGTTAATAAAAAATTAATTTCCCCAATTCCGTAATTTTGCCCTGTCTTCTTCCGGGAGCGATCGCCAAGAATAGGAAAACGGTAAGGGCGATTCTCCGAGGGAGGGGCTACGCCCACGCCTCCCCAAAATCCCGGCTAAATTTGCGATACTGCAAAGGATAAGGCTTGTGGAGCCAGTCCCGGTTGAGGCGATCGCCGAAAAACCCCTCAGTTTTGTGATTACCCTTCTTTTTTGTCCCGTTCAGTAAACCTGGTGAATCCCTTTCTCCTCCTGATTGGCATTTTGGCAGCCCTTTCCGCCTCCGCAGCGGCGGGGATGCGCATTGCCTTGCCCCTGTTGCTCATTGGCCTACTTCAGGATGATCTCTGGAGCACTGTCCCGATCTTGGATTGGCTTCATCCTCAGGTGGTGGTGGGGGTGCTCACCAGTTGGTCTTTGTTTGAAATGTTTGCCTCAAAGCGGCAGTTAGGGCAACGGGTGAATCAATTGGTGCAATTGGGGTTTAGTCCCATTGTGGGGGCAGTGATGGCGGTGACGGCGATGAAGCTCACCTCGTTGGAGTTTGAGCCGGTGTGGATCATTGGCATTGTGGGGGGCTTGTTAGCCTTTGTGTTGAAGCTCGTCCAAGTGGGCTGGTTTTTTCGCCTTCAGGGGTTGCCCCTCTGGGTGATTCTGTTGGAGGATTTGCTCTGTATTTTTCTCGTCTTTTTCGCCCTCAATGCCCCCCAACAGGGGGGTTTGATTGCCATGTTGTTGCTGTGGCTCTCGGTGCGGAGTTCGGGGGCCTGGTATCGCTGGTATCGGGGTAAGAATCGGCGGGAGGATCCCCCCCTGCCCCCCCTTAAAAAGGGGGGGTGAGTCCTGAATTAACCCCCTTATTAAGGGGGTCGGCGTAGCCGGGGGGATCCTGAGCATTAAAACGAAGCGGGATCCCCCCCTTGCCAAAGGGGTGAATTGGGTTAAGGATCAACCCAGCGGCCATCGGCTTTGATCAGGTTGATCAACTCCGTTACCCCTTGATCTTCAGGAACCTTGGTAATTTCGTCCCGACCGCGATAGAGGGAGATATAACCGGGCTGTTTACCCACATAGCCATAATCCGCATCGGCCATTTCACCGGGGCCGTTAACAATGCAGCCCATCACCGCAATATCTAAACCCGTCAGGTGTTTCGTCGCTTCCCGTACCTTATGAAGCACTTCTTCGAGGTTGAACAGCGTCCGGCCACAGGAAGGACAGGCCACATATTCCACCATCGTTTTGCGCAAGCCCAAGGCCTGCAAAATGCTGTAACAGACGGGAATTTCCTTTTCCGGGGCTTCCGTTAGGGAAACCCGGATCGTATCGCCAATGCCAGCGGCCAACAGCGTCGCAATCCCCGCCGTAGACTTGATTCGGCCATACTCCCCATCCCCCGCTTCCGTCACACCCAAATGCAAAGGGTAATCCATGCCCAATTCATCCATGCGTTGGGCCATGAGGCGATAGGCCGCCACCATCACCGGCACGCGGGAGGCTTTCAGGGAAATCACCAAGTTGCGAAAATCAAGGGATTCACAAATGCGGATAAATTCCAAGGCAGATTCCACCATGCCCTCGGGGGTGTCGCCATAGGTGAAGAGCATCCGCTCGGCAAGGGAGCCATGATTCACGCCAATGCGCATCGATTTGCCCTGATCCCGCAGGGAAATCACCAAAGGCTCCAGGGTTTCGCGGATTTTTGCGCCAATCTCTTCAAATTCGCTTTGGGTGTATTCGGTGCGATCGCTCTTTGGTTTTTCAAACACATAGAGGCCGGGATTGATCCGCACCTTATCAACGTGCTTGGCCACTTCGAGGGCGATCTTCATGCCGTTGTGGTGGACATCGGCAACGAGGGGAACGGTTTGATAGGTGGCGGCCAGTTGGGCCTTAATTTCCGCCAAAGCCTTGGCATGGGCAAGGCTGGGAACCGTCACCCGGACAATTTCGCAACCGATTTCATGGAGGCGACGAATCCCCGCCACCGAGCCAGCAATATCGAGGGTGTCCTCGTTGATCATCGATTGGACGACGACGGGATGGCCGCCGCCGATCGTGATGGAGCCGACGGGAACCGGGCGGGTTTTGCGGCGGTGGATCGTCGTATCGGTGAGAGTGGAAGAGGTTTGGGGGAGAGGTGTTAGGGTTTGCATCGGTTTAACAGGGTTTAGGCATTAACGGGGCTGGGTTCTAAGCCCAAGGTGGTCATGAATCGATAGATATCAAAATGGGTCTGCATCAGTTCTTGAATGCAGAGCACTTTAATCGGCTCTTGGAGGCGGACTTGACCGAAGGCGCGATCGACAATTTCCACCGTCGTCAGCGTGTCCAGGTCTACGGACAAAATCGGGATTTCCAGATCATCGGCACGGCTGAGGATGAAGTCTTGGGGGGCAGAATGGCCGGTGAGGATGAGGCAGTTGGTGGAGGTTTCGAGAGCCGCGAGTTGAAGTTCACTGCGATCGCCCCCCGTCACCACCGCCATATTCCGCCCCTTGCGGAAATATTCCAGGGCGGAATTCACATTCATTGCCCCAATCGTCAGGGTTTCCACCATCAGATCGAGGCGATTACTGCGACACAGCACCTTAGCTTGCAGTTGGGTGGCAATCTCCCGAACGCTGACACTGCGCAACAGGCTATTGCGGGGAATTTGACCCAAGACGGCAATCCCCTGGGCTTCGAGGTAGGGAACGATCTGCTCTGTAACCAGGCCTTGATCCGCCAGGGGAATATCATTGATCACGACCCCGAGGAGGCGATCGCCTAACTCCTGTTGCACATTCAGCAATTGATCCACCAAGGCCACAGGATGATAGCGCGTTACCAACAGCACCGATGTATCCAGTTCCGTCGCCATCTGCACCAAGGACAAATTCAACAACCGCCCCTCGGAAAGAGTCGCCGGCCCCTCCAAAATCACCACATCCCCGGCCAATTCATCCACATAGCCCTGAATCGAGAGGTGAAACCCCGCCCCCTGCTTGAGGTATTGAATGAAATTGGTTTCATCCAAGGTCAACAGCGGCGCTTTGGTCTGTTGGGGGGAAAGATTGAGGTTATCGGCAATGAACTGCACATCCGCATCAGGCGCTGCTGCTGTGCCAGCGTTGGGATAGGTTCCCAAGGGCTTGCCATAGCCAATTTGTAACCCCTGCCCCTGCAATTGATGGGCAATCCCTAAAATCACTGCGGATTTACCACTGTAAGCTGCCGTTGAACCGACCAAAAGACGCTTGGCTTGTGCCACCCCTTCACTCCTTTCTAATAATTGAACTAATGTACTGAGATCTTAAAAAATGATGGCCCTAACCATCCATTTGTAAAAGCTTGCGATAGAACGCCCGGGAAAAATCGGCCTTGTGGGTGCGTTGGTAGTTCATAATTACGCCAATCAAGTGATCAACAAACTCTGAATTTTGCATATCCACCTCATAGGTCAGTTCCGCATTGCCATCAAACTGTAACCGGCAGCGGGTAGATTCCAAGGGCAACTTGGAAACAAACCAAGTGGCCACAAAGGGAATCCCTTCCCCCCCCTCAATAAGCCGCTCCCCTTCTAAGGAGCCGTTTTGGTAGATGCCGATCGCCTTCGGGAGCATCCGCCGTTTTTGTCCCTGGAAGAAGGGGACATAAACCATGGCATCTTGCTTGGCCGCCGGTTGGATTTCTTCAATAGACATGATTGCCTTGGAAACAGGAAGTCTAGAGGTTGATTAAAATCACGAGAGGAGAAAACTTAACAATAGTGCAAACGCCTGCAAGTTTTCCACCCTCTGATTGTAGGAGAGTTCGGGAAATTGGGCCAGCGTTTATTCTGGCGTGGGCAACCCTAAAACCGTTTTCAGCAACCTGCGCAGATAAGTTTGAGCATCGCCCCAACGGTGGGCAAAAGGGCGTTGGCTCTGGAGGAAGACCCGGGCACAGTTGCGCCCCGGCATCCCGGAGATGGAGCCGCCGGGATGGGTTCCCGCTCCGGTAAGGTAGAGGCCTTGGATGGGGGTTTTATAATCTGCTAGTTCGGGCAAGGGACGGAAAAAGATCATTTGATCCAGGGTCATATCCATGTGATAGTAGTTGCCCTTGTGGGTTCCCAACCGTTGGGCCAGTTCCGCCGGACTTTCGACGCGGCGGGCGATGACGCTGTGGCGCAGGTTGGGGGCGTAGTCAGCGAGTTTGGCCATGATGCGATCGGCCACTTGGTTTTTGAGGGCATCCGTCCAGCCCGTGCCATCAAGGCCCGTCCCCGCTGCCCCGGCAATTTGATAGGGGGCAAAAAATTCAATCCAGAGGGTATGTTTTCCTTCTGGGGCCATGGAGGGATCGAGGACGGTGGGGCAGACGACGTAAAGGGAGGGGTCTTGATCGGGAATTTCCCCAAAGGCACAGAGGGCGTGGGCTTTTTCCACATGATCCACAGAATCGGCAATCAGGATCGAGCCGATCAGGTTTTTCTCACGATGGCCGTAGGCCTCAAAGCGAGGGGGTTCACTGAGGGCGCAGTCAACTTTGAGAATCGTTTCATTATTGTTGACGATGCGGCGATCGAGGCGATCGCCCAATTCCGGCGCAATCCCCCGCAGATCCCCAGGGTCTACCAAATTTAAAAACAGGCGGCGAGCATCAATATTGGAAATCACGCCCCGACTGGCCCTGTATTCCTGGCCATTCGCCGTTTCCACCCCCACCACCCAGCCGCCATCAATCAGCAACCGTTTCACCCCCTGATCGGTGTAAATCGTGCCCCCTTTGGCGAGGACTAACTTCACCAACGCCGCCGTTAATGCCCCCGTTCCCCCCCGAGGCCGGGACATCCCCGGACTGTGGCGCATCGCCATCATCATTGCCCCCACCGCAAT
>JAABSU010000183.1 GCA_011390265.1 Spirulina sp.
GCAAAACCCGTGTCAATAATGCCCACTAAAGGCTGAAACTCCCGCGCTGCATCAAATGCCGCCACCGAGTAATCCACCTGATCCGTATAGGCTTGGGCATAATTCAACAACGCCTGACCCATAGAACTGGTGCGCCAATCCTGATCCACACCTAAAACGTCATCCATGAGCGGAACGTCAGCCGTTGCGCCCCGCACTTGGAAGATGATGTCGTTGTAATCTCGGTCAGAACGACCCCCAGCGAGACTAATATCTTCCAAAGTGAACGTGTTGCCATCGCCGGTTACGTCAGCGATTTGCCCGAATTGGAAATAATCATCGGGGTTGTCGGTAGCCATGGAGAACACCGTGCCCCAGGCGCGACCTTCAACAGCGGTTTGGATCGATTGGTTGGGGACGAGCATGAAGCCGAAGCGATCGCCCGCCTTCATCTGAAATGTCTGCACCCCCCGATATTCCCCACTGTTGAAATCCGTCCCAGCGGTATTGCTAAACCTCGCCCCATCGGTGGCATCGGAGATCACCACATAGCCCCGTTCAGAATTAGAGAGGGCGCGACCAGCAGCTTCCTGGATAAACTCACGGGTTCCCGGTTCCGATTCCATCCCTTCAAGACTGAAAATCGCTAACTCGCCCCGATCATATTTACCACCATCAAAGAGGTAATCAATACTCACCTCCCCAGATTCACCAACGGTGAAAACCCCAGAAGTGAACTCAATGCTTGAGGTTTCTGGAATGAAGGCATCTGTGGGGAAATATGGAATTTCTTCAATATCAGCACCCAGATCACCTGTATTTACATCGGTAGGATCAATCGCAGAAATTTCCGCTTCTGAACCGGGAACAGCAAGGTCATTCCCGACATCCGTTCCGGTATCCGTCGCGCCATCGTCCTCACCACTCCAAGCATCAGCCGGCAAAGAAAACTCCTCATCTGGGACATCTAGGCCATCGTCGAAACCCGTATCCACAATGCTGCTAGGGGTGAGGATTGGCTCCAAGATGAAAGACTTGGAATGGCGGCGGGAGTTGGTTTTGGCGGATTTGCGGTTAAACATGGTAGATGCGGGGGGAAAAGGTAGCTGTGATGCGTCGCCCGGAAAGTCATTCACCCTAAAGCCATCAAGTTGAAGCTCAACAACAGTGAGTTAGGGATTAATCTGTAAAAACTAAACCTAGTATCCGCTAACTCAACACTCCCGATAGCTCACTTTGGCTCATCATTCTTAATGGTTCACTTTGGCTCACTTTGCATAAAATTGACTCAGTGGCCCTATATAACGCTGGGGTGGCTAGCCCACCGGAGCGTTAAACGAGGAGAAAAACACGATGGCCGAGACTTTGAGAGCATCACAGGATGGACGAAAGCTGGTTTATGACGCGATCCGGCGTAGGGGGTGGACAAAAACCCAAACCGCTCGCTGGTGGGAAGAAGCGCAAACCTCCCAGGCGACCCTGAAGCGGTTTTGGCGGGGGGAAGCCATCGATCGCCACACCTTTCGGGAAATTTGCCGCGTTGCTGGGGTGAACTGGGAAACGGTGCGGAGCCTTGAAGCCCAAACCTTTCCCCTCCCGGCGATCATCGCTCAACCCGACCCCACGCCCGGCCCTTTAGTCGCCTCCCTCGACTGTACCGCGACTCGTTGGGTGGGCCGCACCGCCATCATTGAGAACCTCGCGGCATCCTTGACCCAGAACACGCGCATTCTTTCGATTGTGGGCATTACCGGCATTGGCAAAACTTCCCTCGCCCAACAACTCCTCGCCAATCGCCAACTGACCGCCGCTTTTCCCATCCAGATTACGATTAGCTTTAACACCGAATCGCCGCGTTTTGAGATGGTGATTGGGGCGCTGTTGGGACAGCACAAGTATGAGGCAAATTCCCCAGCGGAACAGGAGGCGATCGCCCACACTTTGATCACCGCTTTGCAATCCCGGCCTTATTTACTGGTTTTCGATATGCTCGAAACTTGTTTAACTGCCGATGAGGAGGGGCAACATCGTTTTAAGGAGCCAATTTTTGAGCAGTTTTTGAGCCAAATTGTGCAAGCGGAATCGATGCCCAGCCGCGTGATTATGACATCTCAGGATCAGCTTCCGGTGTTGGTGGAAGGTCGCTATAAAGAGCGTAGCCATGAGGAGTTATTAACGGGTTTGACGTTTGCGGAGGCGATCGCCCTTTTCCAGCAATGGCACATTCAAGCAACGACCCCCACCGAGGCGGATTGCCTTCAGCGGATCATTGCGGCCTATGAGGGCCATCCTTTGGCCCTTCAGGTGATTGCTGGGGAAATGAGTGATGCACCGTTTGAGGGGTCAATTTTGGCCTATTGGGCGGAATATGGCCAGGAAATTGAAGCGGTTGAGGCGATGAAGGCTGATCCTCAACTGGAGGCGCGAACCGATCAGCCTCGTTTGGATCGCTACAGTTGTCGCCTTAAGGATTTAGTGAAACAACGGGTCGAAAAAACGTTTCAGCGGTTGTATGAAGCCAATGCTGTTGCGGGTTTATTGCTCTGTAAAAATGCGGTGGCACGGATTCCGACGGAGCGGAAAGCATGGCTTTTTCAGATTCGGGCTTTTCCAGTAGAGGCTCAAGAGGCGGCGTTTGAATTGTTGCAGCGGCGATTTTTAATGAGTGTGGTACGGAAAGATAATCGGGTGAAGTATCAATTACATAATCTGATTCGCAGAATTGCCCTTGATGCGTTGCCCAAAATTGAAGAGGTTGTCCAATTTTCGGTAATCCGCTCATGAATGCGACTCAAACGGTTCTGAAGATTGCTGAACTTTCTGAAGTAGACTTGCCCCATGTTTGCTATAATGCGGCTGGCCAGTTGGTTTTACATCGTGCAGAATTTATCGCCAATTATGCGAATGTTCAGACTGAGGCGATCGCCCAGCAGCCATCAACTCAATTTAGAACCTTAAATGCGTGGGAACAAGCCCATCTTGATTATGTTTTTTATTGGTTAAATATCTATGAGCCGAGCGAAAATGCTTCAGATTTAGAACGGTTGGAGGGTTATCTAGAGGCGTTTTACCATTTGTGTGAGTTGTCTCTTTGGAAGGAGGCTTATCAAGTGGTGTGTACAACTATTGAGGAGGAGGCTCTCCATAAAAAGTTAGGCAGTTGGGGTTATTATATTCAACAGATCGAAATTTATGAAAAATTGTTAAATAAAATCGATGCGTCGGTTGATTGTATCTGTCTTTATGGCTTAGGTTATGCGCTTTATCTCCTGGGTCAACGTCAAAAATCCTTTAAGTATTATCAAGTACAATTAAGAATTGCGAGAAGAACAAAAAATCATGAGTATGAATGCCTCGCTTGGAAGGGACTGGGCTTAAACTATCATTACTATGATAAAAATAAAGCAGTTCGCTGCCATTCAAGGCAACTCAGTTGTGCTGAACGACATCAAATTCCGTCTCAAAAGCTGAGTGCAGTTTTTGAATTATCCTATGTCTATGGTTCGTGGATCGATTCAAAATACTCCCTTCACTATTCTCAATTAGCTTTCGATCTTGCCAGCACCATGGGAGATAAAAGAGTTAAAGTCATGGCAACCAAAGGATTATTATGCGCTTGGTCTTTTTCCAAAGAATACCGTAGAATTAAGAACTTCCTGATAAACCATGAAGTTGAATTTATTCAAGATCTACAAGATTTGAGTTTGCACGAAAAAGTTTTAGGTTATGAAATTATTGGCCGATCTTTTGTTCTTATTAACAATCCGGACAAATTTATTTATTTTTATCATCAATGTTTGGAAACTTGGCAGCAGATCAAAGGTAACCTTGCACACAAAAATACTTTGCAATCATATAATTGTCCGACAGAGCACTATGTTTTGCATAATCTCGGTGCTTTTTATTGCTTGAAACTTAAAAATTCTCAAGCTGCGGTTCAATATTTAGAGCAGGCTTACGAGGTTGGCATAAAAGGAAGCGATTCTTTTATGACCGCTACAACATTATCGGTATTGGCCCATTGTTATAGTACGTTGGGCAAAATTGCCGTAGCACAGGAACGAGGCCAAGCTGCGTTAGCTTTGGCAGAGCAGATGAATACCCCCATTCTTCGCTGCTACGCGATGACGGGTTTAGCGAGCGTTGCTTGGCATCAAGGCCATTATCTGCGGAGTGTTCTCTTGATTTTGCAAGGACTTTGGGGGGCGCAGGCTTGGCAGACCACAAATACACAAATGATTTTAAAAACGGTGTTGGGGTTGATTGGGGATAAGTTACGCTGGCGAGGGTGAAGGGAATCGCCCTCCATTTACCCATCGCCATTTTTCCACGGGTATAATGGGAGACTATCCTCTATCTACCGTTGAACCACGCCCTATGATTTGGCCGTTTAAGCCCAAGAAGCGCAAGCAAATTGCCCGGATTGAAATCACGGGGGCGATCGCCTCAGAAACCCGTAAACGAGTGCTCAAAGCCCTCAAAACCGTTGAAGAAGAAGACTACCCCGCCCTCCTGCTCCGCATCGACTCCCCCGGCGGAACCGTCGGGGATTCCCAAGAAATTTACCAAGCCCTCAAGGATATTCAAGCGAAGGGGGTGAAAGTCGTCGCCAGCTTTGGCAATATTTCCGCCTCCGGTGGCGTGTATATCGGCGTAGGAGCCGAGCGGATCATGGCCAACCCCGGCACAATTACCGGCAGCATCGGCGTGATCCTCCGGGGCAATAACCTCGAAAAACTCCTCGATAAAATTGGCGTTTCCTTTAAAACCGTCAAATCCGGCCCCTATAAAGACATCCTCGCCTTCGATCGCGAAACCACCCCCGAGGAAATGAAAATTTTACAAGACCTGATTGACTCCAGTTACAGCCAATTTGTCGCCACCGTTGCCGCCGGCCGTAACCTAGAGCCAGAAGTCGTGCGCAGTTTTGCCGATGGCCGGGTTTTTACCGGAGAGCAGGCCGTAACCCTCGGATTAGTCGATCGCCTCGGTACGGAAGAAGAAGCCCGCCGCTGGTTAGCAGAATGGGCGGAACTCGATCCAGAAAAGGTGAAAATGAATACGATTGAGGAGAAAAAGCCGATCCTGACCCGTCTGCTCTCAGGACAAGCGGTTCGGCCCAAGTCTCGGTTAGGGACTTGCCTCGATTGGGTAGAATTTGAACTGGTAACGTCTGGACAGCCCCTGTGGCTGTACCGACCCTAAGATCTGGCGCGATCGCCATCGGGAGGAAGTTAGCGTGGATTGGAAAGTGCGGGCAATTCGGGGGGCAACCACCACGGAAGAAAATACCATCGAGGCGATCCGCTCGGCGGTGCGGGAGTTAATCGATGAAATCGAAGCCCGCAATGAGCTTGACCCCGATGAAATGATCAGCGCCATTTTTACGATGACCCCGGATCTCGACGCGATTTTTCCAGCGGCGATCGCCCGCGAACGCTCCCATTGGGATCACGTTGCCCTCTTGGATGTCCAACAACTCCAAATCGAAGGCAGCCTCAATCGCTGTATTCGCGTCTTGATCCATGTCAACACCCCCCAACCCCAACGGGCGATGAACCATGTTTATCTAGGTCGTGCCAAAAATCTGCGCCCCGATTGGAATTTAACCCCCCTCCATCGCGATCGCCACCATCTTTAAAAAATGAAAAAAAGTTAACAAAACTACATCAATCGTTAGAATAAGGAAAGTTAATGATTTCCGATTCTATGACCCCGAAACCCGTTGAGCCGGCCCGCATTCTCTCACCCCTCTTGCTCATTGCCCCCTTTTTCCTCTGGGGCAGTGCCATGGTGGCGATGAAAGGGGTGATCCCCCACACCACCCCCCTGTTTATGGCGGGGGTGCGGCTCGTTCCGGCGGGGATCTTGATCCTGATCGTCACCGCGTTGCTCAAACGGGGGCAACCCCAAACCTGGCAAGCTTGGGGCTGGATTAGCCTCTTTGCCCTCCTCGATGGCTTCGCCTTCCAAGGCTTCTTAGCCGAGGGATTAGCCCGTACCGGCGCAGGTTTAGGCTCCGTGATGATTGATTCTCAGCCGATTGTGATTGCGTTGCTCTCCAGTTGGTTGTTTGGGGAATTGATTGGGCTGTGGGGTTGGTTCGGTTTGGGATTGGGGGTGTTGGGAATTAGTTTGATTGGCTTACCGGCGGGGTGGTGGACGGCATTGGGCCAAGGGGGGGCGCTCTCCTTCACCTTTAACCTCTCTGCCCTATTTAACAATGGCCAATGGTTGATGTTCCTCGCCTCCCTCTCCATGGCCCTAGGAACCGTCAGTATTCGCTATGTCAGTCGCCATGTTGATCCCGTCGTCGCCACCGGCTGGCACATGATCATCGGAGGTGTACCCCTGTGGATCATGTCCGGGCTGTGGGAAACCCAGCAATGGCAACAGATTACCCCCATGGGTTGGTTAGAATTGGCCTATGCGACGATTTGCGGCAGTGCGATCGCCTACGGCCTGTTTTTCTGGATTGCAGCGCGGGGCAATCTCACCAGTTTTACCTCCCTGACGTTCCTCACCCCCGTCTTTGCGCTAATTTTAAGCCATCTCTTGCTCGCGGAAGTTCTCAATGGGGTGCAGTGGTTTGGGGTTGCTTTAACCCTGATCAGTATTACATTTATTAATCAGCGGGAGGCCCTCCGTGAGGGGTGGCCAAAATGGCTTGGTTTGTTGCGGGGAGAACAGGCTCCCCCCCTGCCTGTTAAAGTTGAGGCAGAGGGGCCGTAAATTCTCGCATAATGGCGGATAACATCACGGTTATCTGGCCTCAGTTGTGGCTTTCCCTGTGCTAACAGAATGTTTAAACCTCTGTCTGTGTTGATGCGTTATGGGTTAATTGGGGCGATCGCCGGTACATTGTTGATCCAAGAATCCGCCGGAGCGTCAACCCCATGGAGCATGACCACAGCGATTCCCGTTAGCGCACCCATCGCCCCCCCGCTCCTAGCCCAGGCGGAACCCGAAGCGGAACCCGAAACCGATCCAGAAGGCCCCCCGAAAATCCAACCCGGTGATCAGGGCCAAGTGGTGACACAACTGCAAGAACGGCTTCAGCGGGGTGGTTATTACGAAGGGGAACCCAATGGCATCTACGACGAGGCCACGGTGGCCGCCGTGCGTAAACTACAAACCGAGGCGGGCTTAGAGCCGACGGGTATTTTTGATGTGGCCAGCTTCGAGGCCTTGCGCGATCGCGATCCCGCCCCCGCAACCCCCGCCCCTCCCGGCCGCAACTGGCGCAAAATCCTCCTAATTGCTGCCGGTGGAATCACCGTACTATCTGCGGTGGGGGGAATTATTTATCTCCTGTGGCGCTTCGTAAACAGCGGCCCTGAGCCGGAATCAGCACACCCAGAAGAGACCCTCATTGCCCCTCCCCTCCCCCCCCTCTATCCCGACATCACGATCAACACCCCTCCCCCAGACCTCAAACCATCCCCGACAAAATTTGTAGATGCC
>JAABSU010000184.1 GCA_011390265.1 Spirulina sp.
GGGCAGTGTTGCCGCCATGCAACAGGGAACTGTCGATGCTTGGGGAGGGTCAGCAACAGATTATCAGGACTTGATTGATGGAGATCCCGCCGCTTTTCCCCTGATTGAACAAGGCCCCCTGTTACCCAATGATATGTTAATGGCCAGTAGTCGGTTGCGGCCCGAATGGGTGACGCTGATCAAAGAGCGGTTGTTAGCCCATGAAGATGCATTAATCGAGGCGATCGCCCTCCACCATGCCAAATATATTGACTCGACCCTAACCACCATCGAAGATGCTGACTACGACCCGATCCGTGATGCCTATCGAGCGATCGGGCAAGGCGAATTTCTCCAGTAGGTTCCCCCATCCATGGCCTTATTCCCCCCCCCGCTCACCAAAGCCATCCAACACCTCGGCATTGCGCCCAAAATTAGCCTCGGCTTCCTGCTCACCTTAGGGGTGGCCACCGTCGGCGTAACCAGTGGCTTGATCGCGGGGCAAGTTATAGAGCAGGAAGCCATCCACCAACTCACCCTCGCCACGGAGCAACAACTCCTCCTCACTCGCCTAGAAACAGAAGTTTTAGAAGTCCAAGATCATCCCCAGCGGTTATTAGCCGTTTTAGGCAATTCCCTCTGGATTCAGTATGAATGGAAACGATTTGAAGAGGATATCAGACAGGTTGTGGTGCTAACCGATGAGTTGCAGGGCTTTGCCGCCGCCACAAGTCTCGATACTGCGGCAGATGATCAGACCTTCCGCACCTTAGCCGAAGATTATCGCGCCACCACCGCAGCCTATCACCGCGAGATCAAAAAAATTTGGGAGCAAATCAAACCGGCTGAAGTGATCCGAGATACCCCCGCCTTTCAGGCCGCCCGCCAAGAGGTGTTTACCCTCACCACCACCGGCGACATGCTGCGGCTCGTTATCCAGTTTGAACGCCTCGCAGAGCAGTTATTGCAAGTGACCCGAACCGCCGATGAGCAATACCAGCAAGCTCAGGCGGAATTTGTGCGGGCGCGGGATTTGCGGATGCAGATTATTGCCCTCAGTATGGTGGTTTCGATGGGGGTGGCGATCGCCTTGGCAATCTTTACCAGTCGGGCGATCGCCCGTCCCCTCCAAAATGTCACCCAGATCGCCCGCCAAATTACCCAAGATAGCAACTTTGATCGCCAAATTCCCCAAACTGACCACGCTGAAATTGGCCAACTCACCCAATCTTTTAATGAACTCATCCATCGTGTTCAAACCCTGCTGACTGAACAAGCCGGCCGCGCCATTGAACTGGAGCAGGCCAAAGAAGCCGCCGAAGTCGCCAACAAAGCCAAAAGCGAATTTTTGGCCAACATGAACCACGAACTTCGCACCCCCCTCAACGGCATCCTCGGCTATGCCCAAATCCTCGAACGGGATGCCACCCTCAACGGTCAACAAATCCAAGGGGTGCAAATTATTCAACGCTGTGGCGCTCACCTTCTAACGCTGATTAGTGATGTTTTAGATCTGGCTAAAATTGAAGCCCGCCGCGTTGAACTGTATCCCGAAGATGTGCAACTCCCTAACTTTTTGGCCACCACGGCAGAAATTTGCCGAATTAAAGCCGAACAAAAAGGCGTGCAATTCATTTTTGAACCCGCAGCCCATTTACCCCTAGTGATTCGCATCGATGAAAAACGGCTGCGACAGGTCTTGTTAAACCTATTAAGTAATGCGGTGAAGTTTACCCAGCAGGGGGCGGTGACATTTCGAGTGGGCTTTGCCGCTCCCTTTGCCATGGAAGATGAAACCGCTCGCATTCATTTTTCGATCCAAGACACCGGCCCCGGTATTCCCCCCGAAAAAATCAAAAGTATTTTCCTCCCTTTTGAACAGGCAGGCCATCACAGCCAGAAGGAACAGGGGACAGGCTTGGGCCTAGCGATTACCCATCAAATCATTGAACTGATGGGCAGTCAAATCGAAGTGGAAAGTCAAGTGGGGCGGGGCAGTTGTTTTCGCTTTGATTTAGATGTGCCCGTGGCAGAGGCGGCGATCGCCCTAGAGGAGCAGGCCCCTAAACCGCCTGTGGTGGGGTATTTGGGGCCACGACGCTCGGTGTTAGTGGTGGATGATTATAGCGAAAATCGGGCGGTGATCCGGGGAATCTTAGAACCCTTAGGATTTGTCGTCATCGAAGCCAGAAATGGCTTGGAGGGCTTAAAGCAGGCAACCCAATCCCCGCCGGATCTGATTATTACCGATGTCGTCATGCCAGAACTCGATGGCTTAGAAATGACCCGCCGCCTCCGCCAAGATCCCCAATTTACCGAAACGCCGATTATTGCCTGCTCTGCAAGCCTTTCTTTGCCCGATCGCCAACGCAGCTTCATTGTCGGCTGTAATACTTTTGTTCCGAAGCCCGTCAGCATCGATCAGTTATTAACTGCCCTTCAGGATCATCTCACGTTAACATGGTGTTATCCAGAATCCACAGCGGGGGACGATTTACCCACAGCATTACCGGGAGAAATGGTTTTACCCCCACTGGACTATCTTCGGGCCTTGCATCAAGCAGCAGAGGGAGGATTAGTGACAAAACTACGCCATCTGTCCCAGCAATTAAAACTCCATTCATTAACCTATGTCCCTTTTGCGGATCGGTTGCTGGAGATGGCGAATGCCTTTGATTTTGAAGCAATTGTGGAGTGGTTAAAACCCTATGTCTGAGTTAATATTTTCCTCCGGAATGCCAACAACAAGCACAATTCTGATCGTCGATGATACACCGACGAATATTCAAGTCTTGTTTGATCTGTTGGATAAGTCGGGCTATCAGGTGGCGATCGCCAAAAGTGGCGAAGCCGCCCTCAAATGTCTGCAACGCAATACCCCCGACTTGATCCTCCTCGATGTGATGATGCCGGGGGGCATGGATGGCTTTGAAACCTGTCGTCAGATTAAAGCATTGCCGGGGACGGGGGATGTGCCAATTATTTTTATGACGGCGCTTTCTGATTCAGTAAACCGGATTAAGGGTTTGCATTTAGGGGCAGTGGACTACATTACAAAGCCGATTCAACACGAAGAAGTTTTGGCCCGGATGAATGTCCACCTCCAACTCTATCATCTCAAACAGAATCTTGAGCAACAGGTTGCCTCTCGCACGGCGGCGCTCCATCAAGCTTTAAATGATTTAAAAAATACCCAAGTGCAATTAGTACATGGGGAAAAAATGTCTTCTTTGGGGCAATTGGTAGCAGGGATTGCCCATGAAATCAATAATCCGGTGAATTTTATTTATGGTAACTTAAAACCAGCCCAAGATTATATTCGCGACTTGTTAGAATTAGTTGATTTGTTGTGTGCAGAAAATCCCAATCTTTCCCCTAAAATACAGGATCACATCGAGGAGATCGATCTTGATTTTCTCCGCACTGATTTACCTCGATTGCTGCAATCGATGACTGTGGGAACCCAGCGGATTCGTGATTTGGTGTTGTCCCTGCGTAATTTTTCCCGGTTGGATGAGTCGGGAACAAAAGCGGTGGATATTCATGAAGGGGTAGAAAGTACGCTGTTGATTTTGCATAATCGCTTTAAAGCCAAGGCGGGAACAGTGGAATTTACCATTGAAAAAGATTATGGAGATTTGCCGTTGGTGGAGTGCTATCCTAGCCAATTAAATCAGGTGTTGATGAATGTTTTAAGTAATTCCCTTGATGCTCTCGATGAGGCGATCGCCCGTCAATTGCTCCCCCCAGACCAACCGCCCCAAATTCGCATCCAAACCAATCGCATTGATGGCGATCGCATCCGTATTGGCATTACTGATAATGGGCCGGGCATTGATGAAGCCTTACAGGGCAAAATTTTTGATGCCTTTTTTACCACCAAACCGATTAATAAAGGCACAGGCTTAGGATTATCGATTAGCTATCAAATCATTGTCGATAAACACCAGGGCAGTTTGCGCTGTTATTCAACCCCTGGCCAGGGCACAACTATAGAAATTGAATTGCCGATCTTCATTGCCCACAACAGCGAAACACCCCTAGCCCACTCCCATGCTCAACCCGTTGCGTAAAGTTTCATCGCCCACAGGCTCTGACATTTTCCTCAATTTGTTTCTGGGCTTTTATGGTTAACCCTAACCGTGCATCTTGGTAAAGTCGCTCAAATTCGCGGTGATAATGGGCCGCCACCACGGGATTTTCAATCACCAGAATTGTCTCATCATTAGTATGGTTAGCCGCCGCTGACCAATTGTGAGAGCCGGTAATGACCAACCGCTGATCCACGACCCCAAACTTGTGATGGAGTTTATCCCCAGGCGGCAGGCTCGGAACGCCAACGGTGTCGATGGGGTTGGGCCAGGGGCGATTATCGGGGTCAATGCGACATTTTTCCCGTAACTCTACCCCCAATAGGTCTAAACCCTCACTGAAATAGCGAAAGGCAAAGCTGGGATCGATTAAAACGCGGAGCTGGGCACCTTGGGCGTGGCGATTGCCTAAGGTATTCCCCAGACCTTGATCGGAAAAGACAAAGAGGGCGAGATCCGCCTGCTGTGTTGTGGATTGGAGGGCGAGGGCAATGACACCATTGCCGCTCTCGGCCCAGGGTCGGCTCGGGGAGGTGGGGGAAAAGTGGAGGGTGACGCGGGAATTGCCAACTTGGAACATTTGCGGGAGGCGGCGGGGTTTTTGCAGCCCAAAACGGCTATCGGGACGGCCGTCGGGGCCATCTCCCCACATCAGGTTAAATTCTTCGATGAAGGCTTGAGCCAGGGGGCGATCGCTCACCACCAGCAAATTATTGGCATTGCCCCGGCTCGCGGATTCCATCACATCCCCATGGACATCGCTGAGGGTGAAGTTGGCTGAACCCGTGACCACCACCGCCCCATCAACCACCAAAAATTTATGGTGCATCAGCCCTGATCCCTTGCTGCCGTCGGCGCTATCGTCAAGGAGGGGAACCCGGCCATTGCGGAGAATGGCGATCGCATCCTTCGCGGCCAACTCCGCCGCACTAATCTGCCCATCCCCATCGGTATCAACAAAGGCCAACACCTCTCGCTGAAAAGCACTGGAACTCGAACTGCCATGATCACTCTGATGCCAATAGTGATGATAACTATTCTCAATCACCACCCGCACCCTTACCCCCGCTTGGTGTTTTGCGACTAAGGCATGGGCAACCAGGGGCAAGCGCAGTTCCTGCACGGCGAGATCAATACTGGTTTGGGCTTGGTCAATGTGCCTGAGGATCACCGCTTCAAGATCATCACCGGGCCGCTCAAGATTGCGGTATGGGTCGCGGTAATCTGCCCCTTGGGCCAGGTTTTGATTCATGTAAACCTGAATTTGAGGGTCTTGGGGCAGGGGGGCGGGCCGCTGAATAGCGGGAGCAATGGGCAAAATTTGCTGAAACAAGGGGGCGGCTTGTTGGCATCCCCCCAAGGTGATTAAGATTGCGAAGGAGAGCGATCGCCTTCCCATCTGCCCAATCCAACGCTGCACCCTTACCCTTGCCATCATTGCATCACCTCTAATGGAACATCAGAATTTTAGCGAGGAATGGAATGACCGCTCAAATCGCGAAGGGAATTCAATCTCCCTAGCAAGCCGTCAAGAAATTGGGTACACTTTTCCCATAGCGATCAGGGCGAATAATGGCGGATCATAAAGTGCTGCTCCTCGATGACGACCCCGCGAGCCTCGGAGAGCTACGGGGAATGCTTCCTGGTGGAAATTTTAGCCTCATGGAAGTTACGGACGGCAAAGCCGCCCTGATGGCGATTAAGCAGGAAGTGACCAACCTGCGCCTGATCGTCTTTAAGTTCAACCTCCCCCAAGTCAGCGGTTGGAAAATCCTCACCAAAGCCCAGGAACACCCCAAGTTGCGGGAGATTCCCATGGTTTTAGTCGCGGAAGCCCATGATCCGGTGGCCAAAGTTCTCCCAGAACCGCACCGTTACTTTGCCGTTATCCAAAAACCCTTTAACCGCAAAGCCTTTCAACAGGCCATCAAACAGGCCGTCCACCGCGCTACCCTGCCCCGGGATGGCTCCCCCGCAGCCCCCCCACAAGCCCAACCGGTAGCCGCACCGCCCCCCCCGAAGGCGGCAAAAGTGCCCGCCCCTCCCCCTAAAGTTGTTGCGGCCCCGCCTCCCCCGCCCCCTCGGGCCAAAGCAGCCCCGCCACCACCACCCCCTAAAGCGCAGGTTGCGCCACCGCCGCCCAAAGCGGCCCCGGCAAAATCTCCACCCCCTGCCGCCAAACCGGAAGCGGCCGCACCTCCTCCGCCTCAACGGGAGCCGGTAGCGGCCCCACCAGCCCGACCCAAACAGGAGCCGGTGACAGCTCCGCCGCCCCCTGTTCCCCAAGCTCCAGCGGCCAAACCAGCGGCTAAACTTGACCCACGGCCGCTAGGAGCGCCGGAAGTTGATCCCACCGATCCCTTTTTCATTGCAGTTAAACCCGAAGACGGGGTCGCCCCCAACCCCAATAGTCCCTTTGCACCCCCGCCCCCGGAGGTCTTAGCCGCCCCCACCCCAGAGCTACCCCCTGGGGTGATCAATCCCTTTGCTCCCTTAGATCCCGCTGCTGAGTTAACCCCCGATCCCTCCCCACAGGAAGGCTTTAATCCCTTCTTGGGGGAGTCTAAGCCGGGGAGGCAGTCTTCCCCAGCCGCCCCCAGCCCCATGCTGTTTGGGCAGGATGATTTGGACTCAGGGGATGTGTCGGAGGCGATCGCCGATCTCGCGGATGATCCCATGGTGGATCAGGAGTTGGATCTGGAGGCCTATGGTCTGAATCCGGAGCCAGGGGTGAGCAATCTCCAAGCCGCTGAAAATTTAGGAGGACTTAATTTTGAAGATCCGGATTTTGATGATCCGGCCTTCGATGATCCGGACTTTGTAGCGGAGGATGCGGTGTCGCCCTCGGTCAGTGCCTTTGAAGATCCGGATTTTGATGATCAAGATGTTGCCCCGGAGCCAGGGACTGAACCATCCTTGGCGGCTGACGATGCCCTAGGGGTTATGCTCGAACCGATCGCCTACGCAGCCTTTGACTGTCTCCATGTCCATTTGGATCAGCGCGATCGCGGTGTCACGGGGTTAGCCATCAGCCCCGATGGCACTACTCTCTATACCTGCGGCCCCGATACTTATATCTGTGCTTGGGAACTCTACGACCTCAACAAGTTTGCTCAGTTTGACCTCTATTCCAAAGGGGCGGATTGTTTAGCCCTCACCCCCGATGGCACGACCTTGCTAACGGGAGCCAGTCACAGCAATCTCAAACGGTGGGATGTCACCACCGGGCAACTGATTGCTGCGTTTAATGAGGCTTCGATGGGCGTGAATGGGGTGGCGATCGCCTTCGATGGCCAAACCGTTGTCACCAGTGCGAAT
>JAABSU010000185.1 GCA_011390265.1 Spirulina sp.
CAAGGCGATGGCGGATTTTAACCTGTCCCTCGATTTGGGCTTCCTGACCAAGAGCCGCAAATACACGTTCTTCAAGCCCAAGTTTATTTTCTACGCCACCTATCTTTCTGAAAAGATTGGTTACTGGCGCTATATCACGATCTATCGCCATCTGGAGCAGCACCCCGAAAACCGGATCTACCCGATTTTCAATTTCTTTGAGAACTGGTGTCAGGATGAGAACCGCCATGGGGATTTCTTTGATGCCCTGATGCAGGCCCAGCCCGATATTCTCAATGATTGGAAGGCGAAACTCTGGTGCCGTTTCTTCCTGTTGTCGGTGTTTGCGACGATGTATCTCAACGATGTGCAGCGGAAGGATTTCTATGCGGCATTGGGTTTGGATGCGCGGGACTACGACAAGTTGGTGATTGAGAAAACCAATGAGACGGCGGCGCGGGTGTTCCCGGTGATGCTGGATGTGAATAACCCGGATTTCTATGCGGGGTTGGAGCGTTGTATTGAGAATAATGAGAAGCTGACGGCGATCGCCGAATCCAACGCCCCCGGATTCATCAAGTTTTTCCAAAAACTGCCCCACTACATCAGCAATGGCGTGGAGTTGCTCAAGCTCTATTTCATGAAGCCCTTAGACTCCGTGGAAACCATGGGTGTTGTCCGCTAGGGAAATTCTTTCAGTCTCCATCAAAAATGATCCTCCCCCCATGGGGGGGGATTTTTTTATGGAGCGGGGAAGAGGGGGGCGATCGCCACTGCCACCTCCGGCATTGCCAAGGGCTGAAGCACATCCCCTGATGTGTAAATTTGCAAGAGTCGATAGTCGTCCCGCTGGGGTTGGCGATAGGCCGTCACCCGCTGGCCATTCAGATCCACAAGCCACACTTCCAAGATCCCAGCTTGGGCATAAAGGGGAATTTTAACGGTGCGGTCGCTCTCCAAGGTGGTATCCGCCACCTCAATCAACAGCAACACATCTGTTGGCCGGGGATGCCCTCCCTCATAGGCATCGGCACGGGGACGCAACAGGGTTAAATCGGGCTGGGGTTGGGAATAGTCATCTAAGACAATGGGATTTTGCACATCCAGCCAAGCTTGATCTTCGCCCACTTGGCGGCTGAGGATTTGCAGCAAACGACGCACGACAGCGGCATGACGACGGCCAATTTTTCCCATCTCAAAAATTTCTCCCGCCAATAACTCCACCCGTTCATCGGGGGCAAAAATCCCCTGAGCGGCCATCCGCTCAAAAGCCTGCACTGTAAATTTTTTCCGCAGTAGAGGGGTAGCCATCTCACTCCATTGGCACAACTTCAGCGTTGAGTTGGCGCAGTAAATCCGCCAATTCTGCATTGAGTGCCCCATAGTTTGCCCATTGACCATTTTGCAGGGCTTCCTGGGCGGCTTCGTAGGTTTCGAGCGCGTCCTGGGCCAGGGGCAAAATGGGCAGCAATCCGGCGGGGCCGGGTTGTTCCTCTGTCGCCACCATTGGACTGGCGGCCCCAAACATGAGTTCTAACGATTCCTCCAGGGTTTCCGTCATGAAAATATCCTGGTCGTAGGCAACAATCACCCGCTTCAATTCCGGCAGTTGGCTCTGTTCCGCCCGCAGATAGATCGGCTCCACATAGAGCAGCGAGTTTTCAATGGGAATCACTAATAAATCCCCTCGAATCACCCGCGAGCCTTCCTGACTCCAGAGCGTGAGTTGTTCGGAGATTTCCGGGTTTTGATCAATGCGGGCCTCGATCTGCCGGGGGCCATAGATCAGTTCTTGCTTGGGAAATTCGTAAAGAATGGCCTCGCCGTAGCGATCGCCATCGCACCGAGCCGCCAACCAAGCCACCATGTTGTCCCGATTCACCGGCGTAAAGGGCAAAATCAGCAAAAATTCCGGCTCCGTCATCTCCGGCAACTTCATCACCACATAGTAAGGCTCCATCACCTCCTCTTTGTCCTCATACTTTTGGATCGGCAACCGCCAGAGGTCTTCCTGGTTGTAGAACACCTCCGCGTTGGTCATGTGGTAGGACAAATACATTTGGGATTGGATGCGGAACAGATCCTCCGGATAGCGGAAATGCGCCCGCACCTGGGGATCAATGGGGGCTGAACTGTTGGTAAACAGGCTGGGGTAGATTTTTTGATAGGTTTTTAAAATCGGATCTTGATCATCCACCACCAACAACTGCACCGTGCCATCGTAGGCATCCACCACCACTTTGATGGAATTGCGAATGTAGTTAAAGGCGGGGCTAATCGGTTCGGCATAGGGGAAGCGATCGCTGATCGTGTAGGCATCCAGAAACCACTGGAGCCGGCCATTGCTGATCACCAAATAGGGGTCTTCATCCAACTGGAGGAAGGGGGCCAAGCGTTGGACGCGATCGCGCACTTGGCGATGGTAATGGATTCGCGATTGGGGGGTGAAGTAGTTGGAAATGAGGATCTTGAGGTCGGCGCGATCGAGGGCATAGAGTAAGCGATGCCAGATTGTGGGAATGGCTACACCCCCTAAACCGTCGTAGCGATTGGCGGCATTTTCCTGGCCAATGGGATAGTCAAACTCATCGGTATTCATGCCTGTGAAAATAACCTGATCCGTGGCTTCCCCGTAATAGATCCGGGGTTGGTCGAGCACTAGATCGGTATTGATGACGGGGGGAATGTCCTGAATAAAAAACTCAGGCTGGCCTTGGGGGGTAATGCGATTGACGGGACTCATGGCCAAACCATAGCCGTGGGTATATTTGAGCCGTTGATTCACCCAGGTTTTGGCCCGATCCGGGACGCGGCCATACTCCAGTTCCCGTGCTGAAAGCATCACCTGACGATAGTTCTGCTCTAATGTGTAGCGATCCAAATCCACATCTTGGAAGCGGTAATACAGGCGCAGTTCTTGGACTTCCCGATAGGTACTGAGGAGGGGGCGATAGTCCCAAAGGCGGATGTTATCAATGGTGGCGCGGTTGTCTTGGAGGACTTCCTGGGTGAGGTTGGTTTCGACGGGGTAAATCTGGCGATCGATGCCGTCGAGGCCGTAGGCTTGGCGGGTGAAATCAAGATTGTATTCAATGTAGGGGGTTTCCCGCGTCAGTTCGTTGGGGGTGACAGAAAGTTGCTGCTCTAGGGCGGGGATGATGGGCAGCAGAAAGGCGATCGCCCCATAGCCCCCCAACACCACCAAGGCCAAAACCACACCATTGCGGCGCAAAGACCATCCCAACAACCCCACCACCACCGCCCCCAACAGGCTCAACACCGCCAACACCCACAGCCGAGAATGGGCATCGGCATAACCAGCCCCAAACACCACGCCCTCCGGGGAATAAAGCAGGTCAAACCGCGCTAGCCAATAGCCCCAGGCGATCAGCAAGACTAGGGCCATGGTGAGCACCGTTAAATGGGCCTTGGGGCGGCCAATAATCACATTTTGCCAACCTCGCCCCAGATCCAGCGTGCCCTTAAAGATGTAAACCGGCACGGTGGTTAACAATCCGATCACCACCAAATAGAGGAGCCAATTTTTTACCAGTTCGTAAAAGGGCAGCGTGAAGGTATAGAACCCCACATCCTGGCTAAAAATCGGATCGACGACATTAAAGCTGCTGGCATGGTGAAATTTAAGGACTGTTTCCCAGGCGTTGATAAAGCCGCTTGCTCCCGTGAAGGCCCAGAAGATCGCCAAACCCATGGCCAAGAGGTTGATCAGCCCTTGCACGGGCATCCCCTCCGGGGCAAAACCAGCCTTGACCCGAAAGACGCTATAGCGGGTGAGGTTGAGGGCGAGGCGATAGTTTCCCCAACTGAAGAGGAAAAAGGCGATCGCCGACATCCCCCAGGAGAGAGATCGCCCCACCGTCAGCGTCAACAACACCCCCTCTTGCCCTAAACTGCCATACCACCACCATTCCGTCGTCCAGTTGATCAGGGGGGCAACAATGAGCAGCCCTCCCAAGAGGAGAGCGGCAAAAGTGAGGGTTAATTTTGAGGATAAGCGCACAGTCCGGAGCCCCAACGGGTGAAAGCCCCTCGATCTTAGCTCAATTTGCCCCAGGGGTTTATGGGCAGAATCGAGAGGCGATCGGGGGGCAGGGCAGGATTTAGGAGCGGCTGATTACCACCAGCGCAGCGCCAAATAACCCCGCTCCGGCTCATTGGTTTCCGTCTCCGTCGGCCATTCCACCGGCTGATAGGTTCCGAACAGGTGATCCCACCAATCCACCCCCAAGCCGAAATTGTGATGCCACATATTATGTTTGTGGTGAACATAGTGGACAGGCATCTTCATCCAAAAGCATTTGGTGGGGTTTTCGTGTTGAAGTTGGTGGGCATAGGCGGAAAAAACCGCATAGGCCAAGGCTCCCAAGAGCCATCCCAAGCCAGCCTGCCAGGAGATCAAGAAGAAGGGAAACATCGCCAAACTCGCCCCCTTGACATAATCGAGAAACTCCCAAACCACCCCTTGACCTTCATTGCGGCGGTGATGATCTCGGTGGCGTTGACCGACACGGGCATTGGCGTGCATGAGGCGATGCACCCAGTATTCTACAAAGCTAGAGAAAACAAAAGCACTGACGAAAAGCAAAATCGGTAACATAGATAATCTTTGCGGCGGGTCATTAAATATTGTTTTGCACCATTAAACGGGGCTTAATCCAGGACTGGCATAGGCTGAGGGACAGTCTGCCCCCTGTCACTGCCTCCTTGAACCATTGCAACTAAAGTCTGCTATGATTCTAGCTCAAAGATTGTTACAAATTTTAACTAGGAGTATGGGATGGAACTGGCTCCAACGTTAACTGGTCATACCGTCCAAAATCGAGTCAGAGCAGCGGGGATTAATCCTCACCATTGGTATCCGGTCGCGTGGTCGTCACAGCTACGGCGGGGTAAAGTTTTGCCAGTACAGATTTGGGGGCGGGCGATCGCCCTTTTTCGGGATGACCAGGGCCAAGCCTACGCCCTTGAGGATGCCTGCCCCCATAAGGGCGTGGCCCTCCATAAAGGCGAGGTGCAAGGCCAAAACTTAACGTGCCCTTACCACGGTTGGCAATTTGCCCCCGATGGCCACTGTGTCGCCATTCCCTACTTTCCCCCCGAGCAAAAGCTCCCCTGTGTGCAAGCGCGTCGCTACCCGGTGCAAGACCAGTACGGTATCCTTTGGGTGTTTCCCGGTGATGCGGAGCGGGCCCCAACCGTTCCCCTTCCCACCGTTCCAGAATACGATGACCCCCAGTGGTTAATGGTCGCCATTCCGGGCCAGTTCAATGCTCATTTTTCCATCTGTAATGAGAACACAATGGATGTGTTTCATGGCTTTCTTCATCGAGACTTACAGGGGTGGTTTGATCCCAAGCTGCTGCAACTGCGCCAATCCGATAGCCAGGTGGAGGCCGATTACCAGGTGTCGTATCAGGGCTGGCTAAGTCAGTTTTTAGGGATGGGGCGCAAGGGCGATCGCATCACGACGCGCCAAATTTCCATCCAATACCGTTATCCCCACTATGCCAATAGCCTAGAAGGGGTGTCAAAGCTGTATTTGATGCGTTTACCCGTTTCTGCCACCGAAACGCGCTCATTCACATTATTATTCTTGAGAATCCGCTTACCCCAAACCTTGATCAAGATGATCCGACCGTTGTTGTCTCGCGTGATTTGGCGATTTCTATTCAAACCCTTTCTCGATCAAGATGTCGAAATGGTCGAAAGCGAACAACAAACCTATCACAATAATCCCCAGCGGCACTATGTTGAAGTAAACCCGGCGATTATTGCCCTCCAACGGGTCATGATCAAACAAGCCCACGGCGCAGATTTTCATCCTGCTTTGCCCCACCCATCCCCGGATGCTACACCATCAGTAGCGATCCCGTCCCGCTGAATCCCGCCCATTTTCCCATTTAGTTCTCAGTTTCCTAAGGAGTGAACGGTGCAAGTTGTTAAAGAGTATATGCAAGGGCTGTACGATAGCGGCCTCTATCCGGAAAAGTTTATTTGTCATCAAAAACACGGCAATATTGTCGAACTTGAAGAAGCTTCGACGGGCCTGCGCCGCACAGTTTTGACCTTCTGCACCAATGATGTGCTGGGGATGGTGCAATCGGAAGCGGTGCGCCAAGCTGCCGTTGATGCGATCATGCAATACGGCACCTCCAATAGTTCCTGCTCGGTGCTCAGTGGTCGCATTGATCTCCACCGTCAATTGGAGCAGGAGATTTCCGCCTTTAAGGATCTCCCCCATACCCAATTGTTTTTGAATGCCTGGATGGCGATGCAGGCCTTGATGGATGGTTTCTGTCATTTGGCGATGCCGGTGCCAGGGTTCCAAAATACCCGCCAAACCCTGATTCTCACTGATGTGCTCAACCACGGCTGTATTGTGTCGGCGGTGGTCAATGCCGATAATCGCTCTGGGAAGGTGTTTAGCTATAGTCCTGATGTGCGGGTAAAACCTTACCGCCATTGCGATATGGCAGATCTGGCTCGGAAGTTGCGCCGGTATGCGAAACCGGGCGATCGCATTCTTGTCGTTTCCGATGCCGTCTTTTCCATGGATGGGGATTTAGTGCCCCTCCCGGAAATGATTGAGGTGATGTCCCCCTATCCCGGCAGTGTCATCGTTATGGATGAGGCCCATGCCAGTGGGGCGTTAGGAGCTACCGGACGGGGGATTTATGAACATTTCGGCATCACCCCCCAAATGGTTTTGGATCGGGGTCTTGTGCCCTTGATCATGACCACCTTCTCCAAATTTGCCGCCTCCGCCGGAGCCGCCATCAGTAGCCATAGCCGGGAACTAATCGATCTGTTGGATGTTTCCCCCACCTCCATTGGCACGATTTCCCTGCCGCCGCCAGTGACCGCCGCCGCCCTGGAAAGTATTCGTCAGGTGCGCCAACGGCCGGAGTTGGTGCAGCGGCTTCAGGCCAATAGTCGCTACCTGCGATCGCGCCTCATTGAGCATGAATTTGACCCCATCGGCGAAACCAACGTCGTGCCGGTGATTCTGCCCCCGGAACTGGAGCCGAAGGCCTTTGCTAACCGCCTGATGGTGGAGCATGGCATTTGGGTATCGCCCATTTGGTTCATTGCCAAGCCCCGCCTCCGGATTACCGCCAATGCCCTCCACACCACCGAGGACATTGATCAACTGGTGGCGGCGATGGTGGAAACCCGTGAAGCGCTCTACCCGGTGAAAACGGCGACGCTGACCGCGTAATCGCTCCCCAAACCATTGCCAATTCAGGATAGGGCTACTCATCGGTAGCCCTTTTTCTGTCTGAACATTAAAAATCA
>JAABSU010000019.1 GCA_011390265.1 Spirulina sp.
CGGGTGGGGACAAAGTTAATCAGTGTGGTTTGGTTAATATTGCCCTCACCACTGAGGAGACGGCCCTCTTTTTCAAGGCGATGCCAAAGGGCAGTATCCGGTAGGGCCTGCAACATACTAAACACAGCGGTGGGAATTGTCGTTTTTTCGACAAAATCAACAATCCGTTGCCCCGCCCCAGTTTTTTCCCCATCAAACCCGATGATAAAGCCCGCCATTACCCGCAGCCCAGAGCGAATAATTTTATGCACCGATTCACTGAGGGGATCGCGGGTGTTTTGGAATTTTTTCGTCACCTCCAGACTGCCTTCGTCAGGGGTTTCAATGCCAAGAAACACGGCACTAAATCCGGCGGCAGTCATCAAATCCATCAGTTCTTGATCATTGGCTAAATCCACAGAAGCCTCAGTGGAGATCGTAAACGGATAGCCCCGCTCTTCCATCCAAGGGATCATCGCGTTGAGGAGGCGTTTAACATTGCGCTTGTTGCCGATAAAGTTGTCATCCACCATAAAGACGCTGCGCCGCCACCCCAGATCGTAGAGGCGTTGTAATTCTGCCAGCATTTGCTCTGGCTCTTTGGTGCGGGGTTTACGGCCATAGAGGACAATAATGTCGCAAAATTCGCACT
This sequence comes from Spirulina sp., assembly GCA_011390265.1. Classification (GTDB taxonomy): domain Bacteria; phylum Cyanobacteriota; class Cyanobacteriia; order Cyanobacteriales; family Spirulinaceae; genus Spirulina. The sequence continues at coordinate 632 of JAABSU010000019.1, forward strand.
GGAAGGGGCAACCCCGCGAAAACTGCACCGCCATTTCTGAGTAGGCACTGAAATCGAGGAGGTCAAAACGGGGAATGGGCGTGCCGGTGACATCGGGTTTTTCCGTAGCGCGAAATTTACCGGACTCAGCCCCGTTGTTAATCGCTTCCACAAAAAGAGGAATCGTGATTTCGCCTTCATCCAGGATTAAATAATCTGTCCCTGCTGCTTCCACTTCAGGATAAAGGGAGGTGGCATAGGGGCCACCGACGGCAACTTTTTTGCCCCGGCGTTTGGCTTCGGCAATTTGGGCGAGCATATCGTCTTTTTGGACGATCATCCCTGACATCACGATCAGTTCTGCCCAATCCCAATCGGCTTCAGTGATGTCGCTAACGTTGCGATCCACGAGGCGAAATTCCCAATCTTGGGGGAGGAGGGCGGCAACGGTGGCTAAACCGAGGGGGGGCAGCATTGCTTTACGCCCCACTAATTCGAGGGTTTTTTCAAAAGACCAAAAGCTTTTGGGGAACAGGGGGTAAATCAGGAGGACTTTGAGCATGATTGTTGTTGATGTTTAAGTAAGGATAGAGCGGGGTTAAAAATGAACGTCGTTTAAACTGCGCTTAAACTGGGGGAATTTTGAGCCGAGGATTGATCTTGGGCTAAATAGGTTTCTAGTTGGGCTTGGATTTGTTGGCGGACGATTTCCCGATAGACGAGGAAATGCTCGTTATGGGCGCAAACGGTGAGGTAGCGATCCCAGACAGCGGGGTTATGGCGCAGAATCCCGATGAGGTGATGCCAAAATTGCCAGCGGGTTGAACGTTGGAAGCCTTGTCGCCAGATGATAATCATCAAAGCCCGCAACTCTACCCCACTGGGCCATTGAAACGGAACCTGAACGCGGGGAGCACCTAATTTCAAAAAGTAGCGATAGACGCGATCCAGGTACTGATGGGGTTCGTAGAGTTGACCAAATGCGTCGATGTATTCCTGGGCGATTTCCTCGACGGGACGGGTGGGCACGAAGTTCATTAAGCTGGTTTGGTCAAGGTTGACGGATTGAGGATGGAGGCGGCCTTCTTTTTCGAGGCGATGCCAGAGGGCAGTATTGGGCAAGGCTTGGAGGATGCCAAAAAGGGTGGTGGGGATGGCGGTGAGTTCGGCAAATTCAACGATCCGCTGCCCCGCTCCGGATTTTTCCCCATCAAAGCCAATAATAAAGCCGGCCATGACACGCAGGCCGGCACGGGTGATTTTATCGACGGATGCCAAGAGGGGCGATCGCATATTTTGAAACTTTTTCGTGACTTCCAGGCTATCGGTATCGGGGGTTTCAATCCCCATGAAGACGGCTCCAAAGTTACAATCCAGCATCAGATCTAACAATTCATCATCTTCTGCCAGATCAAGGGATGCTTCTGTATCAAAGGTAAAGGGATAACCATGGTCAGCCTGCCACACTTTCAGGGCGTTGAGGAGCAGCTTGACGTTGCGTTTATTACCGATAAAGTTGTCATCCACCATAAACACACTCCCTCGCCAACCCATATCATAAAGGGATTGAACTTCAGCGATCAGTTGTTCTGGCGTTTTGGTGCGGGGTTTGCGGCCATAGAGGACAATAATGTCGCAGAATTCGCATTGAAAGGGACAGCCCCGTGAAAACTGCACCGACATGGAATCATAGGCGGCGGTTTCGAGCAGGTCGTAGCGGGGGGAGGGGGTGATGGTAACATCGGGTTTTTCGCCGTTGGCGGTGAATTCGCCTTGGGTTTCCCCCCGCGCGATCGCCTCTACAAACAGGGGCAGCGTGATTTCTCCTTCATCGAGAATTAAATAGTCGGCACCAGCCTGACGCATTTCTTCGGGGAGGGCGGTGGGGTAGGGGCCACCGACGGCGACTCTTTTACCCCGCTGTTTCGCTTCCTGAATCAGGGCAATCATGTCCTGTTTCTGCACAATCATCCCCGATAGAATTACCAAGTCCGCCCAATCCCATTCTGCGGCGGTGACGGTGCGAATATTGCGATCGACCAGTTTAAATTCCCAGGTTTGGGGCAGAATAGCCGCTACGGTAATCAGTCCCAGGGGGGGGAGTAAGACTTTGCGATTGACCAGTTCGAGGATTTTTTCGTAGGACCAAAAGGTTTTAGGAAAAAAGGGATAGATCAAAAGGACATTCATAAACAGGTTGCCTCACGCCGCTTGGGGTTCATCTTAGCTTAAAAACATTGGTGGGCCAACGTTGAGGGGCGATCGCCCTCCTGCTGGTGAGGCGATCGCCCCTCCTGTTAGCGATCTCAAGTTGAGCGGTACACCCCCCTCTATACATCAGACGTTGGGAATTGCCGGAATACAGAGGATAGATAAGCCACCAATAAACCGAGGCTAAAGCCCATGACATTGCGGAACACGGGCAAAAAGTCTGAGGTGCGCGTCACCACCGGGCCAATGCCGAAGGCAATGAACAAAATTCCCCACAGGGGCGAGAAAATCAAAGCCCACTGCCAGGCAATAATTTGACCCTCTTTGCGGGGCACAGCGGCTAAACCACAGATCACCCCGCCTAAAATCGATGTGATCAAAGTCAGGATCCACTGCTCACGGGGTAAACCGGGCACAACATTGCAGCCGCCATCCTTGAGGCATTGGGTGACGGCGTTAATGGCACTGACGATGGAGTTATTTTCGCCATTGTCTCGCACATAGTAGAGGTTGCCGAAGCGGGTTTGCAGTTCGATCCAAAAGGTGCGGGGGAGCAGTTCATAGACATCATCCCCTACGCTAAAGGCTAGTAAGTTACCGCCGCGAGAGTCGGCAACGAGCAAAATACTATGCTTATCCAGGCCCCAATAGGGGATAACGGCGCGGCCAGGGCTTTGGTCGTACTGAGTGAGCACGCGGACTTTCCAGCCGGTTTCTGATTCAAAGTTTTCCAGTTCGCTGATCAGGTCATCTTCCTGGCCGCTGGGGAGAAAGTTGGCCAGATCAACGATGGGGGTTTCTTGGTTGGGGAGGAGTTCAGGATTATCAAAGGCTTGGGCAGGAGTTGCCCAGAACCAAGTGGAGAGGGCGAGGAGGCAGGCGCAAAGGGGGATGAATAAGCGACGGGTTAAGGATTGTGCCATAGGGATGAACAAGGAAGAGGGCGATGGTGAACAGATTTACTAAAAGCTGCTGCTATCTTTACAATTGTTAACCATATTTTAAGAATAAACCTTAATGTTGGCCGATTTTTTGCCAAATTGGCTGTATTGCCCGTCCCAATGGCGTTCGAGGCGCAAAAAAAATAAGGGGCGATAGATCCGCTATTGCAGATCGCCCCTTACCCATATTCGTAATTATTTGTTGCCTTGGCATCCACCTTATCCCAGATGGCTTGGAGCGGAGTCAAGGGGTGTAACCCCTCAATTGGGCTAGAGGGAATCCATCTGCCGACGGAGTTCTTCCAGTTCTGTATCTACTGGGGTGGACTCGACGGGGGCGGCCTTGGCGGGATCGGAAGGGGGCAAGGCACTTTGATCCGGTGCAGATCCCCCTAGCATTTGGGCTTTGAGGGCGGCTAACTCATCATCCACATCACTGCCACTTTCCAGGGCGGCAAATTGGCTTTCCAAGTCTGCCCCCCCTAACTCATAGCTGGCTTGCGATCGCGCCTCCAATTCCAAGACCTTATCTTCCATGCGCTCAAAGGCCGCCATGGCACTGCCGGTATTCATGGAGCTAACGGCACTCTGTACCTGCTCGTTGGCTTTGGCGGCCTGCACCCGGGCCTTGAGCATATCTTTCTTGGTTTTGGCTTCAGAAATTTTGCTCTCAAGGGCAATTAAATTGCGTTTGAGGGTATCAATCTGCTGGAGTTGAATATCAAGCTGTTGCTTAAGCTGGGTGGCGGTGTCACCACTGCTTTTCTTCCGTTGCAAGGCTTCTCTGGCCAAGGTCTCATCCCCTTTGGAAAGGGCGAGTTGAGCACGCTGTTGCCAGCTATTGGCATCGGTTTGGTTTTTGTTGTACTGCTGTTCGGTGCGCTTCTGGGCGGCGATCGCCTTAGCCACAGCCTGCCGCAGTTGCACTAAGTCCTCCTGCATATCCATGATCGACTGCTCCAGAATTTTTTCTGGATCTTCAGCATTGCTAACCATATCGTTGAGGTTAGCCCGCACAACGCGCCCAATGCGATCAAAAAGTCCCATGGTCTTTTTCCTATCAGCTTGTACAGTAATTAGGTGGTGCAGTCCTGTGGTTGGGGAGCTGCTTCGTCTGTTAGAAAGGGGTTTGCCTTCTAGTCTAGCCTCTCCATGGGGTCTGTGCTAAGAGATGGCCCCCGGAGCTGTTTTCTTGGGGATGCTTCACTTCCTGAACTCCGGGTTTCCCATGGGTTGTATTGATTTTTGTAACAAAGCCCCACCGCAGAGGGCGATCATCCCGCAAATTAGGGGAGTACAATCCTGTTGATCATGAGGTCTCATCCATGGCAATTTCAGATACTCAAGTTTATGTGGCATTGGTGATCGCGTTAATCCCCGGAATTCTCGCGTTTCGTCTCTCCGCCGAGTTGTATAAGTAAACGCCTTTAAATTGCGCACAGGGGGGCAAGGGGCGATCTGCGCTAGTGTACTTATCCGCGCTAGCGTACCTGTTGCCGTTGCCCCCTTGGTTTTGTCTTTAAATAATACAAATGATTTATTTTGACCGGATTGTTCAGAGGAAACCGGCAACTTTTTCAAGAAATCATGACCCACGGCTGGAGGCTGAAGCCTGAAAACGCCATTCATCACGATCACGCTCGGAAGGGAACCGCTACAATAGCCCTAGGATTGGAGGATCAATCAACGCCGCAACGCTGTTGTTATAACAATCTTGGGTTGTTTTCGCCTGATTAATGTATCCTTGGTTGTTGCCTTTATTAAGGAAATAGACTATGAGTGCCCTTCGCAAACCCCTGGAAAATCCGACGGCTCCGTCTGGGCGGCCAGCTTCCCGTCGCCGGGTTGTGCCTAGGGGGAAACGTCGGCCCCAACGGCGAAATCAGTATAAAGGTGTGGCGGTGGAAACAGGGCTGAAGGTGATGGTCAATGGGGTATTATCAGTGGCAGCGATCGCCACCTTAGCCAATCTTTTCCCCTACTACTGGAGCCAGCAAAGCAAACTTCAGGAATTGCGCAGCCAAGTCCGCAGTACAGAGCAAGAAGTGGCGGAACTCCAAAACAACTTTAACCGCAGTTTTGACCCCACCCAAGCGGGGAGCGTCATGCAAGAGCAAAGCGGTCGCTTGGCCCCGAATCAGCGGCGGGTGGTGTTGACGAATCAAAATCCGCAATGAAGCCCGTCTCTGAATGGCGAGGTTTAGGGTATTTAGGGCGATCGCTCCCGTCCGGGGGGAAGCTGGCGATCGCGGGGTACAGGTCTAGGGGTAGTTGGGCGACGGTTGAGGGTGCGCCAAGCCGCCTGCACCCCAGCAATCACACTGCGGGTGCCAATATTGACGCGACGGGCCTGATGGCGCACAGTGGTTAAACTCGTGTCTACCTGTTGCACCGCCTGGCTGGCTTTTGCCACCCCTTCATTGAGTTCATCGGTGAGTTCGGTAATTTCCAAGCCCGTGAGGCGAATCGCTTCGAGGGTGGGGGGAAATTCTCGCCGCAGCGTATCAAACAATTTTTCCGCACTGCGGGAGGCCCGGGCTAAATCCCGAAAGGCCGGTAAAGCCGCCATGAGGACTGCCGTCAAACTCATTGCCACCAATAACAGAGAAAAGCCAAGCCAAAAAAGAGGATCTGCCACGCTAGAGCCAGGAACTATGTCTTAGGAATGATCAGGGATAGAGGGTGAGGCAAAAGCCTCATCCTCAGAACGATTGAGATGTTGGGCCTCCAGTTGGCTTGCATCTAAGCCAGCGGCGATCGCCTCACGCAACCGTACCAACGTTCCTTCCCAACGATGCAAAGCTTCCCCCGAGAGGCGATCGGCCTGCAACTGCACCGTGGTGGACAGGTCTTCAGCCAACTCGGGCAACGCCTCAGCAGACTTCTGCAAAATTTTGCGGGTTTCCTGGCCAGAACGGGGAGCCATTAACAGCCCCACCACTGTCCCCACCGCGCCCCCCACCAGCAAACCGCCGAGAAATGTACCTGTATTTTTTGCCATCGCTGTTTTTTGGATTCGCCTGCTTACTCACAACCATTGTAGGCAGATTTTGATCCGCTGCTAAATTCTTGACTCGACGATCCAAATCCGTTACAATAGGCGATTGTGACCTTAGAAGCTGAAATTTCGTAACATAGGTTACTAAACATTCAGCCTAATGCCATCGCTCACCGACGGATACTGGAAGCCTGTTTGCGTTCCAAGTCCAGAGCATGGGTCAACAGAGCAGCGCACTGAAATCATCACACTGTTCTTCCCCTGCACCCAGACCCTTTGGGTCAGCCACCAAACACGATGCTCTGCCATCGTGCAGCTACCGGGAGGCACTCGGAAAGTCACGCTTGGGGAGAATCGACCGCTGGCCTGAACCAAAGCGTTCAGGTTGAAGTCGTTTCGCAGAACCAAGAATCTCAACGGAGCAATTCCTGAAAGAATGTCTATATTTACGTGTTGTTTAGCAAAAAGAGAGGGCTAATCCCGTGTCTGTCGGTATCCTCGGCACCAAACTTGGCATGACCCAGATTTTCGACCAAGAATCTGGCGTTTCGATCCCCGTTACAGTTGTTCAGGCGGGCCCTTGCACCGTCACTCAAGTAAAACGACGGGAAACGGATGGCTATCAAGCCATTCAGGTGGGCTATTTTGAAGTCAAAGAAAAGGCTCTGAATAAGCCAGAATTGGGCCACCTAGCAAAGGCTAATGCTGTTCCCCTGCGTCACCTCAAAGAATATCTCGTCAGTGACCCCAATGAATTTGAACTCGGTCAAGCCTTGACTGCTGATCGCTTCACGCCGGGTCAACTTGTGGATGTTTCTGGCAAAACCATCGGTCGCGGTTTTTCGGGCTATCAAAAACGCCACAATTTCCGTCGGGGGCCCATGGCCCACGGCTCGAAGAACCACCGATTACCCGGTTCCACCGGCCCAGGGACAACCCCCGGTCGCGTTTTTCCCGGTAAGAAAATGGCGGGGCAGTACGGTAACACCCAAGTGACGATTCGCAAGTTGCAAATTGTCAAGGTGGATACTGAACGCAACCTCTTGCTGATTAAAGGCGCTGTGCCGGGGAAAACTGGCAATTTGTTGAGCATTACGCCGGCAAATATTGTGGGTTAATCCCGTGGGATTTTTGATTCTGTAGACCTAAACGACGATTGAGCAATGGTTACTTGTGTTGTAAAAAATTGGCAGGGTGAAGCGGTGGGGGAAACAACCCTAGCGCTGCCGGTGGCCAACGAGAAAACAGCCGCCCACATTGTCCACCGCGCCCTTGTGCGTCAGTTGGCCAATGCCCGTCAAGGGACGGCTTCGACGAAAACCCGTGCTGAGGTGCGGGGTGGGGGGCGTAAGCCTTGGCGACAAAAAGGCACGGGGCGGGCCCGGGCCGGTTCGATCCGATCGCCTCTCTGGCGGGGCGGTGGGGTGATTTTTGGCCCCAAACCCCGGGACTATAGCCAAAAAATGAACCGCAAAGAGCGGCGTTTGGCCCTGCGGACTGCGTTCCAAAGCCGTGTCGAAGATTTGGTCGTGGTGCAGGATTTCACCGCCGAGTTTTCTCGCCCCAAAACCAAGGATTTGGTGACGGCCCTGAGCCGTTGGGATGTGGATCTGGGGAAACGGGTGGTGCTGTTAACTGATGAATTCAATGAGAATTTGTATTTGTCGGGGCGCAATATTGCCAACCTGACGCTGATGGGGGCGACGAACCTCAATATCCATGATCTGCTGGCTGCGGACAAAATTGTGGCGACAGAGGCGGCGATCGCCAAAATTACGGAGGTGTACATTGACTAATTATGATCCCCGCCGTTTGGCGGATTTAATCCTCAAGCCCGTGGTCACGGAAAAAGCCACGTTCATGCTTGAGCAAAACAAATATGTGTTTGATGTGGTGGTGAAGGCGACTAAGCCGGAAATCCGCGCCGCCATTGAATCCCTCTTTGAGGTGACGGTGACGAAGGTGAATACCCATCGTCCCCCTCGCCGCAAAAAACGGGTTGGGAAGTTCCTGGGCTTCAAGCCGCAATATAAGCGGGCGATCGTCACCCTTGCCGATGGCGATGAAATCGTCCTCTTCCCCGAAGTTTAAGCTGCCAAGCCTGAATTGATTGACCACTGTACACCAGTAAAATTATGGGTATTCGTTCATTTCGACCAATGACTCCGGGGACGCGGGAAGCCAGTGTATCTGACTTTGCCGATATCACTAAGTCCACACCGGAAAAGTCTCTAACTCGGTATAAACACCGCAAAAAGGGCCGCAACAACCGAGGTGTGATCACCAGCCGCCGTCGTGGCGGTGGCCATAAGCGGCTCTATCGGATTATTGATTTTCGCCGTGATAAGCGGGCGATCGCCGCCACCGTCACCGCTGTGGAATATGATCCCAACCGCAATGCTCGCATTGCCCTCCTCGCCTACGCCGATGGCGAGAAACGCTATATTCTCTGTCCCGATGGGTTAAAGGTGGGGGCAACGGTGATCGCTGGCCCCGATTCTCCCTTTGATACCGGCAATGCCATGCCCCTGTCGAATATTCCCCTGGGCAGCGATGTTCACAATATCGAACTGCTTCCCGGTCGGGGTGGTCAGATGGTGCGGGCCGCCGGTGCTGCCGCTCAATTGGTGGCGAAAGAAGGGGATTATGTCACCCTGAAACTGCCCTCGAAAGAAGTCCGCATGGTGCGCAAAGAGTGCTACGCCACCCTGGGCCGCGTCGGTAATATCGAAGACCGCAACCTCAGTTTGGGGAAAGCGGGACGCTCCCGTCACCTCGGCCGTCGGCCCCAAGTGCGCGGTAGTGCGATGAACCCGGTGGATCACCCCCATGGTGGGGGGGAAGGCCGCGCTCCCATTGGGCGCAGTGGCCCCGTAACCCCGTGGGGGAAACCGGCTTTAGGTCGCAAAACCCGCAAGAAAAACAAGCCGAGCGATCGCTTCATTGTCCGTCGCCGCAACGCTTAAACCCACTATTCACTCGTTACGCAAAGTCCCTATGAGTCGTTCTTTAAAAAAAGGGCCCTTCGTGGCCGATAGTCTTCTCACCAAAATTGAGAAGCTCAACGCCAAAGGCGAAAAACAGGTGATCAAAACCTGGTCTCGCGCCTCCACCGTTTTACCGCAAATGGTGGGCCACACCATCGCCGTCCACAACGGCCGTCAACACGTGCCCGTCTATGTCAACGAGCAAATGGTGGGCCATAAACTCGGAGAATTCGCGCCGACGCGAACCTTCCGGGGCCATGCCAAAAGTGACAAAAAAGCAGGCAGACGCTAAGGGGGAACCATGATAGCAGCAGACACTAACTTAGAAGTGAAGGCGATCGCCCGCTACATCCGGATGTCCCCCCACAAAGTGCGGCGGGTACTCGACCAAATCCGGGGGCGTTCCTACCGTGAAGCCTTGATCATCCTTGAATTTATGCCCTACCGCGCCTGTGAGCCGATCTTGAAAGTGTTGCGGTCAGCGGTGGCTAACGCCGAGCATAACGATGGTCTTGACCCCAGCACCCTGGTGATCAGCAGCGCTTTCGCCGATCAAGGCCCCAAACTGCGCCGCTTCCGGCCTCGGGCCCAAGGCCGCGCCTACCAAATCCATCGGCCCACCTGCCACATCACCGTGGCCGTAGCCCCCGCCCTAGACGACGCATAAGAGGAACACATGGGACAAAAAGTACATCCAACCGGATTCCGCCTGGGGATCATTAAAGAACACCGCTCCCGCTGGTATGCCGATCGCAAGCGCTATCCGGAACTGCTCCAGGAAGACCAAAAAATCCGCTCCTACGTCCAAGACAACCTCAGCAACGCCGGGATTTCCGATGTGCGCATTGAGCGTAAAGCCGATCAAATTGATCTGGAAATCCACACCGCCCGGCCAGGGGTCGTCGTGGGTCGCGGTGGCAGTGGCATTGAATCCCTCCGTTTAGGGTTACAGCAACTCCTCGGCGGCAATCGCCAAATCCGTGTCAATGTCATTGAAGTAGCACGGGTGGATGCCGATGCCGTTTTAATTGCCGAATACATTGCCCAGCAATTAGAGCGTCGGGTTTCCTTCCGGCGGGTGGTGCGTCAAGCCATTCAACGGGCTCAACGGGCGGAAGTCCAAGGGATCAAAATTCAAGTGGGCGGTCGCTTAAACGGGGCAGAAATTGCCCGGACGGAATGGACCAGGGAAGGCCGTGTTCCCCTCCACACGCTGCGGGCGGATATTGACTACGCCTACCGCACCGCCAAAACCATCTACGGCATTTTGGGGATTAAAGTTTGGGTCTTTAAGGGCGAAATTATTCCCGGTCAGGAAGAATTAGCCGCAGCAACCCCTGCTCAACCGGCCCGTCGCCAACGCCGGAACCGCCAGTTTGAAGATCGTTCTGAATAACCCGTTCAGATTTGTCTTATTGCCAGTGCTGTTTACGATTAACACCCGCCGATTATGTTAAGTCCCAGAAGAACAAAATTCCGCAAGCAGCAACGGGGTCGGATGCGTGGCCTTGCTAAGGGCGGCACTACCCTCAATTTTGGGGATTATGCCCTCCAAGCCATTGAACCCTGTTGGATTACTGCCCGCCAAATCGAGGCCGCTCGGCGTGCCATGACCCGCTATGTCCGTCGGGGGGGCAAAATCTGGATTCGGATTTTCCCCGATAAGCCGGTGACGATGCGCCCCGCTGAAACCCGGATGGGTTCCGGGAAAGGTTCCCCTGAATTTTGGGTCGCCGTCGTCAAACCGGGCCGGATCATGTTTGAAATGACCGGCGTGACGGAAGATGTGGCTCGGGAAGCGATGCGCCTCGCGGCTCAAAAGTTACCGATTAAAACCAAGTTTGTGATGCGCAAGGAGATCGAGACCTAATGCCCTTACCCAAAATCGCTGACGCTCGTCAGTTAAGTGATGAAGATCTGGGGACAGAAGTGTTGGCGGCGAAGCGCAAATTGTTTGAACTGCGTCTGCAACAAGCCACCCGTCGCCTCGAAAAGACCCACGAATTTAAACACACTCGCCATTGGATTGCTCAACTCTTGACCGTCGAGCGGGAACGGGAGTTAACCAAGGCAGAAACAACCGCAACGACTGAGGATTAGATCAAACCATGGCAGTTAAAGAATTTGTCGGGTTAGTGGTGAGCAACAAAATGGATAAAACGGTGGTGGTCGCCGTGGAAAACCGTGCTCCCCATCCCAAATACGGCAAGATTGTCGTTAAAACGAAGAAATATAAGGCCCACGATGACGAAAATCGCTGCCACGAAGGCGATCGCGTCCGGATTCGAGAAACCCGCCCCCTGAGCCGCACCAAGCGCTGGACTGTGGCGGAAATACTCGAAGCCACTCCCCAGTAACCCATCCTCCCCTGGTTTAAATAAGAGCCATGATTCAACAACAAACCTATCTCAATGTGGCAGACAACAGCGGCGCTCGTAAGCTGATGTGTCTGCGGGTCTTGGGTAAGGGGAATAGCCGCTACGGTGGCATTGGCGATCAAATTATCGCCGTTGTCAAAGAAGCGATCCCCAACCAAGGCGTTAAAAAGTCCGATGTGGTTAAAGCGGTAATTGTCCGCACAAAGCAGTCCCTCCGTCGGGAAAGCGGCATGACCATCCGGTTTGACGACAATGCAGCGGTGATCATCAATAACGATGGCAACCCGAAAGGGACGCGGGTCTTTGGCCCGGTGGCCCGGGAACTGCGCGATCGCAACTACACGAAAATTGTCTCCTTGGCACCGGAGGTTATCTAATGGCTAAACGCATCCAACGGAGCGCCCCGATTCAAGCGCAAAAAATGCACGTCAAAAAAGGCGATACCGTCCAGGTGATCTCTGGTCGGGATAAGGGAAAAGTGGGGGAAGTGCTCCGCTCCTTCCCGCGCATGAGTAAAGTCGTTGTTAAAGGGGTGAACATTCGCACCAAACACGTCAAGCCCCAACAGGAAGGCGAATCCGGTCGGATCGACACCTTTGAAGCCCCGATCCATAGCTCCAACGTCATGCTCTATTCCACCAAGGAAAAAGTAGCAAGCCGTGTGGGCTACACCGTCACCGAAGAGGGGCGCAAAGTGCGCGTCCTTAAAAAAACCGGCGAAATTATCGATTAATGCCCTTCACCCCCGTGCAACCTGACCCAGCCCAGTTTGCCTCATTATCATGACCCAACCACTGAAACAACGCTATCAAGACATCATTGTTCCCAAACTCAAGGAGCAATTTGGTTACACCAATATTCACCAAGTCCCCAAGGTGGATAAGATCACGATTAACCGAGGCTTAGGGGAAGCCTCTCAAAATGCCAAAGCCTTAGAATCGTCTCTCCAGGAACTGGCGACCATTAGCGGTCAACGGCCCGTTGTTACCCGCGCCCGAAAGGCGATCGCCGGCTTCAAAATCCGCGAAAACATGCCCGTCGGCGTGATGGTGACGCTCCGCTCTGACCGCATGTACGCTTTCTTAGACCGCCTGATCAGCATCGCCCTGCCCCGGATTCGCGATTTCCGAGGCATCAGCCCCAAAAGCTTTGATGGCCGTGGCAACTACAGCTTAGGGGTGCGTGAGCAGTTAATCTTCCCCGAAATTGACTACGACAGTATCGATCAAATTCGCGGCATGGATATTTCCATCGTGACCACCGCCAACACCGACGAAGAAGGTCGCGCCCTACTCAAGGAAATGGGCATGCCCTTCCGGAACCAATAGAACCCCGTTACGCAGGAGGAACCATCACGCTTATGGCGGCCAACGACACTATTTCCGATATGCTGACGCGCATCCGCAACGCTGGAGCCGTCCGACATAGCACCACCAACGTCCCATCCACCCGCATGACCCGCGATATTGCGCGTGTCCTCAAAGAAGAAGGCTTTATTGCCGACTACGAAGAAGCGGGGGAAGGGATCAAAAAAGAACTCACCCTCTCCCTTAAGTATGCAGGGCGAACCCGCAAGCCCATTATCAACACCCTGAAGCGGATCAGTAAACCCGGTTTACGGGTTTACAAAAACCGCAAAGAACTTCCCCGCGTCCTCGGAGGCATTGGCATTGCGATCATCTCCACCTCCAGTGGCATCATGACCGATCGCGAAGCCCGCCAGCGTGGTATTGGGGGTGAAATCCTCTGCTACATCTGGTAATTCCCATTCATTCCCAACCTCGGAGTAAAAGCAATGTCCCGGATTGGAAAACGCCCAATCACGATTCCCACCAAAGTGACCGTTGAGATCAGCGGCAATCACGTTGCCGTCAAAGGCCCCAAAGGGCAATTAGCTCGGAGCCTGCCCGACATGGTGGATATCCACCACGAGGGCGATACGATCAACGTCGTGCGCCACAACGAAAGCCGCAAGGCCCGCGAACGTCACGGTCTATCCCGCACCCTAATCGCTAACATGATCGAAGGGGTGTCCAATGGCTATCAAAAACACCTGGTCATCCAAGGGGTGGGCTACCGTGCCCAAATGCAGGGCAAAACCCTGGTGCTCAATGTTGGCTATAGCCACCCGGTGGAAATTGAGCCTCCCGAAGGCGTGGAATTTGAAGTGATTGAAAAAAATACCCAGGTTTTAGTGCGGGGTATTAATAAAGAAATTGTTGGCAATGTCACCGCCAAGATTCGTGCTGTCCGTCCCCCAGAAGTCTACAAGGGCAAAGGCATTCGCTATAAAGACGAAGTCGTCCGTCGTAAAGCTGGTAAGTCAGGGAAAAAATAAACCATGAAAACGAATCGTAAAGATCAAACCCAACGCCGCCATCGGCGGCTTCGCAAAAAATTAAGTGGTACCGCTAGCCGCCCCCGTTTAGCGGTGTTTCGCTCCAATAATCATATTTATGCGCAACTGATTGATGATGTGGAGCAGCATACCCTGGTTGCCGCTTCCACTTTAGATAAAGAGTTACGGCCAGCCTTAACCTCTGGGGGCAACTGTGATGCTTCCACTTCGGTGGGGACGTTAATTGCCGAGCGTGCCAAAGCAAAAGGGATTGAGGAAGTCGTTTTTGATCGCGGCGGCAATCTTTACCATGGTCGAGTCAAATCCTTGGCCGAGGCCGCTCGGGCCGCTGGTCTTCAGTTCTAACGTAGTCCTATCTTCAGCACAGGTAACGATGCCAAAAACAAAAGGTAAAAAAAATAACCGAACGAAAAAAGAAGAACCCTTTCAGGAGCGGGTCATTCAAATTCGCCGGGTCAGTAAGGTGGTCAAGGGGGGTAAAAAACTGAGCTTCCGGGCCATTGTTGTGGTCGGGAATGAGCAGGGCAAGGTTGGAGTCGGTGTGGGCAAAGCCGCCGATGTGATCGGAGCTGTCCGCAAGGGCGTAGCCGATGGCAAAAAACAACTCATTGATGTGCCCCTCAATAAAGCCAATTCCATTGTCCATCCTGCCCGGGGTGTTGCCGGGGGTGCCAAGGTGATGATTCGCCCAGCGGCTCCGGGTACCGGCGTAATCGCCGGGGGAGCAGTGCGCACGGTTCTTGAACTGGCCGGGGTGAAGAATATTCTCGCCAAACAGTTGGGGTCGAGCAGCCCGCTGAATAATGCCCGGGCGGCGGTGGATGCCTTGGAAACACTACGGACGTTCCGGGATGTGGCCCAAGAACGGGGGATTCCCATTGAAAAGCTCTATAGCTAACGCACCAACCATGATGCTGGAGATATACCGATGAAAATTAATGATGCTATCCCCCAACCGGGATCGAGAAAACGTCCTCGCCGCGTTGGTCGGGGCATTGCTGCCGGCCAAGGCGCAAGCTGTGGCTTTGGGATGCGGGGGCAAAAGTCCCGCTCCGGGACAGGGACAAAACCCGGGTTTGAAGGGGGGCAAATGCCTCTTTATCGCCGGGTTCCTAAGTTAAAGCATTTTACGGTGATCAACCCGAAGTTTTACACCGTGATTAATGTCAAACGTCTAGCGGATTTACCGGCTCAAACGGAAGTGACCCTGGCTAGCCTGATGGACTGTGGGATTGTGACATCTAATGATGGCCCGTTGAAAATCCTCGGTGATGGTGAACTGGCGGTGGCTTTGACGGTGAAGGCAGCAGCTTTTACGGCTTCGGCGCAGCAAAAGATTGAAGCGGCGGGCGGTAGTTGTGAAGTCGTGGCGGCGTAAGTCATACTAGATCAGGGATTTTTTGAGGTGAGTTTGAGGCGATAAGTACAGTAGCGTGGATCGCCACGCTAGCGCGGATTGCCCCCCACCTCGCAGCAAATTTATCAGTGAGGTAAGCCTGCATGGTCGTCAGCCGCGATAAAACACCAACGGCACAGGAAACATTTATGCAGATGGCCCAGGCCGCCGGCCTGCGGGGTCGTCTGCTGGTCACGATTGGCCTACTTATTTTGGTGCGTTTAGGGGTCTATATTCCCATTCCGGGAATTGCCCTCGATCGCTTTAAGGAAGAAGTCCAAAACACGCCATTAATCGGATTCCTGGATGTATTTTCTGGCGGGGGGCTATCGGTTTTAGGGATTTTTGCCCTGGGAATTTTGCCCTTTATCAACGCTTCGATCATCATGCAGTTGTTGACGGCGGCGTTACCCTCTCTGGAAAATCTGCAAAAAAATGAAGGGGAAGCCGGGCGACGGAAGATTTCCCAAATCACCCGCTATGTGGCCCTCGGTTGGGGTGCGCTCCAAAGTGTGATGCTCACCACCTGGATTCAAAACTATGCCTATGATCCCGGGCCAGTCTTCTTTGTTGAAACGGTGATTGCCTTTACCGCTGGCTCCATGTTTGTCATGTGGGTGTCAGAACTGATCACCGAGCGGGGCATTGGTAACGGTGCGTCTTTATTGATTTTTGTCAATATTGTCGCGGTATTGCCAACGATTTTGGGGCAAACTGTGAGCGTGGCTCAACAGGGAGGCCGGGATGAAATTGCTAAGGTGATTATTCTCTTGCTGTCGTTCCTGTTGATGATTGTCGGGATTGTGTTTGTCCAGGAAGGCACCCGCCGGATTCCGATTATTTCGGCACGGCGGCAGGTGGGGCGGCGACTTTACCGCGAACGCACCAACTATCTGCCCCTGCGGTTAAACCAGGGCGGCGTGATGCCGATTATTTTCGCCTCGGCGGTGCTGTTTTTACCCGCTTCTTTGGTGCAGTTTACCCAAGGCAAGGAGGGAATTTTAGGGGAATTCAATCAGATTTTAGGGCCAATTTCTAACGCGATTCGCATGGATGGCCCGACCCCTTGGGTCTATGTGTTGGTGTTTTTCACGTTGATTCTCTTCTTTAGTTATTTCTATTCTTCTCTGATCGTCAATCCGGTGGATATGTCTCAGAACCTGAAAAAAATGGGTTCGAGTATTCCGGGGATTCGACCAGGGCGGGCCACCAGTGAATATTTGGAGCGCGTGATTAATCGCTTAACATTCCTGGGGGCAGCGTTCTTAAGTGTGGTGGCAACGGTTCCTACTGCCGTCGAAAGTGCGTTGGGGATTCAAACCCTTCGGGGTTTGGGGGCAACGTCGCTACTGATTTTGGTGGGGGTTGCCATTGATACGGCAAAACAAATTCAAACCTATGTGATTTCACAACGGTATGAAGGCATGGTGAAGAAGTAAGGCCATGGTAATCATTGTTGATTGGTGGAGGGCGATCGCCCAATGAGTAAACGACTAATTTTTTTAGGCCCCCCTGGGGCCGGGAAAGGTACCCAAGCGGAGCGTCTGGCGGCGGCCGCTGCCATTCCTCACATTTCGACGGGGGAGATCATTCGCGGGGCGATCGCCCAGCAAACTCCCCTGGGGCAAAAGGCAAAAAGCTATGTGGATGCCGGGGATTTGGTTCCCGACAGCCTGATCCTCGATCTGATTCGGGAACGACTCCAACAGCCGGATACGGCATCCGGTTGGATCCTGGATGGTTTTCCCCGCAATGTCAGCCAAGCGCAATTCTTGGATCGGCTCCTGGCGGAGTTAGAACAAGCGGGGGTCTGTGTGATTAGCCTCAATGTCCCGGAAGATGTGCTTGTGGCTCGTTTACTCAGCCGCCAACGCCAAGACGACAATGAAACCACGATCCGGCATCGGTTAGAGGTGTATCACCAGGAAACCCGCCCCGTGATCGAGTTTTATCGCGATCGCGGTCTCCATATTGTCGATGGCGATCGCAGCCCCGATGCCGTCGGAGCAACCCTTCAGGAACTGGTCAACGCTTAACCCGTTTCTGTGCCCTTTAGCCTATCCGTAAAGAGAGGACTCAAATAGTTTGTCTAAACAAGACCTGATTGAAATGGAAGGCACCGTGACGGAATCCTTGCCCAACGCGATGTTTCGTGTTGATCTCGACAATGGATTTAACGTCCTGGCCCACATTTCCGGCAAAATCCGCCGTAACTACATTAAAATTTTGCCCGGCGATCGGGTCAAGGTTGAACTCACCCCCTACGACCTCACCAAAGGGCGAATTACCTACCGGCTGCGCAAGAAATAATCTTTTTTCCGATAATCTTGCCCAACTTACCCCTTTGTGCTTGCTCCCAAGCACACGCCTTGATATAATGAAAAGCTTGCAATATGACCTAAGACACCATGAAAGTTAGAGCGTCCGTAAAGAAAATTTGCGAGAAGTGCCGCGTCATTCGCAGACGGGGCCGGGTAATGGTGATCTGCACAAACCCCAAGCACAAACAGCGTCAGGGTTAGGCTGCGGCAACCCCATTTCCCTCTCAATCCCATTAACTTGAGCACCAAGATAGCACAGGAGAAACAAGCGTGGCACGAATTGCGGGTATCGACTTACCCAGAGATAAACGAATTGAAATTGGCCTGACCTATATCTACGGCATTGGTCTGTCTCGTTCCCATCAAATCCTCGCAGCCACTGGCGTTAACCCAGACACCCGCGTTAAGGATCTCGCCGATGAGGACGTGACCGCCCTCCGTGCCTATATTGAAAAAAGCTATCAGATCGAAGGGGATTTACGTCGCCTCGAATCGATGAACATCAAGCGGCTGGCGGACATCGGCACCTACCGGGGCCGTCGCCATCGTCAAGGATTACCCGTGCGGGGTCAGCGCACCCGCACCAACGCCCGCACCCGTCGCGGCCGTCGTCTCACCGTTGCCGGTAAGAAGAAAGCGGCGAAGAAATAAGCCCCTCTCAATTTCCCTCATTCCTGATTTAACTCATCCATTTCAACTATGGCAAGACCAACCAAAAAAGGTGGAACAAAGAAGCAGAAGCGCAATGTTCCCAATGGCGTGGCTCACATCACCTCCACCTTTAACAATACGATCGTGACCATTTCCGATACCAAAGGGGATGTTATTTCCTGGGCTTCCAGTGGTTCCAGCGGCTTTAAAGGGGCCAAAAAAGGCACTCCCTTTGCCGCCCAAACCGCTGCTGATAGTGCCGCTAAACGGGCTATGGAACAGGGAATGCGTCAACTGGAAGTGATGGTGAGCGGCCCCGGCGCGGGTCGAGAAACCGCGATCCGTGCCCTCCAAGCCTCCGGCTTGGAAATCACCCTGATTCGCGATGTCACCCCCATTCCCCACAACGGTTGTCGGCCGCCGAAACGTCGTCGGGTTTAACGGAATCATTGTCCAAGTGGGAAACCTGAGAGAACGGCTAAGGAAGGGAGTTTGTACGGCGTGATACAGTTTCAAATTGAGTGCGTTGAGTCCAAAACGCACAAAAATCAAAGTCAATACAGTAAGTTTGTCCTTGAACCCCTCGAACGGGGTCAGGGAACAACGGTGGGTAATGCCCTGCGGCGCGTGCTGCTGGCCAATCTGGAAGGGGCGGCAGTAACGGCGGTACGGATTGCCGGGGTAAACCATGAGTTTGCCACGATTCCAGGGGTGCGCGAGGATGTCCTGGAAATTTTGCTCAATATGAAAGAGCTGGTGTTTCAGTCCTTTGCGACAGGCCCCCAAATTGGCCGCTTAGTGGCCACGGGTCCCAGCACTGTGACCGCAGGACAGTTTGACCTCCCTTCGGAAGTTCAGGTGGTGGATAAAAACCAATATGTCGCTACCTTGGCGGCCGGTGCTCGTCTGGAGATGGAGTTTCGGATTGAGCGGGGCAAGGGGTATCAATCCATTGACCGCAGTCGCGAAGAAGCGAGTTCCCTTGATTTCATGCAGATTGATGCGGTGTTTATGCCCGTCAGTAAGGTGAATTATGAGGTGGAGGATGCTTTAGTCGATGGCTCGATGTCGAAGGATCGCCTTGTGCTGGATATCTGGACGAACGGCAGTATTAAGCCAGAAGAAGCCCTGTCCCAAGCAGCGGGGATTGTGGTGGAATTGTTCAATCCCTTGAAGGATCTCACCCTGGAAGCGATTCAGGAGGATCAGCAGGAGGATGAAGACCCCACCAGCCAAATTCCCATTGAGGAATTACAGTTATCGGTTCGCGCCTATAACTGTTTGAAGCGGGCCCAGATCAACACTGTGGCGGATTTGCTGGATTATTCCCAGGAAGATCTCCTGGAAATTAAAAACTTTGGTCAAAAGTCGGCCGAAGAGGTGATCGAGGCGCTCCAGCAACGGCTGGGGATTACGTTGCCTCAGGAAAAATCGAAGCCCTAGGCTGCTGATTTTATTGTTGTTGATGATTTGAACCCTATCTGGAGAAAATGTTATGCGTCACCGCTGTCGGGTTCCCAAATTGGGACGGCCTGCTGATCAACGAAAAGCGATGTTACGAGCGCTGACCACGGCTTTGATTCGCAATGGCCAAATTAAAACCACCAAAGCCCGGGCCAAGGCTGTCCGCACCACGGCGGATCACATGATCACCCTGGCGAAGGATGGCTCCTTAGCTGCCCGCCGTCGGGCCATGGGCTACCTGTACGACAAGGATTTAGTCCATGCCCTGTTTGCTGAGGCTAAAGACCGCTATGGGGAGCGCAATGGTGGCTATACCCGCATTGTCCGCACTGTGCGACGTAAGGGTGATAATGCGGAAATGGCGATTATTGAACTGGTGGGCGAAGGAGCCTAAAGGTGACAACGGCGCAACGGGTGGCGTTGGTAATCCAGTATTTGGGAACCCATTTCCATGGGTGGCAACGTCAGACCCAGCACCGCAGCGTTCAGGGGGAAATTGAGGGGGCGATCGCCGCGATTACCGGCCAAAGCGTCACCCTCTATGGGGCCGGCCGCACCGATACCGGTGTCCATGCCGCCGCCCAGATCGCCCATTTTCAAGTCCCCAGTCCCATTCCCCCCCACCACTGGGCCAAAGTCCTCAACGGTCGGCTCCCTGCGGATATTAATATCCGCGCCTCAGCCGCAGTCCCCCCCACCTGGCACGCCCGTTTTTCTGCCCTGTGGCGACGCTACCGCTATAGCTTCTATACCGATGCTTGCCCCAATTTGTTTGTTCAACCCTATTGCTGGCATTATTACCATGCCCCCTTAGATGTGGACAAAATGGCTGCTGTGCTCCGCCCCCTGTTGGGTCGCCACCATTTAGCCGCTTTTCATCGCGCTGGTTCGAGCCGCCCCCATTCTTGGGTGGATGTGCAGGATGTCCAGTGTTATCGACGGGGCCCCTTCCTCCATGTGGAGATTCAGGCCAACGGCTTTCTCTATGGCATGGTACGCTTATTAATTGGGCTATTACTGGAAGTGGGCGATGGTAGGCGATCGCCAGAAAATTTTACAGATATTTGGGTCAACCAACGGCGGGAACTGGTGAAGTACGCCGCCCCCGCCCAAGGGCTATGTCTCCTCCGGGTGGGCTATCCTGACAGCCCCTTTCCCCGCGAAGCTTGGTTTGATACCCAACCTCTTTTTATGTTCAACCCCTAAATCACTCCACCATGGAAAAAACTGTTTTACCCACCCTGGAAACCCTCGACCTCGAACACAAGTGGTATGTCATTGATGCCGCTGACCAACGCCTCGGTAGACTTGCCAGTGAAGTGGCTCAAATCCTGCGGGGGAAAAAGAAACCCTGCTTCACCCCCCACATGGATACCGGCGATCACGTCATTATTATTAATGCCGAAAAAGTTGTCGTCACCGGCCGCAAAGGTGCTCAAAAACTCTACCGCCGCCATTCCGGCCGCCCCGGTGGGATGAAGACGGAAACCTTCGACCACCTGCAAGCCCGAATTCCGGAGCGGATCATTGAGCAAGCCGTGAAAGGGATGTTGCCGAAGAATTCCCTCGGTCGCAAACTGTTCACGAACCTCAAGGTCTATGCCGGGCCCAACCACAAACAAACCGCCCAGCAGCCGGAAGTTTTAACCCTAAAAACCACCCCCTAGGAGGATTCCACTATGCCGATTGAAACAGGCGATAAGTACGCTGGCGCGGATCGCGCCGTCTATTGGGGCACTGGCCGCCGCAAAAGCTCCGTTGCCCGTGTCCGTCTCGTCCCCGGTACCGGTCAAATCAAAGTCAACGATCGCGCCGGTGACGACTATTTCAACTACAACCCCAGCTATTTAGCTAGCGTCAAAGCGCCTTTAGAAACCCTGGGTTTAGAAGCAGAATACGACGTTTTAGTCCGGGCCCACGGTGGCGGTCTCACGGGCCAATCCGATGCCGTTAAGCTCGGTGTTGCCCGCGCCCTTTGCCAACTTGACCCCGCCAACCGTTCCCCCCTCAAGTCTGAAGGTTACTTAACCCGTGATCCGAGAGCGAAGGAACGGAAAAAATACGGTTTGAAGAAAGCCCGTAAGGCCCCTCAATTCTCCAAACGTTAAGCACAATTTGTTATTATTGCTCCAGTCTGAACAGGAAGTTCAACCATGCCAAAACCTGATATTCACCCCACTTGGTATCCTGAAGCCAAGGTCATTTGCAACGGTGAAGTTGTGATGACCGTCGGCTCCACCAAGCCAGAGATCCACGTTGAAATCTGGTCGGGAAACCACCCCTTTTACACCGGAACCCAGAAAATCATTGATACCGAGGGCCGGGTTGAACGGTTCATGCGTAAGTTTGGGATGCTTGACACCACGGCAACCGCTGAAGCAGCCGACGAGAAATAGCCGGTTTCGGCTCACTTTTAACCCAGCAGAATTTCTGCTGGGTTTGTTGTATTTTGATTGAACGGAGGGGGCGTGATGGCCGAAACCTATTTACTCGATAAACTCAAATCTGTTGAACAGACGTTTCAAGAACTGTCGCTGCGCTTAGCTGACCCGGATGTGGTGACGAATCCCGATGAACTCCAGCGGGTGGCCAAAGCCCGGTCTTCTCTGGAGCAGACGGTGATCACCTACGATGCTTGGAAAAAAGCCACAGGGGAGTTAGTGGGAGCCAAAGAGATCGTCAAGGAATCCCAAAGCGATCCGGAAATGCTGGCTATGGCTCAGGGAGAAGTGCAGGCCCTGGAGGCGGAAATTGTCCGCTTGGAAACACAGTTGAAGGTGTTACTGCTCCCCAGTGATCCCAACGATGAGAAAAACATCATGTTGGAAATTCGCGCTGGAACGGGGGGCGATGAGGCGAGTATTTGGGCGGGGGATTTGCTGCGGATGTATTCTCGCTATGCCGATACTCAGGGTTGGAAGGTGGCTCTGGTGAGTGAGTCTACGGCGGAAATGGGGGGCTTTAAGGAAGCGGTCTTGGAAATCCAGGGGGAGCGGGTCTATAGCAAACTCAAGTTTGAGGCGGGAGTGCATCGGGTGCAGCGGGTGCCGGTGACGGAAGCCGGGGGCCGGGTGCATACTTCGACGGCGACGGTGGCGGTGATGCCAGAAGTAGATGAGGTGGAGGTGTTTATTGATCCCAAGGATTTGGAAATTTCCACGGCCCGATCTGGGGGTGCGGGGGGGCAAAACGTCAACAAGGTAGAAACGGCGGTGGATTTACTCCATAAACCGACGGGGATTCGCGTCTTCTGTACGGAGGAGCGATCGCAACTCAAAAACCGGGAACGGGCGATGCAGATCCTCCGGGCGAAGCTCTACGATATTAAGCTCCAGGAACGGCAAGAGGAGGTGACTTCGTTAAGGCGATCGCAGGTGGGGACGGGGGCGCGATCGGAAAAAATCCGCACCTACAACTACAAAGACAACCGGATCACGGATCATCGCTTAGGGCAAAATTTCACGCTGGCGAATATCCTCGATGGGGATATTGATCAGGTGATGGAGGCTTGTATTTCCCAGGATCAGCAGGAGCGGCTAGAGCAGTTAGCGAATGCAACGGAGTAAGGGAGGATTCATGAACCCAGTTATACGCCAGGAATTGTCTTCAGATGTTGCGGCCATCCATGCCTTAACGGTCGCTGCTTTCCTCAATGCACCGCACACGGCGCACACGGAACAGTTCATTGTTGATGCCTTGCGTAGGGCTGGATCTCTGACCATCTCGCTTGTGGCTGAACAGGATGGCGAAGTCGTCGGTCATGTGGCGGTATCGCCAGTTACAATCTCGGATGGTTCTGGGGGCTGGTACGGACTTGGCCCGATTTCCGTCAGGCCGGAGCTACAAAGGCGGGGGATCGGTTCCCTCCTCATGGAGGCTGTTCTGGGTCTTCTACAGGAGCGGGGCGCGGCGGGCTGTGCCTTAGTGGGAGATCCCGCATACTATTCGCGATTTGGCTTTAAGCCTAATTCCGGCTTGCTGCTGCCGGGTGTGCCGCCGGAGTATTTTCAGGTCTTGCCCTTTGGCCCATCGTTACCCTGTGGGGTGGTGACGTTCCACGAGGCATTCAGTGCGCGGGCCTAACTTCAGGTTTTGGCCTGGCCCTGTACGGATGGCTTGGCGGAGGCGATCGAGAAGTTTGGGCGGTTGAGGCACTTCCATGACAGGACTTGTGCGAAAAGACGACCAAAATGGTTGTTATTCCGCATGTGCGGTCTAACAACCATAATATCGGAGTTAGACTGCCGGTGCTTGACAACACCCTCCATAAGTGATACCCTGCGATCGCGGTCTAATAAATAGTTATCTCGAACCATATCAAGATTCTGCACCCATTAGTGGGCACAGTCTAAAGTTGTCAGAAAAGCCCAGTAGCGATTGTGGGCATAAGAATGGAGGTTATCGAAAAGGTAGAAAAAGAGAAGGCGACAGGTGGCAGGTGAATGGAAGCATTAGCTGCCTAATATAAATTAGTACAAATTTTCTAATGGCGTAGAGGATTTCAAGAACGCAGTGACGTGATGTATTTGTGGCAAAATATCCCCCTGATTTATTTATCAATTAGCAATGAACGCATCCCATCTGTTTATCAATCATTACCAAACTAAACTTCCTCTTGAAAATCCTCAATTTGATATTTTTCTAGTTTTAATATTTTCTATTCTATTCTTATTGACACTAAAGAAGAAAAAAGAAGATTGTCCCCTCTCCATTACACAAACGAATCAAGTTAAGGGATTGGCGATTTTATTCATTATTTCCAATCATTTGTGCTACTACACTGAGCCACGGCCTTCCCTTTACGGAATCTGGTCAGAAGTAGGCATGATTGGGGTATCTATTTTCCTTATCTTTTCTGGTTATGGTGTGTGCATTTCTATTCAGGAAAGAGGAATTCGAGATTTTTTCAAAAAGAGAGTAGCTCGTATCTTTATTCCCTTAATATATGCATTGTCTTTACTGCTGGCACTTTATGTAACTCTTGTGCCGCAAATGCAGAATGGCTTTCTTATAGAGATGCCAAGAATATTATTTGCTATGGAAAGCCTTGATAGAAAGATGTGGTTTATCATTTTTCTTCTTGCTTGGTATTATCTGTTATATATTGGCAGCAAGCTAAATCTTTCTAACCTACATAAACTATTGTTATTACTTGTATTCTCCTTTGCTATTATTACAATTCCTGATATGCCTTATGTAGCAAAGGGTAATGCCTTCAGCTTCTCTTTTGGGTGCTGGTTAGGCTTCAACCACTCTATAGTTGTAAACAAGCTTGACAAGTTTCTAAGGTTGCCTTTCAAAACACTCATCATCTCCTTTGCTGGCTTAATATCATTGGCTGGATTTTCGTTCTGGCTGGCAGAAACGCTCAAGTTCTATGCCTATCAAACAATTCTTCTGATAGCAGTGATAGCTGTAATAATCTCGATCATGTATCTACTTTATCAATATAGATTTGAAGAAATTAAGCGGACAGTTTCTTTAGAACTTATTTTTTGTATCATTGTTTTTTTAACTATCTACTTTAATTACCTCAGCCATGTTTTCCAGAAGCATGATTTTGAAGGAACTCTATCCCTTATGTACTGGTCTACTACTCGTAGCTTGGCTAATGTCCTAATTGCTTCTAGTCTGACTCTGATAATAGCTTTAATGCTAAGGTGCCAACGCTTTTCCTTAATACTTAATTTTCTAGGACGGATTTCATTTGAACTCTACCTGATTCATAACACGTTCTTAATTCATTTTGATTTTCTTTTATTTCGGGGTTCAATACTCCTTATGTTTCCCATTTATTTTCTGGGTGTCTGCCTAATAAGTTCGGCTTTAAAGAGACTGAGTGAAAGGACTCTCAGGATGTTGAGAAACTCCAAAGAGCTTTCGTTCTAGACCTAAATCAAATCGAATTCCAATCAACCCTCTACTGTTTGGTTCTAATATTAGAAAGCTCTAAAAGACATTGGAGCTGTTGTTTTGGTAATTGCGATTATCTACACTAGGTGAGTAGTGGAGTAGGAAGGAGAAGCTGTTGAGGTATTGGGGTTGTCTGAGAAATCACAGTAGCGGATAAGGCAGAGGTTGAGAGAGAGCTGTGACTAGAGCTAGATAACAAGTCGATGAAGCGGACTGAAGAAAGCCGCCAGCGAGGTAGAAAAGAACTTGGCAGCCGCTTATCTTAGTCGTTAAACCTTATCAAGGTAGGGATGTGATGTTTTTGGAGACAATGCCTACTTTTTGACGACATTGACAGGATCAGGGAAGTCTACCCGCTTTCCAAGAGCGTGATCGGGCTATGCTCAATCTGCCTGAGAGCCGCGATCATCGATAGAATGGGTGTAAAGTTCTGGGTGAAGTAGCAATGACTGAGTTGCTTGAGCGTGTGCTCTCCATTACAAGCCTTACCTGAACGTGAGCAGAACGCAATTGCTTCGCTGCTGAGATAACTCATGCTCCTGGTCTCCCGATATTCTTATTGACAACTGATGTAGGATTGGTTAGTATGACAGTGAAATCCTACTAGACTGTCGCGGGCAGCTTACAGCCATGAGTAAGAAAGTCAGTATAACCTTGGATGACGAAGTTCTAGATTTTGTAGATCGGCTAGCAAGCAATCGTAGCAGATTTATAAATGATGTCCTCTGGCAAGAGAAGAGAAGGATTTTTATGAAAGAGCTAGAAGATGCTTATAAAGATCAGGCTAATGACCCAGAGTTCCAGGAAGAAATTTCCGTCTGGGATGTTGCAGTGGGCGATGGTTTAAATGCCTAGCGGAAACTTAACCTACAAGCGAGGAGAGATATGGTGGGTTGATCTGAAACCTGTTATTGGTCATGAAACCGATAAAGAACGCCCTTGTCTAATTTTGCAAAATGATATCGGCAACCAAAATGGGGCAACAACAATAGTTGCTCCTTTTTTGCCTGGAACAAAGACTTATCCGTTCGTTGTGAATATTACACCAACTACACAGAATGGACTTGATAGAGATCGGCACATCAACTTAAGTCAAATGAGGGCTGTAGATGCTCAAAGAATTAAGCATAAATAGGGTATTTTGGAAGAAGTTTATTGGGAAGAAATTGAGAAAGCAGTATGTATTGAGCTTGGTTTCAGTTTAGCGTTCAAATCCTCGTAGCTCGCCTAAAAATGTGATGTTTTTGGAGACAATGCCTACTTTTCAACAACATTGGCAGGATCAGGGAGGTCTACCCGCTTTCCAAGAGCGCGATCGGGCTATGCTCAATCTGCCTGAGAGCCGCGATCATCGATAGAATGGGTATAAAGTTCTGGGTGAAGGGGTAATGCCTGAGTTGCTTGAGCGTGTGCTCTCCGTTACAAGCCTTACCTGAACGTGAGCAGAACGCAATTGCTTCGCTGCTGGGATAACTCGTTCTCCCGGTCTCCCGATA
>JAABSU010000020.1 GCA_011390265.1 Spirulina sp.
TGCCGAGGGTGACGATCGCCGCTGCTCTTAAAGCCAACTCCGCCGCCGCCTGCAATGTGGCCTCATAGCGAGCCTGATCCCCAATCCAATGATCCGCCGGGAAAAACCCCACTAAAGCCTCCTCGCCGTGGCGTTGGGCAATTTCCAGCGTTGCCCAGGCCACCGCCGGGGCCGTATCTCGCCCTTCCGGTTCAATGAGTAAGTTGCTTTCCGGCAACTGGGGCAGTTGCTCCCGCACGCCAGCGGCCACCAATTCCGAGGTAATCACCCAGAGGTTTTGCCAACCCCCTGCCATCGGGAGAAGGCGATCGGCGGTGGCTTGGAGCAGGCTGCGATCGCTCCCATCCAAGCATAAAAACTGTTTCGGACGTTGACGACGGCTCAAGGGCCAGAAGCGTTCGCCCTTGCCCCCCGCTAAAATCACCGGGATTAATGATGGTTCCATAACACACAACCACTGTGGAGATGCTCCTATCCTAGCCCCTTGGGGGATCCTCCCGCTGCTTTCCCACCACCGACTCCCGCAAGGGCGATCATTCGAGAGATTTCCCCGGAAAATCCGGAAACAATCTCAACCTGACGCTATAATGCGCCATGAGTAGCTCATTTTTGTTGGAATCTCGGCTTTTGGCTTCCAAAGCAACGGGAAACCTATTTTTGGTGGTGTTGAGGTAAGCGTGGATAACAGCATGGATATGCGGTCTAAAGGTACGGCCAGTGTGATTAACCCGGAAAATGAACAAGTAGCGAGTTCTCCAAGCCAGCCCAATCCAGCCCCCGTTGCTAAACCAGCACCACGGATTTCCGCTGGCAAGCGGTTTTTATGGGGCAGTGCCTTTGTCATTGCTGCCAGCCTCTCGGCCACCATCGGGGCAACGATCGCCATGGTTAGCCCGCTCCCCGCTGCCTTGCAAGCCTGGAATGTGGGGGGGGAATTGGCCGCTGAAGGCAATGGTTTTGATGATGACGAACCGAAAAATACGGCAATTCCGGCAATTTTTGAATACAAAATTGAGCGGCCGGTCAATATTTTAGTGATGGGGTTAGATCGGGTTCCCGATGCTGAAGATGGCAGTGAAGCCGCCTTTGCTGGCAATACCGATACGATGATTTTGATGCGGTTTGATCCCACGGATAACTCGGTGCGGATGCTCTCGATTCCTCGGGATACCCAAGTGAGTATCCCCCGTGTTGGCACGACGAAGATCAACGCCGCCAATGCCCATGGCGGCTCTCAACTCAGTATGGAAGTGGTGGGCGAAACCCTCAATGGTGTCACCATTGACCGCTATGTGCGGGTAACTAATGATGCTTTTCGGCGTTTGGTGGATTTGGTGGGGGGGGTGGAGGTGTTTGTCCCTCAACCGATGGTTTACACCGATCAAACCCAGGGGCTAGAGATTAATTTACCCAAGGGTTGGCAAGTTCTCGATGGGGATAAGGCGGAGCAGTTTTCGCGGTTCCGCATGGATGAGTATGGCGATATTGGCCGGGTGCAACGGCAACAGGTGTTGTTGCAGGCGCTGCGCGAGCGGCTCCAAGCCCCTTCCCTATTGCCCCGTCTGCCTAAGGTGGTGCAGACGATGATCAACTATGTAGATACAGATATGAGTCTCGAGGAGATTTTTGCCTTGGTTAACTTCGGGATGCAGTTGGATCGCGAAGAGGTGAAGATGGTGCTGTTGCCCGGTCGCTTTAGTGAAGAGTTTGAGTTTGAGGGGATCAGCTATTGGATCATGTCCCATCCCGGCCGCGATCGCGTCATGCAGGATTTCTTTGATATCAGTCCCGGCTATGCCATGGGCGATCGCTCCCTCCAAGGGGTGCGCATTGCCCTCCAAAATGCAACCAATAACCCCGCCGTCGTTGAAGAGGCTGCCCGCTATCTACAGGAGCAGGGGTTTCGCAATGTGTTTTATTCCCGCAATCGTGCTTCTCGGCTCCTGCGTCGCAGTGAAATCATTGTCCAACAGGGCAATACAGCGGCGGCAACTGCCATTCAAGATGCCATGGGCTTTGGCGTGATTCAGGCAGATTCCACGGGGGATCTCGCTTCTGAAATCACGATTCGGGTGGGTTCGGATTGGTTTGATGTCCTTTCTGAACTCGGCAAACAGCAAGCAGAAGCAACGACGGGGGGATGATGGGGCAACGGGGGTGGCGGTGGATTATTTGGGCGATCGCCCTCGTGGGTTTAACCTGTGGTTGGTTACTCCTAGGGGAGCGGCCCGCTTGGGCGGATGAGGCGGCGAATCGGGTCAACTATACGCTGACCAATCTGCGCGATCGCAACTTTGCCGGCCAAAATCTCCAAGGTTCCTCCCTAGCGGGCGCAGAAGCTCAACGGGCGGATTTCCACGGGGCTAACTTAGCCCAAACCATCCTCACCAAAGCAACATTTTTAGGCGCGAATTTGGCAGGGGTAAACTTACATGAAAGTTTTGCCGATCGCGTCGTCTTTGATGAGGCTGACCTCACTAATGCGATTTTTACCGATGCGATCGCCAGCAGCACCCATTTCCTCAACGCCAAAATTAGCGGCGCAGATTTCTCCGGCACATTCCTCGACCGTTACCAGGTGGTGCAACTGTGCAAACGGGCGGAGGGCGTGAATCCCGTTACGGGAGTGAGTACCCGTGAGAGCCTCGGTTGTCGGGATTAAGCAAGAGGATCTGAAGAACTTTCCTACTCCCCTCGCCCACCTTTGGGAGAGGGGTCGGGGGTGAGGGCTTTATGGCCCCGCAAACACCGCCGCCTCCACATCATCGCGACTCAGGGAATATTTAAACGAACGGACAATATCCTTCATCCCCTCCCCCGCATGGAGATAGCGCACCGAAAGCTCCTCCACCTCAAAGAGAATTTCCGCTTCCCAGGTGGGGCGTTTCACCGTCCAGCGGTTAAGTTGATCCCGGTCTTGTTGGCAGCCCAACTCCCCAAGCCATTGCTCCAGCTTCGGCAAGGGGTGGTTATAGAGGGGGGTTTCGGAGTCGGGTAGGGTCATGAGCATCGGTTTAGGGGGTAGGGATTTGCAGCGCGGCTGGGCCTTGGGTGAGGGCCACAAACCATGCCAGGAGTAAGCAGGCGAGAAATGTTAAGCCCAAAATGAACAGGACAAACACTTCTCCCGAGGACAGGGGGCGATCGTAGGGATCTAAGTAAGCAGACCGTTGCCAGCGATGGTCATCCTGATGATGGGCATCGGGCCCCTGAGGCTGAATCACCGTCCAACGGGAATAGCCAATTTGAGCATCATAAAGGAGGCGGCGTTGGGGGTTGCTTAACGTGGCATAGGCTTCGTTGAGTTTTTGAAATTTTGCCGTTGCCACATCCTGGGGAAGTGCTGTGGTATCTGGGTGATATTTCTTGCTTAAGTCCCGGTAGTTGCGCCGAATTTCTGCGACGGAGGCCGCTGGATGTAGCCCCAAAATGCCGTAATAGCTGTTGAGAATCCGGGTTTCTGGGGGCAGAGATTGGGTATAGGGTGGCTCTTGGGACATAGCAAGGGCAAGAAATTGCCTCCTATTGTATCGCGTCGGTTCGGCTTCGCTCACCGACCGAGGGGGGGTGATGGTGATGCTGATTAGGATTGTTTTGTCAAGATCAGTTTTTGCTGAAGAGTGATCTTGGCAAGGTTTCAATCCCTTCGTTAGGGTGAAGCCATACGCCCAGTGCATCCTTAATTTTTCTGGATTTCTATGGCTCACATTCAACGCCTTGCCTCACAATCGGCCCTTCTCCCCCGTTTGCCCCTTCGCCTCATGGTGCAGTTTAAACAGCGGGAAGTTCAAGCTAACCGGGATTATGGGATTCATGCGGCTCTGTACCCGATGCCGCTGTCGCCCCATTTGGCCCGTCGCCACTGCTCATTACTGGTACATCTTTGCCCATCCCAGGATCAATCTTCAACCTGGGGACAATGGTTTCCCTGCGATTGGGTGCGTCCCGATGGTCGCTCGGTGGTGGGGATCTATCTCGATCGCCTCCCTTTTCCGATCACCACGACCCCCAATGCTAAAACAATCCCGGTCTACCTTCTCCTCAACGTGGCGGATATTTCCCCTGTGTTTACGCCGATGATGGCGGCTTTGGCTTAGGGGGTTTTTGAGCGGCGATATTTTGGGAATGCCAGATGATTGATGATATTGATTATGCTGAGAATACCCTCTCTAAGGGCAGTGTTAAACCCGGTAATACGGGATCGGCGATCGCCTCCTCCCTGCCATAAATTTGGGGGAGGGTATCCGGGCAAAAAACGGTAATCGTTTGGCTGATGCCATCCACCACCCACACCCGCAACACCCCCGCATTCAGGTAGGCCAAGGCCTTCGCCGTCATCGCTCCAAAACTCTGACCGGGGGAAATAATTTCAATCACCCAATCCGGCGCAACAGGGCAGGCTTCATCCTCTAACCAATCTGCCCCTAAACGCTCAAAGGAAACATAGGTTAAATCGGGCACGGGAACCCAAGGCTGCCCCTCTCTTGTCAGTAGGACGGCCCATTCCGGGTAAAAATGCCCCCGATCAATTGCCCAAAGATCAATGATTTGGAGCAATTTTTTTTGTAAACCGGCGTGAATACGTTTAGGAGCCATTTTGGGGGCGATCGCACCTTCGTAAAATTCCCAACCCTGATCGCCTTGAGGCATTGCCAAAAACGCAGCGAGGCTCAAGGATGGGGGCGGGGAAACCGTTGGAACCATGGTGTTGATCTCAAAAGGAAAGAAGGACGCTAATCATTAGCGTCCTTGTGCAAAATTATAGCGTTATCCCTCAGTTGAATCGGCAGGCTAACAAGCCTAGGCTTGCCATTTTTCAGCAACCAGTTCAGCCAAATCCACAACCCGCTGGGAATAACCCCATTCGTTGTCGTACCAGCCCACAACCTTCACCATATCGCCACCCATCACCATGGTGAGGCTAGCATCGGCAATGGAAGAGCAATCTGTACCGCGATAATCGCAGGAGACGAGGGGCAGATCATTGTAGCCGAGGAAACCCTTTAAGGGGCCATCGGCGGCCGCCTTGAGGGCTTCATTCACCTGATCCACAAACGTGGTTTTTTCCACCTGTACCACTAAATCCACAATGGAAACGTTGGGGGTGGGAACCCGCAGGGCAATGCCGTTGAGCTTCCCTTGCATTTCAGGAATCACCAAGGCCACGGCCTTAGCCGCCCCGGTGGTGGTGGGCACAATGTTCAACGCCGCTGCCCGCGCCCGCCGTAGATCCCGATGGCTGGCATCCAGCAACCGTTGATCCCCGGTGTAACTGTGGGTGGTGGTCATCGTGCCTTTGATGATCCCAAAGTTTTCATGCAACACCTTGACGATCGGGGCCAGACAGTTGGTGGTGCAACTGGCGTTACTGATCACCCGGTATTGCCCATGTTGATAGTCATGGTGGTTAACCCCCATGACATAAGTACCGATGTTTGCACCCTTTCCGGGTGCGGTAATCAAAATCTGTTTTGCCCCAGCCGCGATGTGCTTGGAGGCACCTTCATCGGTGACAAACACCCCGGTGGATTCGATGATCAGATCAACGTTCCACTCTGCCCAGGGCAGGTTTAAGGGGTTCCGATCAGAGACACATTTGATCGTTTTACCATTAACGGTTAGGGAGTTATCATCGGCATCGATTTCCGCATCGAGCTTGCCAAGCATGGAATCATACTTGAGAAGATGAGCGTTGGTTCTTGGATCTGACGTGTCGTTAATCCCGACTACTTCGAGTTGGGAGTTTTCCCGCCCTAACCAGCATCGGAGGAAGTTGCGCCCGATACGTCCAAATCCATTGATGGCTACTCTAATCACTGCGTCTTGCCCTCTGTCTCTAAGCTCAATAACATTAAACGAATCTTAATACCCCAAATCATATCGCAAAGGCTGGCCCATCCCGCGTCTTCTTGGTAAAACTTTTTTGAGGGGGGGAGCGATCGCCCCCCTTGCCTCCGGCGGAAAATGTCCTGATCGCAGAAAAATAGAGGGGTAGACGGTGAAATCAGAATTTTTGCCCTGGGCAGAGAAACCTCTCGGTTGCGCCTCAAAGGTCAAGGATGGAGATCATTGTTGCTCGTGCAACGCGGCTTCTTCATCTCTGGAGCCAAAATATTTGGCTTCACGCCAGGAATGGCGTTGCCCAATCTGGTGCATAACCTTTATAAGTGAGAGAAACAGAAACCAAGGTGACTGCGCCAGTATTCACAATTCTTGATAATATGAGCGCGTGTCATCTCGGCAATAACTTTCGGTGTGTGGTGTGCAAGGAGACTGAATGTCCAAAAGAGTTGATTTTGAAGGAAAGCCCTTTCACTTTATCGGGATTGGCGGCATTGGCATGTCTGCCCTTGCATACATTTTGGCCAAGCGCCATTTGCCGGTTTCGGGGTCAGATTTACGCTCAACCCATATTACGCAGAGGCTGGAATCCGTTGGGGCCTGGATTTTTAACCAGCAAGAGGCAGCGAATTTAGAATTTTTCCAGAGCGGGGCGCGATCGCACTCGACGGTCACGCTGACGGCGGGAACGACGACGGCCCGACCCGCGGCCCTTGGTTCAACGGCGATCGCCCCTGAACCCCCCCAGGTGATTTGCTCCACGGCGATCCGGGCGGAAAACCAAGAATACCGGGCCGCCCTCGAACAGGGCTACCCCATCTTTCACCGCTCCGATGTGTTGGCGGCGCTGATGCAAGAGTATGAAAGTATTGCGGTGGCGGGAACCCACGGCAAAACCACCACCAGCAGCTTAATCGGTTACTTGCTGTTGGAAGCGGGTTTGGACCCGACGGTGGTGGTGGGGGGTGAGGTGGATGCCATTGGCGGTAATGCTCGATTGGGAGAGGGTCAATACTTGGTGGCGGAGGCTGATGAGTCCGATGGCTCCTTGGTGAAGATGAGTCCAGCCATCGGCGTTGTCACGAATATTGAACTGGATCACCCTGATCATTACAGCAGTTTGTCAGAGGTTGTTGACATTTTCCTCACCTTTGCGGCCCAATGCCCCCTGTTGGTGGGCTGTATTGATTGTGAGACAGTGCGCGATCGCCTTCAACCCCAGATTACCTACAGCATTCACCCTGATCGCAGTGCCACCTACACCGTAACGGATGTGGTCTATGGTTCCGATGGCACGCGGGCGCAAGTATGGGAGCGGGGTTTATCCCTGGGGACGTTTTTTCTACCCCTGTTGGGAGAGCACAATTTGAGCAATGCGTTGGCGGCGATCGCTGTGGCCCGACAGGTGGGGGTTGATTTTGCCACCATTGCCACAGCGATGCAAACCTTTGCCGGTGCTAAACGGCGGTTTGAGGTGCGGGGTACGGTCAACGGTGTGACGTTGATTGATGACTATGCCCACCATCCCAGTGAGCTGCAAGTCACCCTGGCGGCAGCGAAGTTACGGGTGCAGGATCAAGCCGGGCAGCGGATTGTGGCGATTTTTCAACCCCATCGTTATAGCCGCACCCAAGCGTTTTTTGCTGAATTTAGCCAGTCTTTTCAGGATGCAGATGTGGTGATCATCACCGATATCTATAGTGCCGGGGAACCATCTCAGGAAAATATCACCGGGCAAGCCTTAGCAGCGGCGATCGCCCAACACCATCCCCAAGTGATTTACCAAGGCACACTCCCGGAACTCACCCATTTTTTACGAAATTTTCTCTGTCCGGGGGATTTTGCTCTATTTTTAGGGGCAGGCAACCTCAATCAAATCATTCCGGAGTTGCTGGCCTAAGGATTTAAATAGCCCTGGCTTAGGGCTTCATCGGGTTGCACCCCTTTTCGCCTTCAACCTTATTGCTTCTTTAAATATTGTGGCCATGACTCTGTCCTCCGATCTTCCCGCAACGACGACGACCTATCTTTATCCGGGTTCGTCTACCTACGCCCCCAGCCCAGTTAACCTTCCCGGTGGACAATGCCAGATTAAACCCCGTGTCACCTTAGCCAGCTTTACATCTTTTCGGGTGGGGGGGCCGGCGGAATGGTACGCCTCTCCCCAAACAGAAATGGATCTGCAAGCCTGTTTCGCCTGGGCTGAGGCGCGGGATCTCCCGATTACACTCCTCGGGGCGGGGTCGAATTTGTTGATTAGCGATCGCGGCCTCCCCGGTTTGGTCATTAGCACCCGCCATCTCCGCTTGAGTGAGTTTGATGAGGCTACGGGCAGAGTGGTGGCGGGGGCGGGGGAACCGATTCCCCGCTTGGCTTGGCGGGCCGCCAAACGGGGTTGGCAGGGGCTAGAGTGGGCCGTGGGCATTCCGGGAACCGTGGGAGGAGCCGTGGTGATGAACGCCGGAGCACACCACAGTTGTATTGCGGATTCCTTAATCGAGGCTGAGGTGTTAAACCCCGATGGCAGGATTGAAACCCTTTATCCTCAAGATTTTAACTACCGTTATCGCCATTCCAGCTTGCAGGGCGATCGCCGCCTCGTCCTCCGAGCCACCCTCCAATTGCAACCCGGTGCGGCCCGGGCTGAAATCATGGCCCTCACCAACCAAAACCTCCAAAACCGCAAACAATCCCAGCCCTACCACCTCCCCAGTTGTGGCAGCGTCTTCCGCAACCCTGATCCCTACACCGCTGGCTGGCTGATTGAGCAAATTGGCCTCAAAGGGTTCCAAATCGGCGGGGCACAAGTGGCCCATCGCCATGCCAATTTCATTCTCAACTGTGGCAACGCCAAGGCCCAAGATATTTTTGAAATCATCCACTATGTCCAGGCCCAGGTGGAAAAACATTGGTCGTTAACGCTGCGGCCGGAGGTGAAGGTTTTAGGGGAATTTAGTGTGGCTTAATGCCATGGCCATCGGCATCGATGGGGGGGCGATCCGGAACCAATCCCCTGAAGGGGGGGCGATCGCCGCAACAATCCACTACAATCGTCAAGGTCAGTACAATCATCCCCAACAAAAATTAGGTATGACGCAAGGAAAAGGATTTGGTTTTGGTCTGGGCAAAATGAAGGAACTTACCGAAGCCTTCAAAAAAGCCCAACAGGTGCAGCAAGATGCCAAGAAGCTCCAGGATGAGTTAGAGCAGATGGAAATTGCGGGCCACAATGAAGCAGGAACCGTCACGGTTGTTCTGAGCGGCAACCAAGAACCCCGCAGCGTCGAAATTACTCCCGCTGGTCTCGAAGTTGGGGCTGAAGAATTATCCAAAATGGTGTTTGAGGCCATGATGGATGCCTACGATAAATCCACCCAAACGATGCGGGAGCGGATGGAAGAATTGACCAGCGGTTTAAATTTGCCGGGTTTGTAAAATCCCATTGCTGGACAATGTTTCTGGTAGGGGCGAAAAATTTTTCGCCCCTACGCCCGTTTATGGCCCCACGTTTCCCCAACCTCCGCTCATCGCCACTCCTGCCAATCTTCGTTAAAAATCGACGTATCCGGAAATGTCGTGTAGTTCCCCGCCCGATCTAACTCCCCTTGCAGTTGCCGCAACAGAGGCTGCGGTCGGGGTAAACCCTCAATCAAAACCGGCGGCAAAATCCCATGGCGCAGCGAGAAATCCGCCACCGTACCCGCCGCCGCCCCCGCCGACCATTCAAAGGAATGCACCCGATAGGCCGCTGCTGCAATATGGCTAGTGGCAATACTTTTCCCCGCCACCAATAAATTATCCACATCCTGGGGAATCATCGCCCGTAGCGGAATCTGAAACGGATAAGCCGCCCCCGCTCCCTGACGTTCGCCGGGCCGCTCAAAATTACCGGGCCGTTCCGGTGGACTCAAGGCCATGCAGGGATGAAAGTCGATCGCATAGTGACCAATGCCCACAGAATCGGGAAAAATGGCGGCGCGACGACGGATCGGGGCCGTGGGGTAGGGGGTTTGGTCAGCCACGACGGCGGCGGTTTGGCGGCCGGCCAGGAATGTGCGCAGGGCGCGATAGGTGGCGGAACTCAGATTTTCCCGATAAAAAGGCTGCTCGTAATCGGTGCGACTAATATCAATTTCCGCCACGGCAAAACCGTCGGGATAGCCAGGACTAGGGCGGCCGATGATGCGGCGGCCCTCTCGCATATAGGGATATTTCGATAAACCGTGGGCTGTACCCATGGGACTCTCGAAGCCTTGGAGATAGCGGTGGTTGGGGTGGGGTTGTTTTACGCCGTCCCCCAGTTGGGAGTCGGTGGTTCCTGCCACGAGCCAATGATAGTAACCGAGGGCTAACTCTTCCGCCGCTTGGAGCGTTTCCACCCGTAGCCCCCCCTGCCATTGTCCCGGTTCCAGTTGCCCCAAGGCTTGAAGCTGTTGATGGCTGTAGATCAGATTATCGGCAGCCGTACCGGGGCGATAATCATTGCCCCAAGTCCAGTTTTGCATCGAAATATCGCCGGGGCTGACACTGAGGCGATGATCTTGGCGAATGCCGGCGCGGTTAAGGTTGTGATCCCAAATGCGGCGATAGGTGAAGACGAGGTTAAAGTTGGCGAGGCGGGGGAGTTCGTAGCTGTAATAGGGGGCGTAGCGGTCATAGAAGGGGGGTGGCGTTTGGGGTTGGGGGTCGGCGGTGGCCTCCATGGCGAAGGTGTAGGTGAAGCCTTGGGTGCAGTAGGGGTCGGGGGTGGGGCTAGAGGCAGAAGGTTCGAGGGGAGAGCGGGGATCGATGCCAAGGCGGTAGGGAACTTGGGCGAGGGGGAGGAGTTCGCCGGTTTCGGTGGCTTCGATGACGATCCAGGATTCCCCAGCGGGGACGAAGCGGATTAGGGTTTTATCGAGGCGGGGGGAAGGTTGGGGATCGTAGGCATCGAGGAGGATGGCGGAAAGGGGTTCCGTGTTTAACGGGGCTGTGCCGGGGGCGGGCCGGTGTTGGATGGCGATCGCCCCCTCAATCCTCCTTTCCCCCATCTCTAAATCCTTAATTACGGTATGGGGGAACCAATGAAGCTGACCCCCGCCCTGTTTTGCGGCTGTCGCTAACATTTGGTGGAGGAGGCGATCGCCATCTGCGGGCAAAAAGCAAGCCTCACTCACCCAACAATTACCGGGGTTGAGGCGGCCATAATGGGCGGCAAGGCGCGATCGCAGGTCTTGATAGCCCCTAGGAAAATAGTTCCGTTGCCGTTGGGTAGTCCGTTCATCAAGGGCCGATGTGCCTTGGGCAGAAATTTGCCCCCCGATCCAATCGGTGATTTCCGTTAAACAAACCGTGCGGCCCGCTAACAGGGCCTCATAGGCCGCGGCGGTTCCCGCTAATCCCCCCCCCGCGATCAGGATCTCACAGGCGATCGCCTGCTCCGATTGCCCCCAAGCGGGGGGGAGCACCGCCCCAAAAATTGTCAACAAACTCAGACCAATGGCCCTAACTTTCCCCATCCCGATAAACCCTGGGTAAACGCTGTTTAAATCCACAGAGGATTTCCCAGCTAATCGTACCCATCAGGTTAGCCCAGTCCTCAGCGGTAATGTGCCGCTTGCCGTCCTGGCCTAGGAGCGTCACCACTTCCCCCGGCTCCACATCGGGAAAGTCACTAACATCAATCATGAGTTGATCCATCGTAATCGCGCCAATTTGCGCCACCGGTTGCCCCCGTAGCAGCCCCTGCATTTTTTGACTGAGGAGCCGGGGGATGCCATCGGCGTAGCCAATGCCGACGACGGCTAAGGTGATGGGGCGATCGCTCACATAGCGATGGCCATAGCTCACCCCCGTTCCAGGGGGAATCTGTTTTACCTGGGTAATCCGCGCCCGCACCGTCATCACCGGCTTTAAAGGGATCTTCTGGGCTAAATGGGGCGCGGGATAAAGTCCATAAATCGCCAAACCGGCCCGCACCCAATCGTAATGAAGGCGGGGATCACTCAAGAGGGCGGCGGAGTTGGCGATGTGGAGGATGGGGGGATGGATGTGGTGCGATCGCAACTCTGCCACCACTGCCTCAAACCGTTGATGTTGGCAATTCATGAACTGGGGATCGGGATCATCGGCGGTGGCAAAGTGGGAATAGACGCTGGCCAACTCCAAACGGGGCAAGCTTTGCACCCCTTGCACAAAGGCAAGGGCCTCCTGCCAGGGTGTACCTAACCGGGACATTCCCGTATCGATATTGAGGTGTACCGGTAGGGTTTGATCCAAATCCTTCAGGACTTGCGAGAGAGTCAGTGCCTGCTGCGGGGTGCAGAGGGTGGGTTCGAGGTGGTAATTGGCGATCGCCTCAATTTCATCCCGACGGTGAATTGCCCCCAACACCAAAATCGGGGCCGCGATCCCCGCCTCCCGCAGCGTGATCCCCTCCTGGGAGGTGGCCACCGCCAACCGTTGCGCCCCTGCCCCCAACACCGTGCGGGCAATGGGGATCATCCCATGGCCATAGGCATCGGCCTTCACCACCGCCATCAACGCCGCACCGGGTTGTAAAATGCCCAAAATTTGCCGCACATTGCGCCGCAGCGCATCGAGATCAATTTCCACCCAAGCCCGCTGATCTTCATCCGCCATCAGGGTTTGGAGATTTTGATAGTCTAGTCCCATTGCGTCAAAACCCACACCGAATCCCAGAGGAAGATCCTCCGGGTGAATTAGGGGTTAGTCTAACTTGAATTTCAGCAAATGCTGGCATTTTGACCCCGGAGATCAACCCGTAGCCAGTGTTACAACATTTTGTAACAGTCTTTGTTATGGTAAGGAGACATTGCGCACTTGGTAGGTTTGGCTCCGTGGGTTCAGGTCAAATACTCATCATCGAAAGTAATCCCCATTTGCGATCGCTCCTCGGTTGGCATTTGCAACAGGCGGGCTATCGCATTCACCAAGCGGCCAGCCTCCAGCAAGCCCGGGAATTTCTCAGCCGTCATCAACCCCCCCTCGTCATCCTGGAGCCAGATCTCCCCGATGGCAATGGCTTAGAACTCTGTCAATGGCTATTCCAACAGCGGCAGTCCCTGATCCTCATCCTCTCCGCCAAAGATAGCAGTCATGATGTCGTGACCGGCCTCAAAGCCGGAGCTGATGACTATTTGAAAAAGCCCTTTGGTATGCAAGAACTGATGGCGCGGGTGGATGCCCTGCTGCGCCGCTGTCGTGTCACCAGCGTTCCCCTGTTGTTGAACTATGGGGATCTGAGCATTGATCTCGTGCAGCGGCGGGTACATCTCTACGGTCGCTATATCGACCTCACCCCCCAAGAATTTAGCCTTCTTTACGTCTTAGCCCAGGCCGAAGGCGCACCCCTAAGCCGTTCGGAACTGCTCCATCGTGCTTGGCCCGATGCCATTGACAACCCCCGCACCATTGACACTCACGTTTTATCCCTACGGAAAAAATTAGTCCCAGGGAGCGATGGGTACGCTAGCGCGGATCGCACCGACCATCCCAGCCTGATCCAAACCGTCCGCAATGTCGGCTATTGCTTTAACATTGATGTCCTCAAAACCGCAGCAGAGCCAACCCCCACCCCAGAGCGATCGCCTGTGACCGCCGGCCACTAATCGCTACAATGGGAAGCCCGACTTTTTAATTCAGATGCCCATGCTGCAATCTTCCCTCAACGCCGCCGAACTGGCCGCCCTCGATGATCAACTCTCTAAACGTTTCATCGACCTCGATCCCGATGGCTACTTCGTCATCTTCCTCGACAACGAAGCCGGCCTAATCTGTGCCGCCCACTACACCAACACGATCAGCGACAAAGGCCTCGCCCTCGACCCTGAAACCGGCAAACCCATCCCCGTGCGCGGCAAAGTCCAGCGCACCCCCACCGTCACCTTCACCGGCCGCACCGCCAAAGAACTGGGGATGAAAATCACCGAGCAAACCCAACCCTGCCCCCTCTCCCGCTTCGATCACGCCCTCTACTTGGGCCGGGAATTTGTCCGCGCCGAAATCGCCCTTATCCAAGGAACCGACTACATCCAAGACTAAACCCCATGCCCCCATGCCCAGGGTTTGATATCATAACGGCAAACTCCTGATCAAAACCATTATGGGTGAATCCAAACGTCGCAAAGCCTCCCTCGGTGAAAAATACGGCCAAGAATCTCGGATTTTGCCGTGGTTGCCGATCACCAAAAGCCAATCTGAGCAGTTCATGAAAATCACCACCCGGGGAGCCTGGATTGGCATCGGCACCTTGGCCACCGCTTGGCTAATGATCCGCTTCCTTGGCCCCGCCTTTGGTTGGTGGGAAGTCCAATAAAGAGGGTGCCCCATTAGCCCAACGAATCGAAGAGAGTATTAAGAAGCACACATGATTGCCCAGATCACGGCACAATAAATCCAAGCACTGCCGGATTTAGGAGCAAGCAATTCCCGTGCAAACGAATATTCCCCCCAAAGAAACCATCCAAATTCGGGTTGAAGATGACCGGACTGGTATGAGTCCGGAGACCCTGAAGCGGGCTTTTGCCGATAATTTGTTTTACATCCAAGGCAAATACTACCGCTGGGCCACCGCGAACGACTTTTATATGGCCTTGGCCTATACAGTGCGCGATCGCCTCATCCATCGCTTCATCAAAACGATGAACACCTACGAAGAGCAAAACGTCAAAGTCGTTTGCTACTTCTCCGCTGAATTCCTGATGGGCCGCCATTTGGAAAACAACCTGATCAACCTCGGCATCTACGAGGACATGAAAAAAGTGATCGAAGATGCCGGCCTTAACTGGGGTGACATCCTCGACCAAGAACATGATCCGGGCTTGGGGAACGGCGGCCTCGGACGATTAGCGGCCTGCTTCCTCGATTCCCTCGCCAACCTAGAAATCCCCGCCATTGGCTATGGCATCCGCTATGAATTTGGCATTTTCCATCAGCAGATCCACGATGGCTGGCAGGTGGAAATTCCCGATAAATGGCTGCGCTACGGCAACCCCTGGGAAATTCCCCGCCCCGAAGCCACTGTCCAGGTCAAACTGGGGGGCCATACGGAAACGGCCCACAACGACAAAGGCCAGCCCAAAGTGACCTGGGTGGCAGATCGCACGATCACCGCCATTCCCTACGACACGCCGGTTCCCGGTTTTAATACCAACACCGTCAACCCCCTCCGGCTCTGGCGGGCAGAAGCTGGGGAAGATAAGGACTTCAACTTTGATGCCTTTAACGCCGGGGACTATGATGGTGCTGTGGCCAGCAAAATGTCTTCCGAGAATATCTCCAAAGTTCTCTACCCCAACGACAACACCCCCCAAGGGCGGCAACTGCGCCTCGAGCAACAATATTTCTTCGTCTCTGCCTCCCTGCAAGACATCATCCGCCGTCACCTGCGGATCAATCCCAGTCTCGACAATCTCCATGAGCATTTCGCCATCCAACTCAATGACACTCACCCGGCGGTGAGCGTGGCGGAACTGATGCGCCTCTTGGTGGACGAGCAAAACATGGATTGGGATAAGGCTTGGTACATTACCCAAAAAACCCTGGCCTACACCAACCATACCTTGATGCCCGAAGCCCTGGAACGGTGGTCAGTGGATCTGTTTGGCACGCTATTACCGCGCCATTTAGAGATCATTTATGAAATTAACCACCGTTTCCTCGAAGATATCCGCACCTGGTTCCCCAAAGATAAAGGCCTACTGGGAAAACTTTCAATTATTGAAGAAGGAGAGCACAAATCTGTCCGGATGGCTAATTTAGCCTGTGTGGGCAGCCATGCCATTAATGGGGTGGCTGCCTTGCATACGGAGTTGCTCAAGCAGGATACTCTCAAGCATTTTGCCCAATTGTGGCCGGATAAATTCGTCAACAAAACCAATGGGGTTACGCCCCGCCGCTGGGTGCTGCTGTGTAACCCTCGGTTGGCCAAGCTGATGGAGGAGCGCATTGGCATGGATTGGGTGAAAAATCTCGATGAAATGCGCAAATTGGAGCAGTTCATTGATGAGCCGAAATTCTGTGAGCAATGGCGGGCGATTAAGGCAGCGAATAAACAGGAGTTAGCGGCCTATATCTGGAAAAAGAACAATGTTGAGGTGAATCCCGATTCAATTTTTGATGTCCAGGTGAAACGGATTCACGAATATAAGCGGCAATTGCTGAATGTCCTGCACATCATTGCGCTGTACAACCGGATTAAGCAAAATCCAGCGGTGGAGATTGTCCCCTATACGTTTATTTTTGGCGGTAAGGCGGCTCCGGGCTATTTTATGGCCAAGTTGGTGATTAAGCTGGTGAATGCGGTGGCGGAGATTGTCAATAAGGATCCTGATGTGCGCGATCGCCTCAAGGTGGTCTTTTTAGCCAACTTCAATGTCTCCTTGGGGGAAAAAATTTACCCCGCCGCTGATCTCTCTGAGCAAATTTCCACCGCTGGAAAAGAGGCTTCTGGGACGGGGAACATGAAGTTCGCCATGAATGGGGCGCTCACCATCGGCACACTGGATGGCGCGAATATTGAAATTCGTGAAGAAGCCGGCGCAGAAAACTTCTTCCTGTTTGGCTTGACCGCCGAAGAAGTGGCGGCGATGAAAATGCAGGGCTATAACCCCATGGCTTACTACCACAATGATCCGGAACTGCGGGGTGTGATCGATCGCATTGCTTCGGGGTATTTCTCCCATGGCAACCGCGATCTGTTTAAGCCCCTGATTGATTCCCTGCTCTACCACGATCAATATATGTTGATGGCGGATTTCCGAGCCTATGTGGAATGTCAGGTCAAGGTGGCGGCGGCCTATCTGGATCAAGACCACTGGACGCGGATGTCAATCCTCAATGCGGCGCGGATGGGTAAGTTTTCGAGCGATCGCACCATCCATGAATATGTGACGGAAATTTGGAA
This sequence comes from Spirulina sp., assembly GCA_011390265.1. Classification (GTDB taxonomy): domain Bacteria; phylum Cyanobacteriota; class Cyanobacteriia; order Cyanobacteriales; family Spirulinaceae; genus Spirulina. Next base: position 16,748 of record JAABSU010000020.1, read on the forward strand.
CGCCAAACCCGTCACCATTGAACTGGAGGAATACAACCAAGAAAGCGCCGGGTTACTCCAATAGCCATCGGTGGGGGTAGGTATCCTACCCCGATTTCGTGAAAAAATGCCCCAGCCTTGTCTGGGGCATTTCTTGGATTAATATAGGAAAGGGTTGCGCACCCCGTTGCACCCTATCCGCCGGATTGCAGACCTGTCCACCTCACTGAGTAACCTATGACTAGCTCTGTTGACAACCCATCGGAATCCCAATCTTGGCCGGCCAGCAAGACTGTGATTATTGCCGGTATTGTCTGGGGCGTACTGTCCCTAGGTTTTTTCCTGTTGAGTGTGCTCCAGCCGGAGGTGGAAGAAACCATGTGGTATCTCTGGGGAACCTATGTGGCTGAATGTGTCCCTTTCGTAGCCGGGGTTGCCCTCTGTTATCGCAACTGGCAAAGTCCTAAGATCGCCAGCGGTCGCAATGTCTGGCTCGGCATTGGTTTAGGCATTTTGGCCTACTTCATCGCTGATGTCATGTTTGGCTTTTGGGAAATTTATTGGGAACTGGACCCGGAGGTATCCCCCGCCGACCTCTTCTATATGGTGTTTTATATTTCCCTGGGCGTTGGCATGGTGCTGGCGGTGCTCTCGAAGCGCTTGGCCTTAGCCCTCTGGCAATGGATTACCCTCGGGGTGATTGCCCTGGCGGGGACAGCTTTGGCGGTGTGGATTGCGATCGCCCAACCCGCCGTTGCCATTGAACTCCCCGAACCCATCGCCCCTGGGATTGAAATTGTCCTCGCCGATGAGCCAGATCAGCCAGAGCAATCAGCCCCCGCCCATCCCGTGCCGGTGTGGATCGATCACCTACAGGAAACGTTAGTACAGTTTTCCGCCCCCATTAACTCCTTTTACATCATCTCTGATGTGGCGCTGTTGATCATTGCCGTCATGCTCCTGTTTGCCTTTTGGGGGGGAACCTTTGCCCGCTCCTGGCAGATGATTGCCGCCGCCGCCTTGGCAAAATACCTTGCAGATATGTGGTTTAAATACGCAGCCACCCAGCCGGACTATGCCAGTGGCGGCTTCCTTGAGGTGTTTTTCGTCTTTAGTGGTATCTTATTAGCCATTGGAGCCGCGCTCGAATTTGAAATTTCCAGTCGGCCCCGCAAGAGTCGGCGCAGACGAGCCACCGCTACCACAGAAGAAGGATGAGTCCCAGAAAGTTAACGGAGTCCGACAAGCAGGAAATTCTCACCCTGTATCAAACCCCCCATGAGACCACCTCGACGCTGGCGGAACGCTTTAGTGTGAGTAGTTCGACCATTAGTCGCTTTCTCAAAAGTCGTTTGAATGAACAGGAATATGAACACCTGATCCAACAAAAGCGCCTGAGCCGTACCCCCAATGGGGCGGCAACGGTGTTGAAGCAGTATGCACATCCTGAGGAACCAGCCTCAAGCACGACTCCTAAGCCTCAAAAGCGGCGAATCAGTGAACCCGACCCCCAACCGGCTGCGCTGCCGCTCCCCGAAACTGCTTTCCCTGAACCCCTCCCCCCTGAGTCGGTAGATGCCGAACCCGTTGCAGAGGAACAGACGTTGATCCCCAAAAAAACCCGTCGCATTATCACGACGGGTTTAAAGCCCTCTTTAGTCCCAGAGGATGAGCCTGAGCCGGAAGCGGTACTTGAGGACATTTTGGATGAAGATGATGATCTTAATCCGTTGGGGGATGAGGATGATGAATTTGACGATGATGGTGATTGGGATGATGACGAGGATGAGGACGACGAGGATGAGGCAGAATTAGCCCCCCATGCTCCCTCCAGTGCAGAGGTGGAAGTGTTGCCCCTGTCTCGGGCGACATTGCCGCGTACTTGTTATCTGGTGATTGACCGCATGGCAGAACTGATTACCCGCCCCCTCCATGAATTTGGCGATTTGGGGGCGATTCCCTCCGATGAGACGGGCCAGCGCACGCTGCCAATTTTTGATAATCATCGGGTGGCGCGACGTTTTTCCCAGCAGCGATCGCACCGGGTGATTAAAGTCCCCGATAGCAAGTTGTTTGAAAAAACCCGTGTTTATTTACAAGCAAAGGGGATCACACGCATTTTGTTAGATGGCCAAATCTATTCTTTGTGACCGATTTTTCCAGAAAGTACCGTAGTTTAGCCTTGCCTTAAACCTGCGGAAATTACGGAGGAATGACGGTTGTAAGTGTAGATTTTTAAACTTTTTTAAATAATTCGGGGGGATTTGGGGGTTGACATTCGAGACAGCAAAAATCCCCTTTATCATGGTTATCAAGATAGCGAGGATGTGTCGAGGTTGTCAGGCGATCGCTTATTTTCCCAACTCACTCAGTGAAGTTCCCCTATGGATGTTCATTCACTCTTACAACGATATGAGCGCGGGCAACGTGATTTCAGCGGCGTTGACCTCAGTGGTGTAGACCTTCGAGGTCAAACCTTGATTAGGGTGAACTTCCGCCAGGCTAATTTGCGGGGCGTACAATTCAGTCGGGCCTTTTTGACCAAGGCTGATTTTACCGGGGCCTGTCTGAATTGGGCTGATTTCCAATGCGCCAAGCTCAGTGATAGTAAGCTAACCGATACAGATTTAACCAAGGCGAATCTTTCTGGCGCGTTCATGGTGCAGGCAAAACTCCCCCGCGCCAAGCTGGCCGGGGCAAATCTCAGCCATACGAACCTCCGCCGCGCCAATCTTTGGGGGGCCAACCTCTGCGGGGCGAATCTCCAAAAAGTCAACCTCCGCCAAGCCAATCTCAGCGGCAGTAATTTGAACTGGGCAAATCTGGTCGAGGCTCGCCTCAGTGAAGCCAATGTCAGCGGGGCCTCCTTCAATGGTGCCAATTTAAGCTCCGCCTTTATGCGGGATGTGGATCTGAGTGGCATGGATCTCGAAGGTGTGAATCTCACCGATGCTCGCCTCCAAGGCTCGAAGTTGACCGGGGCAAATCTCACCGCTAGTCATTGTCAATCAGCCCATTTTCAAGGGGCGGATCTCCAGGGCGCAAACTTCAGCCACGCCAATCTGTCGGGGGCTTCTTTAGAGCGAGCCAACCTCACCGATGCGGTGCTCAAGCAGGCGACGCTGCAACAGGTGAATTGGGAGCGGGCGATCCTCAATGGTGTGGATTGGGAGGGTGCTCAAAGTCGGAGTCCAGAAGCGCCACGGCCGAGTTTTCAGCGGGTCGAGCCAACGCTCAGTTGGGCGATTTAGGATTTTTGGGCAACGCGGGCGATCGCCGCTGCTTGGGCGGCGACGTTCTCCCGAGGCGACCAACTGGCCATCCGGGCGCGGGCGGCCTGGCCCATTTGCCGGAGGCGAGGCAGATCCCCCAGGAGATCCTCTAAAACGGCGGTGAGGGCGGGGCGATCGCCACAGGCATAAATGGCCCCGGTTTTCCCCGGCTCCACCAACTCCTGGGAGCCAGCGCGATCGCTCACCACCGCCCCACAACCACAAAGCATGGCCTCATTAACCACCACCCCAAAGGGTTCATAGTCAGAACACAAACAGATCAGATCCGCCGCTGTATAGATGGCCGGTAGTTGGGTTTGATTGCAAAATCCGAGGAATCGGATCCGGTCATCCCCTTGGGCGAGGGCAACGAGTTCGGCCCGGAGGGGGCCGTTGCCAATGTAGAGCAGATAGCTATTGGGGACATTGGCCGATTGAAAAGCGGCGAGCAAATCCTCGGGCCGTTTCCAGGGTTGCAGTTTGGCGCAAAACACCACCACCACCCCATCCAGGGGAATCCCCCAAGCTTGGCGCACTGCCGCCACATCCACCTGAGCCGATTGGGCCAGCCACCAGTCGTTATCCGCTGCCGAGGGGGTGAAAAAAATGCGATCGCGCTTAACCCCCAAACCCGCCACCATCTCCACCGCCAACCGTGTCGAGACTAAAATCCCATCCCCCACCCCATAGAGCCAGGGCAAGACCCAAGGCTTGAGCTTGACCTTCCAGGTTTGGCTCTGGCGGGAGGCGAGGCTATGGGCATCGGTGCTGAAAATAAAGCCCTTACGATGCCATTTCGCGCTGAGGGCGGCGATCCAAAAGCTGGCGTAGACATAGCCGGTATAGCAAATCACCACATCCGCCGCCGCCACTTGCCGCCATAAATCCCAATTGATCAGCCCCCAAAACCGTCCTAGACCGGGGTGGGGGGATTGATTGGGGAGAATTTGGGCGGGATAACCGGCGAGGAGGGGGAGATCCCAGGCGATCGCCTCCCCAAACTCTGGATCCTGATAAGCTTCCAACCCCTGCGCAGAACAATAGGCAACTTGCAACGACCACCCCTGAGCCACCATTTCCCGAAACAGCGGTGCAATGTAGGGAATCGGATGCGAGGCAATGATCAGCACTTGGCTCATCGCCGCGTCACCATCGTCACTAAAAACTGCTCAATTTCCCGTGCTACCTGTTCTGACCATTCCTCCGCCAAATCCCAACCCCCATTTTTCAAGATCCGCAACCGCGCAGAGGGGGCCAGCTTTGCGTAGATTTTGCTCTGGAGAATTTGCATGGGGTGATCCTGCCCCCCCTGTAAAACGAGAATTTTGGTTTTGAGATCCCCCAATCGATCATTGAGCAATTCGGGGCTAATCTCCGCTTCCTGCCGTCGAAATAACAATTGGCAACTGCTGGGACAGGCGATCAGCTGATCACGATAGGCTAAAAGTTGTGTGATCTGGTGATGACGATTAAACAGCTTGGCTAGGGGTTGAATCGCTGCCAGCCCCCAGGGAATGAAGGGAAAGGGGCTAGTGAGTTGTAATTCCTGAGACCAACGTTGGCGACGATCAGGTAGATCTACGCCTTCTGGGGCGAGGAGGATCATACCGGCCACCCGCTCAGGATGGGCGATCGCATAATGGGAGGCAATCCAAGCCCCCATGGAATGGCCCACTAAGTACACCTTCTCCAAATGGAGGGCTTCGATATAGGCCGCGAGGCATTCCCCCTGAAGCTGAATAGATTGAGGCGTTTCAGGGGGGTCAGATTCCCCACAACCGAGGAGATCCGGGGCAACACAGTGGTAGCGACCTCCCAGTTGGTCTAGGAGTGGCAGCCATTGGCTGCCGTTGGTCAGTGCGCCGTGGAGGAAGACAATTGTTGGGCCTTTGCCCACTTCACGCCAAAAGATTTGCCCTTGAGCAAGGCGAATGCGAGCGATGCGAATTGGCGGGGCCTGCATTGTAATCATTCAACTACTGAGAAGCGAGCAACGTTAGGAATCGTTGTGACCCATGATTTCACACATTTTACAAATTGCAAAAAAAATTTTCTAAATTAGGGGTTTCCCCCTAGGCAATGATGGTTTCACCGTTGAGATAATCTTGCAATTGGCGATCGTGATCATGGCTGAGGGTTCCCTGGGGGAGGCGATCGCGATCAAAGGCTTGTACATGGCTAATTTCTAAGGCATCTCCCACCAGGAAATCCCCCCGCACCGTCACCGCCAACAGAATGCTCAGGGAATGGAGCCGGGGATCGCGATCGGGGTCAGAGTAAACCCCCACCAGGCGCTGAATCTGGACAAGATCTAAACCCGTTTCTTCCTTGAGTTCCCGCTGGGCACAGGTGGCGATCGTTTCCCCCCAATCGATCAGCCCTCCCGGTAGCCCCCAAGTGCCTGTATCCCGTCGCCGCACGAGGACAATCCGACCATCGGGGAGAATCGGGATCAGCGTTGTCCCGGTGACGGGATGGCGAAAAATAATCCCAAGGACGGTAAAAATAAACTGTTTCCAGCGGCGCAACATCCTTCTATCCTCATCCAAGGTTGGAGATTTGAGCGAAATCCACCATCAGACCCCCGACCGGGCAAGCATCGGAGAAAATTTGCCTTTGTGCAAACTTCGAGGCAAAGACTTGACTGCCTTGCTTTTTCCCCTTAGAGTAAAAGACTACGGGCGATTAGCACAGGGGTAGCGCACTTCCTTCACACGGAAGGGGTCACTGGTTCAAATCCAGTATCGCCCATTTTTAAGAACGCGAATATACTGGAAAGGTTTAACCTCGTTGGGTCAAAAACCGATGAAAGTGAGTGAATTCGCATTGATTGCGCTTTTGGGATTGGGTACACCCTTGCTCGTTCAGGGTAGTTTTCCCGCATCGGTGGAAGCGCAAAGCCTGCCCGTGGGCAATTTTGCCAATAATACTTGGTACGTTTCCATCGACTACTACAACAACACCCTCACCTACTACGGTGAAAATAAGCGCAACCGTAGCAATATCCACCTCCAGGGGGCAAGAGTGGGGGGCGATGCCCAACGGCGTATCTACACCTGGACGAATGGCGATATTCGTTACCAGGTCGCTTGGCGACCCAGTGAACCCCACACAATTCGGGTGCAGGTGTTTAATGGTCGTGGCCAGGAAATCTTAAACCAACTGTTGACGCGGGTTTAAGGGAGAACCCAGTTGTCCGATTCATGCAGGTATAAATTGATCCCGGTAGGGGCGTTGACGTAAGCCTGCCTGAGGCACAAAAATTTTTCGCCCCCAGACAACAAAAAGGCGAGAAGTTAATGCTTCTCGCCTTTGAAAGCTGGGGCGCCAGGATTCGAACCTGGGGATGTCGGGACCAAAACCCGATGCCTTACCGCTTGGCGACGCCCCAATGTGTTTTGTTTTAACCTTTGTCAGTATAGCAGCGTTATTCGGGATTTTGTCAAGGTTTTGGGTTTAATTTTTAGGATCAGTGCCGATCGCCATCACCTGTACTTCAACTTGACCATCGGCTAAATGGAGAATCAACGTTTCTCCCCCCCGCAAATCCGCCACACGGGGCAAACCCCCCTGGGGATATTGGGCGATCGCATAACCCCGTTCCAACACCCCACGGGGATCGAGGGCCGCTAATTTTTCCTGGAGGACTTGGTTGCGGAAACGGGCCTGTTGGAGGCTGTGGGCTTGGTGGGGGAGACGGGCAAGGCGGGTTTTGAGGTGGGCGAGGCGGTTTTGTTCTTGGATGAGGCGGTTGGCAAAGGCACGCTGGAGGCGATCGCCCCGTTGTTGATGCTCCCGCCACCGTTGACTAGCTAAGGGAACCACCCATTCCGCCGCCGCCGTCGGGGTATGAACGCTGACATCCGCCACCAGATCCGCCAAAGTCTGATCTCGCTCATGGCCGATCCCCGTCACCACCGGCCGCCCACATTCAGCAATGGCCCGCACCACCCGCTCATCATTAAAACAAGCCAGATCCGCCGTTGCCCCGCCCCCCCGCGCCAAAATCACCACCTCCGCCCGGCCATCCTGCTCCACCCGTGCAAAGGCGGCGGCAATGCTGGCGGGGGCCTGTTCCCCCTGGACGGTGGCGGGGGCAAACAGGAGGGTAATCCCAGGATTGCGGGCCTCGATCGTGCGCTGAATATCCCCCCAAGCCGCAGCGGTGGGGGCGGTGATCACGGCGATGGTTTGGGGATGGGGGGGAAGGGGGCGTTTTTGGAGGGGATCAAAGAGGCCTTCAGCGGCAAGGCGCGATCGCAACTGTTGCAACCGCAGCGCCTGGAATCCTTCCCCTTGGGGGAGAATTTGGACAATCTGGAGGCGGTATTCCCCCCGTTTGCTGTAGAGGTTAATAGAACCTAACGCCGCCACCCGTTCGCCGGGCCGGGGTTGATGCTTGAGGCGCGATCGCGCCTGATTCCACACCACCCCTTGAATTTGGGATTCAACATCGGGATCTCGCAGGCTGAGGAACAGCCCAACCCGATGTTGGTTAGCCGCCGTCACCTCCCCCACGACCCAAATATGTTGGAGGTTAGCATCTTCTTCAAGGCTGGTTTTGAGGTAATCCGTGAGACCGCCGACGGAAAGGGCATTGTTGAGCGTGTCCATAGGTTTAGGAATGTTGCAAGTCTTGACGGAGGCGAGCCAACACCGTTTGGCGATCCACTTGGTTCAAAATGGTTTGAATTGTCGTGTTGATGCCCCCTTCTCCCCAAGTGCAACCCTGTTCAAGGTATTGTTGCGCCACTTTACCCACGACACAGGTGCCGTAGGCCGCGAGTCCCCCCTGGAGGAGGGCGGTGGTTGTCCAGGTTCCCCAGAGGGAAAGCTCCCCTAAGCTGGCGGTTTTACCGGCTCCCAACACGACGGTGCTGCCCCACTCTGATAGTAACAACGTACCGGAACTAAAGAGGATTTTTCGCCACAATTTTTCCGCTGCAAAACTGGTCATCGGTAGGCCGTAGAGTTTGGCTAAACTGCGAATCAGGGCTAAATCGGCGATCGCCCCCCCCACCACATCCAACACCACAATTGGATTTAAGCCGACGATTAACGCCTTCCAGCGGGCATACTGCCAGATCATCGCCTCTGCCTCTGTCCCTCGCAATTCTATCGTTTTGCGCACGAGGGTTTCGGTGGCGGTGCGGGCTTGGACTAAAGCATTGAGGGCGAGGAGCGATCGCCCCTCCCGTTGCAACAGTTCCAAAATTTTGACCCGCAGCGGTTCAATATCCGGGGGCGGCGTTTCCCAAGTTTCCTGAATGCGGCCATCGGGCCATTGCGATCGCACCAACACCGGAGCCGGAGCCGCCGCCACCCGCACCACTTCCGCCGGGGACAGCAACGCCTGCAACGCTCGATCTTCGGCCCCTGACCCCGCCCACCGCTGCAACTGCTGATAGATCAACCCCTGATCCAATTCTGGATAGAGATCAATCTTATTGAAAACCAGAATCAAAGGCTTCTGGGCGTGGCGCAAATCCCGCAACGCCTCATACTCCGTCCGGGTCATATCCCCCGCCACAATAAACAGGATTAAATCCGCCTGTTGGGCCACATCCTGGGCCATTTGCGCCCGGGCCTGGCCAGCAATTTCATCCAGGCCCGGCGTATCAATCAATTCAATTTGCGCCCCATCCCCCACCTGCCACCGCACCGATTGCGGGTATTTCGTTTCGCCATTAATCGGACTGGTAATTAAGGTTTGTTCCCCCACCAAGGCATTTAAAACCGCCGATTTGCCCCGGCTCACCAAACCAAAGGCGGCGATGCGGATGGCATTCTGTTCGAGTTTAGTTAAAGCAGCTTGGAGGGTTTGCAGTTGGGGGCGAACGGCGGCCTGTAGCTCTGGGCTAGGGCGATAGCGGCCGTGGCGTTGAAAACGGCTATACCATTGCAGGGTTTGCTGCAAACTGCGTTGGGCGGCTTGGTCGGGGGAGGACATGGGGGCAAGGGGGTTATTCTTCAACGCGGTAGCCCAGTTCGGCCAACCGGAGGCGGGATTGTCGCCATTTGGGTTGGACGCGAACGAAGAGATCGAGATACACCGGGCCGGCGATCAGTTTTTGAATTTGTTCCCGGGCAGCGGTGCCGATCGCCTTGAGCATGGCTCCATTTTTACCGATGACGATGCCTTTCTGGGAACCCCGTTCGACATTGATGGCGGCATGGATGCGGGTGATCTCGGGGGTTTCTTCGACGCGATCGATGGTGATGGCGACGGAGTGGGGGACTTCTTGACGGGTGAGGAGGAGGAGTTGCTCGCGGATCAGTTCCCCCATGATGAAGCGTTCCGGTTGGTCGGTGACGAGATCCGGGGGGTAATAGTAGGGGCCGGGTTCGAGGCGATCGCCCAATTCTGTTTGTAATTCCGTTAACCCGGCCCCCGTTAGGGCGGAAAATTTCCCCCAACTCCAGCCTTCAGCATCGGCCACTTCGCCGTACGTGTGATCGATGGGGTCTGTATCTTCGGGCTGTTGATCGGCTTTATTCAACCCCACGAGGACGGGGGTTCTACTTTTTTTAAGGAGTTCGACAATGAAGCGATCGCCTCCCCCCAAAGGTACGGAACCATCGACAACAAACAAGACCAAATCCACCGCATCAATGGCCGCCCGAGCATTTTGCACCAACACCCGCCCTAGCTCATGGTGGGGCTTATGGATGCCGGGGGTATCGACGAAAATAATTTGCTGTTGATCGGTGGTGAGGATGCCCCGGAGGCGGTTGCGGGTGGTTTGGGCGACGGGGGAGGTGATGGCGATTTTTTGCCCCACCAAGGTATTCATCAGCGTGGATTTCCCCACATTGGGCCGCCCCACAATGGCCACAAACCCCGATTTAAAACCGGGGGGAGCCTGGGGAACAGTAATCAAGTCAGCAGGGATAGCAGTCATAGTTTAGCAAGCGGCCAAGATGGGGTCATTCCTCCATCATAAAACAAGGGGCGGATGCACCTTGGTTAAAACCCAGATTAGCATCCTGATTTTACGCCAACGTTTTAGGGCGGGCATTCTGCTGACATCAGCAAAAGCCCGCCCCACCCGAATCAAACCTAATCGTAATTCTCCGAAGGGAGGTTATTTATAGGTATAAACCGCTCCTTCACAAATTTCCACACCACTGTGAACCAGTTCCCCTGCACCAACGGAACCATCCTCAGATTCACCTAAAACACCTTTAATGTCGTAGTCACAATCCGGGCGACCGTCATCAACAATAACACCCACTTCTGAACCGGGGGAAAGGACATAGCCCTCAGGGATGAGATTTTCTCCCCACAATTCGTCCTCAGGTGCGGAAACATAAAATTCAGTCAAGGGACGATTGGTTTCGTTGACGAGGGTAAACTCAACTGATTCAGCTTCGCCTTCCTCTGCTTCGGTAGCCATTTCCTCCTCTTCCTCTGTCGAGGATTCTTCTTCTTCCTCTTCTTCCTCTTCCTCTTCTTCTTCCTCCTCTACTTCTTCGGTGTCTTCAGAATCAGCATCACTGTCGGTATTGCCACCACCACAAGCAACGACGGTCGTT
>JAABSU010000186.1 GCA_011390265.1 Spirulina sp.
CGCGGCCTGGCGCGAATTCGCCACTTTAACCCCGATGTGATCATTGCCATTGGCGGCGGTTCTCCCATGGATGCGGCCAAGATTATTTGGTTGCTCTATGAACACCCAGAAATTGAGTTTGAAAGTTTGGCGATGCGGTTTATGGATATTCGCAAACGGGTTTATGAGTTACCCCCCTTGGGCAGTAAGGCGATGCTCGTGGCTATTCCCACCACCTCAGGAACCGGCTCGGAAGTAACGCCCTTTGCCGTCGTGACCGATCGCCACCGGCAAATTAAATACCCCTTGGCAGATTATGCCCTCACTCCGACGATGGCGATTATTGATGCGGATCTGGTGCGGGAAATGCCCAAGTCTCTCACCGCCTTCGGGGGCGTGGATGCTCTCACCCATGCTCTAGAGGCTTACGTTTCCGTCCTCGCCTCAGAATATACCAACGGCCTCGCCTTAGAAGCGATTCGCCTCATTTTTAAATACCTGCCCTCTGCTTACAACGAGGGGGGGCATAATCCCAAAGCGCGGGAAAAAATGCATTACGCCGCCACCATTGCCGGGATGGCTTTTGCGAATGGTTTCTTAGGAATTTGTCATTCCATGGCCCACCAATTGGGGGCGATGTTTGGCGTTCCCCACGGGTTAGCCAATGCCCTGATGATCACCTATGTGATCCGCTACAACGCCACCGATGCCCCCTTTAAACAGGCGGCTTTCTCCCAATATAAATACCCCAATGCCAAATGGCGTTATGCTCGCATTGCCAGTTATTTGGGCTTACCGGGAGAGGATGAAGCGGCGAAAGTGAATGCCCTGATTGCGGCCATTGAGAATCTCAAGCGGCAGGTGGGGATTCCGGGGAGTTTGAAGGAGGTGCTAGGCGATCGCGCCATTGAATTCCACGGTCGTTTAGAGGAGTTGGCGGATCAGGCCTTTGATGATCAATGCACCGGCTCCAATCCCCGCTATCCCCTGATTAGCGACCTCAAGCAGTTGTTGTTAGATGCCTATGAGGGGACGTTAGCGGCGGAGTTCCCCAGTGATGGGGAGGCGACGACGATTGGGGCGGAACTGCATCCGATTGTTTAAGCCTTCACCCCAAACCCCCAAAGTTACAGAATTGATGGGCGTGGGGGCGAAAAATTTTTCGCCCCTACGTTTGTTATCGCGTCGGGAGTTATGGCGTGGGGGGGAGGTTGACTTTTTGGGCGAGGCCAAGGCTACGGAGGAGGGCGATCGCCCACCAGGTCACATCCACTTCCCACCACCGCCAACCGGCTTTAGCCACATGGGGATAGGCATGGTGGTTGTTGTGCCAGCCTTCCCCATAGGTGACGATCGCCGCCCACCAGAGGTTACGGGAGTTATCGGCGACATTGAACGTGCGATAACCCCAAACATGGGTAACGGAGTTGATAAACCAGGTGCTATGCCAGAGGCACACGGCCCGCAACACACCGCCGTAAAGCACCCAAGACCAACCGCCGCCTAAATAGAGGAGCAGGAGCAGGGGCAACTGTAACCAGAGGAAATAGCGATTCAGCCAGCGATAGAACCCTTGGCGGGCGAGATCGGGGGCAAACCGCTCGTATTGCTCATATTTGAAAAATTCCGGTTGGGGATAGAGGAGCCAGAGCATATGACTCCACCAAAAGCCCCGTTCGGAAGAATAGGGGTCGAGGTTGACATCTTCGGTGTGGGCATGGTGGAGACGATGGCCCGCTACCCAGAAGATTGGCCCCCCCTGCAATGCTAAAGCGCCGATGATGGCGATCGCATATTCCAAGGGGCGGGGAACCTGAAAACTGCGATGGCTTAAGAGGCGATGGTAGCCCAAGCAGATGCCAATACTGCCAAAGAGCCAATGAAGGAGTAAAAACATCCCCAGGGCCGACCAGGAAAAAAACCAAGGGGCCAACAGGGCTAACCCGTGAACAGCGGTAAAAAAGCCCACGGATACCCAATTGAGTTGGTTATTCCGTAGCGGGGTGGAAATCGTTTGAGCAGTCATAAAGCCTCACACAAATTTTAAGATTGGGGCGAAAAATTTTTCGCCCCTACAAAGCATTGGGCATTAAGTTGGGCATTAAATGGAGCGGGAAAACACTTGCGTATTGCGTTGGGCGAGGTAGGTATCAAACACCGCCGCCACATTGCGAATTAACAGCCGGCCAATGGGCGTAACCACAAAACCATCCCGCCAGCGGTGAATTAAACCATCGGCTTCGAGGGCATCAAGGGCCGCTAATTCCCGCGCAAAATACTCGTCAAAATTCAAATCCAATTCAAGATCATATTTCTCCACTAAATCCGCCGCCGTCACTTGGAATTCACACATTAATTCCATAATCACCGTGCGCCGAATTAGATCATCATGACTCAGTTGCACGCCCTTCGCCAGGGGTAATTCCCCCTGATCTAACGCTTCAGTAAAATCTTTAAGGCGTTTGTGGTTTTGCAGGTAGACATCCTGCACCATACTAATCGAGGTAATCCCAAACCCGAGGAGATCGGATTCTGGCTTTGTGGTGTAGCCCTGGAAATTGCGATGGAGTTGGCCCGCTCGTTGGGCGATCGCCAATTCATCATTGGGTTTAGCAAAGTGATCCATGCCGATAAACACATAGCCGTCGGCGGTGAGTTCGGCGATCGTCATTTGCAAAATCGCCAACTTTTCCGCCCCTGAGGGCATTTTCTCAACGGGCATTTTCTTTTGAATCGGCTTCATCCAAGGCACATAGGCGAAATTAAACACCGCAACGCGATCAGGATTGAGGGCCTTGGTTTTCTCAACGGTGGTGCGGAAGGTTTCTAGGGTTTGGAAGGGCAACCCATAGATCAAATCCACATTCACGCTTAAAAATCCCGCTTCCCGAATCCAGCGCATCACATCAAACAGCACCGCTTCCGGCTGAATCCGATTCACCGCCGTTTGCACCTGGGGATCAAAATCTTGAATCCCAAAACTAATCCGGTTAAATCCAATGCGTTTGAGGGCGAAAATATAGTCCCGATCTACGGAGCAGGGGTTAATTTCGATAGAAATCTCTGCATCAGGACTAAACAAAAAGCGGCGATGGATTGCATCCCAAAGATATTCCACCTGTTCAATACTGAGATAGTTAGGTGTGCCGCCGCCCCAATGCATTTGCTCAACGGGCCGATGACGGTTAACGATGCCCTCATAACCCGGTAGGATCAAGTCTGCCACTTGGTTAATATGGCGAATGAGATCCTCTAAATAGGGTTGAATGACGGCCTTGCGCCGGGTGATGATCGTGTTGCAGCCGCAAAAGTAACAGGCTTGTTCACAGAAAGGGAGATGGCAATAGAGGGAGAGGGGGGTTTGCTGGGCATTGCCTTGGGCGATCGCCTCCCGCAATTGTTCTGGGGCGAAGTCGGGGCGCAGTTCTGTGGCGGGGGGATAGCTGGTGTAGCGGGGCAGGGCTTGGTTATATTTTTGCAGCAGTTGCGCGTCAAATTCGACGGCTTGGGAGAGGCATTGCATAGGGTTTTTTTAAAGTGGGAAGTGGGAATTTATCTCGTGCCATGGCTCCGCCGTGGCGCGGTTTATGGGCGGCTCTGCCGCTGGTGGAGGCAGAGCCTCCGGGGGGACGTGACTCGGCAGAGCCGAGTTACGAGAGGAGGATCGGAGGTTTTTAAAGAGGAAAGTTGGGGAGATAGTCCCAAGGTTGCGGTTAGGTTTTGGGAATGTTTAATGGACGGTGGCCCGTTGGGCTTCGGCATCAATGGGTTTAATCAAATAGATGCAGAAGAGATGCCCGACGATGGTGAGGATCGAGGGGAGTTTTTGGAAAAACTGCACCCATTTGGGGGCGTTGTTATTGCTGATGGCGGTGAGTTTTTCGTTGGCATCGGAGCAGGCTTCGAGGCGGCGGAAAAAGTCGGGGTGATCGGTGTTGAGGACGGCGGGGAAGGCGCGGGCAGCGGTGGCGTTGGTTTGGCGAATTACTTCGGTATTGTATTCCTTGGCATCAATGCCAATGGATTCATAGAAATTGGCCCGCTCAAACACCGTCAGCGTGTGGGTGGCAAACACCGTTAACAGGAAGAACCGCACCCAGAGGCGAGATTGCCAGGTTTTCCAGAGATTGGGCTGCGATCGCAACAACACTTTAAAGAAATCCCCATGGCGGTTTTCATCCTGACACCAGCTTTCAAAGTAGCGAAACAGGGGATAAATTTGATGTTCGGGGTGCTTTTCTAAATGCCGGAAGACGAGGATATAGCGCCAATAGCCGATTTTTTCCGACAGATAGACAGTGTAGATCACCCATTCGGGGGGGAAAAACGTGTAGGTGCGTTTTTTGGTGAGATATTTCAAATCGAGACAGAGGCCAAAGTCTGCCATCGCTTTATTGATAAACCCGGCGTGGCGGGCTTCATCCCTGGCGAGGAGGGCGAAGGCTTCGGCGAGGGTGGGGTTTTGGGCTTTGAGCCGCCGAGACAGTTCTTTAAAAAGGAGGAACCCGGAAAATTCCGAGGTGCAGGAGCGTTCGAGGAAGTCAATAAAGGCGGCGCGGGTTTCGCCGTCGATATGTTCCCAACTTTGTTCAAATTCGGCATCGCGGACAAAGTGATGACGGTTATAGTCGGCACGCAATTCGTTGAGGGCTGCTTCCAATTCCTCGGTTTGGGAATCGAGCACCATCTGGGCGATCGCCTCAAAATCCGTGGTGTAGAACCGGGGGGTTAACAGGGTTTCTTTAACGGGGGCCTTAATACCGGGGCGGAGCAGATCAGCGTTCGGGTTGGGGAGGGCTGTAACCATCAGGATGTTAAAGGATTAGGACAGACTAAGATTGAATGAGTCCCATTGCATCGGAAAGACCGGCTTTGCACAAGGTAGTTTCTCCCCTTACCCCTCAGTTACCGCTGGTAAACCATTGAGGCCCTGCCATGGTTTTAAGCATTGCTAAAGAAATGTTAAAGTTTTCCCAAGCCCCTACTCACCCCCGCCATGGCCGACGCAAACCCCTGTGTTAATCCTCAATTTCAATGCCCCATTCAGTTTGTGGTGGATCTGTTGGGGAGTAAATGGGCGATTTTAATTCTGCGGGAGTTGTTCGGGGGCGATCGCCGCACCCACGAACTCCGTCGCGCCCTACCAGGAATTAGCACTAAAACCCTAACGATTCGCCTCAAGGAGTTGGAAGCGGAGGGTTTGGTGGCCCGTCGCGTCTATGCGGAAATTCCCCCCCGTGTCGAATATGCCCTCACACCGAAGGGTCGCCAGCTTCAGCCGGTGATGGCCGCCCTCCATCAGGTGGGTTCCCAATGGTTGGCCCAAGGCCATTGCCATTGCCCCCTCACCCCAGAATCGACGGCGGGATGATCTGGCTCACTGTTATCCTGGAAAGCAGTGCTACAATAGCGGCTGAGTATAAGAATCGGTATCTCAAGCTAGCTTTCAACCTGATCAGTTTGCTCACTTTTTGATAAGCATTGCTCCGAAATCTTGGCTCTCCACTTATTGATCTAGGAGATAGTTCCTCAATGTCCATTTATGTTGGTAATCTCGCCTACAACGTGACCAAGGAAGAGATTACTGAAGTTTTTGCCGAATATGGCACGGTCAAACGTGTCCATGTTCCCACAGACCGTGAATCGGGTCGGATGCGGGGGTTTGCCTTCGTTGAGATGCAGAGTGAAACGGAGGAATCCGCTGCGATCGCTGAACTTGACGGGGCTGAATGGATGGGGCGTGTTTTAAAGGTCAACCCTGCCCGTCCCCGCGAATAAGGTTCAAATCCTGATGAATCATTAGGGGGGCGATCGAAGGCGATCGTCCCCTTAAATTATTCAACACATTGACCGTTCATCGTGGTCGACCCTAGAAAGAGGAGGTTAAGGGGCCGATAATGGTAGATCAATCTTTGCCTGGAGGGATTTGGCTTGCGTCGGGGGAATTTTTCGAGGTAGATCGAGGTGATCGCTCATTAAATGCTGTTTAAAAAGAAAGATTAAGAAGGAGCGAGAGAACGCATCTACCACCCAACGCTTCGCTACTACCTCAAACTCTTTCTTCAGATTCTCACGAATTGCTAAGATTCAATTCCACATAACTTCCTAGCAATCAGTAACAATTGACCCGTTGCAATCTCGAAGTGAGTTTGCTCACCACTGGGCTTACTACGAAGATAGTGAGAAGGGGTGTCTTCTTCCGCAAAAAAACGTAGCTGTTCGATCATGTTTTGGAATTTCTTTTTTGATTGCGGACTTTTATGAGCAATAGCATTTCTAATTGTGTGATAGTACCCTAATTCTTTTTCTTCTTGATTTGTGAGTTTTCCAAAGGGAATTCCTGATTGAAAAAAAAGGTTTGCTCTTGCTTTGGTTTGGTCATAAGGGAACCAATTGAGATAATTTTTACCACCACCTAGAATAATTAATTCTGTTTTTTCAATGGGATGAATTTCAGCAACTAGCCCAGCATCTTGACCAAATTCCTGTATATCAATTTCTTTTTTGAGAAGCCCCCAAAAAAGTTTCTCAAGAAACTCCTCGAAATCCGTAAAAAGGCTTAAAAATAAACCATCATAAACCGTCAAAATATCAAAATCAGTCAATTGATTCTGTTCATGCAATACTTCCATTTTACGTCGAGTTTCTTCTTGCTTTTCCAATTTTTCAGCAAACTCATCCCACAATTGAGTTAGTGACTCTGACATGATCGATCAATTAGAATCTTGTTAATGTATTCAAAAAACGTGTCTCTGTCTGATCGGTCTCGACGACGTGAATTGAGAACTTTTTGGATATCAGAAGGCAAATCTTCACTCTTTTGTTTAAATTGCTGACTCAATTTTTCAAAAACGTCAAGATCATATGGAATATTTTTTTGAATACATTCATGTATAACAACCCAGAAAACATAAATAATAGTTTGATTTTTGAAATAAGAAGACGGTAGAAAATTCTTAAAATTCTTGTCAATTACTTGCATTACATGATCAAATGAAGACTGAATCTCTGCTTTTCCAGGAAAATGTTCATTGTATTTTTTGTAAAAAGCATCAAGGGTTTTCTTGTCTCTAGCACGAATTTCTTTCTCAATTAAAAAAATTAACAGTTCTGAAGTTAGTTCCACTTCCTTCATTCGAGCAATATCATCATCATTAAAAATTGACCAATTTTGCCAGTAATGATAATAAGTCGCTGCCAAGTCGTAAGCTAGCGTCTTAAATTCACCAAAGTACTGAGAATTTCTGAGT
>JAABSU010000187.1 GCA_011390265.1 Spirulina sp.
ACCGGGCAGTTTATCCTGATTGATTTTGGCATTGCCCGGATGCTCACGGATACGGCAATGATGGGAGGCGCAACGGTGATCGGTACGCCGGGATTTATGGCTCCGGAACAGATGCGGGGTCGCGTCTTACCCGCCAGCGACCTCTATAGCCTGGGAACCACCTGCTTAAACCTGATTACCGGTGTCAATCCTGAAGAACTGTTTGATATTGTCAATGACCGTTGGCAATGGCGCGATCGCCTTCCCAGCCATCAAAGCCTTAGCTCCGATCTAATCCGGATCATCAATCAATTGGTGAACCCCTCCCTGCGGGAACGGCCCCAATCCGCCACCGTCGTCCTCCGGGAAATCGGTGCGGAGATTGCCAATGCTCCCCCCATCAGTCAACCCACCGCCAACCCTGCCCCCTTAATCTCCGATATTCCCACCATCGCCCTACCCCCCTCCACACCCGTCCCACGGGCGATCGCCCCCACCAGCCTCGACCCCGACCTCATCGCCTTAAAACAAAAACTCGCCACCCCCGTCGAACCCGTCCGCATCGACTACACCAACCTCCAAGCCGCCCTAAAACGCAAACGCTGGGAAGCCGCCGACGATGAAACCTGGGCGATCCTCTGTCGCCTCACCCGCAAACGGGTGGGGTCTTATCTCTTCCTCAGTGAAATGGAGGATTTGCCCTGTGCTGATCTGCGGGCGATCGATTTTCTCTGGGCCAAGTACAGTGAAAAACGCTTTGGTTTTAAAGTGCAAATCCTGATGTTTAAAGCCGCCCAAAATGACTATCCTGAATTTTGCCATCAGGTGGATTGGCCGGCCCATGATGTTTCACGCCACAACTATTTACAATTCCACCACCGCGCCCCCGTCGGCCATCTGCCATCACGGCGCTGGATTGGGGGGGGGAAGTGGTGGAAACATTTGGAGATCATGACCCAACGGTTTGAGCAATGCGCTTTGTTTTGATTGGGTAGGGGCGTTGGCGTAAGCCTGCCGGAGGCACAAAAATTTTTCGCCCCTACGGATTTAGGGCTATTGTTGCACCGGGATCGTGATCACAAATTCCGCCCCTTGGCCGGGTTTGGATTGGCACGAAATCATCCCCTTGTGTTTTTCGGTGATGATTTGATAACTAATCGACATCCCTAAGCCCGTGCCTTTGCCGATCGCCTTTGTCGTAAAAAAGGGATCAAAGATTTTGGAGCGGATTTCCTTGGGAATACCGGGGCCGTTATCACGGATCGAAATTTGAACCATGGGGCGATCGCCCTCTTTGATTAAATGGGTGGCGATCGCAATTTCCCCCCGCCATGCACGATCCTCGCCCTTGGCATAATGCTCATCCAGAGCATCAATGGCATTGGCCAACACATTCATAAACACCTGATTCAACTGCCCCGAATAGCATTCAATGGCAGGCAGATCCTCATACTGTTTAACCACCGTAATTGCCGGGCGATCGGGCTTGGCCTTAATCCGATGCTGCAAAATCATCAGCGTACTATCAAGGCTTTCATGGAGATCCACATCCTTACATTCCGCCTCATCTAACCGCGAGAACGTGCGCAGGGAATCGACAATTTCACGAATCCGTTGAGAACCCACCTTCATGGAGGTAATCATCTGAGGCAAATCCGAGAGCAAAAACTCCACATCTTTCTCCTCGATCAATTCCGCCAAATCCGCTGCCGGTTCGGGGTAATGTTCTTGATAAGCCATCACCACCTCCGAGAGATCCTGAGCATATTCATCAATGTGAATCAGATTGCCGTAGATAAAATTAACCGGATTATTAATTTCATGGGCCACCCCCGCCACCAACTGCCCCAAACTGGACATTTTTTCATTTTGTACCAGTTGGCTCTGGGTGCGCTTCAAGGTTTGGATCGCAGTGCGGAGTTTTTCCGTTTGTTGCTGTTGAATGAGTTCTGATGCCTTGCGCCCTGTGATATCCCGACACACAATCACGCCCCCTTGTAACATCCCGCCGGCATCCCGCAGAGGTCGGGCGTTGATGCTCACCCAACGGCCATCGGGAGCCTGCTCATGGCGCACAAACATCTCCTCATGACTCACTGATTCCCCATTTAAACTGCGAAAGAGGGGCAGTTTTTCCATGGGAAAAGGGGTTTTTTGATCGGGCAAAAATAAGCCGAAATGGCTTGACCAGCCCTCTGGGCGAACCTCGCTGAACGTGTTGCCAAACATTTCCTCAGCGGCTGGGTTCGTGATCAAAAAATTGCCGTTGGTATCGGCAACAATGATGCCTTCACTCATGGTGTTGAGAATTGAGGTTAAAATCTCTGCTTGGCGTTCGAGCTTCTGCTCGGCTCGTTTTTGTTCGGTGATATTGATCGCCGTGCCAATCAGGCGATAAATACGCCCCGATGAATCCCGCATGGGGGTGAGGGTGGTTTGCGACCAACTATCCCGACCATTGAAGGGGACATATTCTTCATAGGCAATGGATTCGCCCACATCAATGCACTGTTGATATTTTCCCCGAATCCGACTGCCAATTTCTGCACCAAACGCCACTTCTGGTGTTTTTCCACAAAGATCCGCCGTCTTTAATCCTGTCCAGGCTTCAATGACTGGATTAACTGTGGCCATGACCATTTCCCCCTCTGGGGTGACATTGACCACAAACAGGCCATGGGGCGCGGTGACAAAAACGCTCTCGTAGAAAGAAGCCATCGACCAACCGGAGACTTCCATTTCGAGACCAGCCTGATGGCGGTAGAGTTGGGATTCAGCCTCTTGGCGACGCTGAATTTCAAACTGTAACCGCCGTTGCAGGTGCTGAATTTCTTCGCGGTGAGGAGAACTGTCTTGAATGGAGGCAACCATAGGAAATCCTGAGGATAGGGGATGGATGATGGGATGTAATGACCTGAAGGTTAGTGAGTGAAGGGTGGAAGATGCATTGAGTGCAGGGCATTGGGTGCAAAACAGTGAACTTGATCGCGGTGATCAGGGTGGTTTAGATGGGTGTTTTGACCCAGGATCAACAATCCTTAAGGTTTTCTTTGCTTTTGAAACTTTACCAACTTTAACAAACGGTCGTGAAAAAGTTGTGAATGGGGTGGGGGGCGATCGCTAGACAGGCCAAACCGCTGTCCACTATGCTAAAAAGCCGGATGCTTAAGGGGAAAATCCTGTGGTGAAAGTGATGGTTCCGGCGACGACGGCCAATTTAGGCCCTGGTTTTGACACGGTAGGGGCGGCCCTTACTCTCTATAACCGTTTTGAGTTTACGCCTGCTGAGGCTTGGGGGGTGACGATTCAGGGTGAGGAGGGTGGCCATCTGGAGCTTGAGGCAGAGGATAACCTCGTTCATCGGGCTTTTTGCCGCCTTTATGCTGAAATTGACCAAGCACCGCCGCCGATGCAGTTAACCATTGAGATGGGGGTTCCCTTTGGCAGTGGTTTGGGCAGTTCTGCCACGGCGATTGTCGGGGGCCTGGTGGGGGCGAATCACTGCGCGGGGCAGCCCTTGGGGAAAAAAGAGGTGCTGAAGTTGGCGATCGCCCTTGAAGGCCATCCCGATAATGTTGTGCCGGCACTGTTGGGGGGCTGTCAGTTGGCGTTACCAGAAGCAGAAGATTGGTACATTGCCGATATTCCTTGGTATCCCGCTTTTATTCCCGTGGTGGCCACGCCGGATTTCCCCGTTTCGACGGCAACGGCCCGGGGAATTTTGCCCGAGGCGATCGCCATGAAAGATGCGGTGTTTAATGTGGCTCATTTTGGCCTGTTGGTGCGGGCCTTGGAAACGGGTCGGGAGGATTGGCTCCGGGTGGCCCTCAAGGATAGGATGCACCAATCTTTTCGCTCTGGCCTGATCCGGGGGTATCAGGATATTTATGATGCGGCCTTGGGGGCAGGGGCCTATGGGTTGGTGATTAGTGGGGCGGGGCCGAGTTTGCTGGCGATCGCCCATGCTGATGAGGCTAATGCGGTAGCGGCAACGATGGAGGCCACTTGGCGGGCCTTGGAGATTAACCCCAAGGTGCGGATTCTCTCTATTGATACGGTTGGGGCGCGGTTGGTGTGAGGGAGGGGGCGAAAAATTTTTGTGCAGGCTTACGCCAACGCCCCTACAAATATAGGTGGGCATTGCCCACCCTACGATCAACTACGATGAACGGACACAGCGAAACCCGACGCAAATTTCCCGCACCCAAGGGTGATACCAATTGCGCAAACTGTTGCGCAATCCCCAGGGGCGCGTTGCCCAACTGCCCCCCCGCATCACATAATGTTGCCGATCAAAATAGGCTTGGGAATAGCCCCGATAGGGATAGGGCCTAAAGCCGGGGTAGGGGGCAAAGGGGCTGGCTGTCCATTCCCAAACATTGCCCAGGAGATCCCAGCAGCCTGTGGAACTTTGGCCGAGGGGATAAGCATTCACCGCCGTTGTCTGGCCGATGTTGCCGTCAAAGTTGCCATGATTTGCCGTCGGCTCCCCCTCCCCCCAGGGATAGGTTGTGGTGGTTGTCCCTCTGTAACCGGCGACGGTTTCCCATTCTGCCTCGGTGGGTAAGCGTTTATCGACAAATTGAGCATAGGCGGCGGCTTCGTAATGGCTGACACCGCAAACCGGGTGATTGGCCCAGGCGAGATCCTCTTGCCAATAGAGGGGTTGCGTAATCCCCTGTTGCGATCGCCATTCCCAGCCAGCAACCGTCCAATATTGGCGATTCTGATAGCCCCCCGCTGCGATGAAGGCTTGATATTCGCCATGGGTGACGGGAAAGCGATCGCACCAAAAAGGCTCCACTTCGACCCAATGGCGGGGTTGCTCATTATCCTGGCCCCAGGGGGAATTATTGCCGATCGCCACCCGGCCGCCGGGAATGCTCACCATCCCCACATCCGGGGGCGGCAGAGGAGCGCAACGGGGGGCGACGGGTAAACCGCGATGATATTGCTTGAGAAAAGCGATGGTTTCGTTGTGTTGGCTTTCGTGTTGCAGAAGCCAGCACCAGAGGGGCAATTCTGAGGGTTCGGGATCCCGTTGGAGTTGGGCTAAAACGAGCGATCGCCCCTCTTTCAATCCTTGGGCAACCGTGGCAAAATCCGGCAACTGCTGCCGTTGCGCCTTGGGCAACCCATCCGCCGCCCAAAGGTGACGCAAGGGATCTGGAGGCAGATCCACCCCGGCCCAATGCTCCAAAATCCACAACCGTTCCGTAAAGCCAATATGGCCCAAATGCCAACCCAAGGGGCTGAAATCGGGGTGCAATTGCTGGCAAAACTCCCCTGGGGTGACATCGCCAAACAGGGCCAGGGTGCGATCGCGACAGGCCGTCAACACCGCAATCAAATCCGCTCGTTTAAAGGGGGGTGATGTGAACATCCAGATTCGGCTCCACAATCAAGCAACTTTGGGGCGGGCACTGTTGCCAATTCCCCTCAAACAGGGGTTCAGAGGCCAAAATCACCCCATCGGGATAGGCGGGATCATCCCGGAGCCAGTAGAGGCTGGGGAGAATATTAAAGTTGGCATAGCGACAGGCAATGAGGCGATCGCCCGTCGTGGCGATGGTCGTCGCCGTGAACTTGCAAAACGGCTCCGCTGCTAGAGCACCAATGGTATGGAGTGCTTGGGGAATTGCCGCCTCTAGGGGCATCGTTTCCAAATAGGTCAAGACCAAAGCATAGAGGTATTCAGAATCAGTGCTGCCCTGCACCCATTCATCAGCTTTCTCATTCAAGAGATTCCGCATCGGCCGGCGCAGGGTGTGGCGAAACTGGTCAATATAGCCATTGTGCATCAGCAGTAAATGGCCCTTGGTAAAGGGTTGGCAATTGCCCAACTCCACCGCCAAGCCAGGGGTAGCACTGCGCACATAGCCCACCACACACCCCGTTTCCACATAGCGGCTCAGGTGGGGCAGGTTGACATCATTCCAGATCGGACAAGTGTTCCTGTACAAATAGGGCAACTCCATCCGCTGACTGTGATACCAACCCAAACCGAAGCCATCGGCATTGAGGAGTGCTTCTTGCATTTCGCGGGGAGCATAACTCTGGACGATTAAGGAGTGGGGCGGCTTAATGAGAATTTGCTCAAGGGAAATGGGGGGGCCAAGGTAAGCCAATAAACGGCACATGGAGAGTTGATCATCAGGAAATTTAGGTGTACTTTAGCGGATTTTTGAGGCGATCGCTGTTTATTCCGATCAGAGAAAACCAAAAACCGATTTTTCTCCGTAAAGCTACGGATCTCGTTGATCCCCATTGGTAAACTCTTGTCAAGTTTTCGCAACATTTACCAGTGAGCCAAAAAGAATTGTTACATTAGATACAGAAGTTATTAGAGGCCACACGCCATGAAATTATCCTATCGTGGTGTCACCTACAAACCCCACCACACCACCCCTGAAGTCGAAGCGGGAGCAGTGGGTAGCCATGATCGAGGCTTGTCTTGGCGGATTCACCGCTATCAAGACCAACATCGCCGTACAAACGCCCAATCCCATGAACTCGTCTACCGAGGGATTCATTATGAGCATTAGGTCTGTTTAGCCGTTTCCATTTAATATTGACTGAATTTTAAGCAATCCGAGGGTTTACCATGCAACGTTGTTATCGAGGGGTTCATCATCACCCCATGCCTTTATCTCTAGAAGTTCAAGATCAGGAACTGATCGGCCATTACCGTGGCCAAACCTATGTCCGTCCTGCTCCCCATCACATTCCCGTGGCCACATCCAGACCAACGCTCTGTTATCGAGGCGTTACCTATAATGTCTGTCCTGAATTGAATAGTGCAGTCCCGATCCAAGCGGCAGCGGGGATAATGGCCTGCCGACCTTTTGACCCGTTGGCGGCCCACCTCACCCACGAAACCCATTTAGCCAATGTTCGTCATAACCTCAAGCGAAGGATTCAGGTGGCCCAAGCTCGTGGGGATGAGTCTCTAGTGTCTTTGTTGGAAGAGGAATCGATACAACTCGCCCTCTAGGCTCCTTGGGCTGATGTTCTTCAGTTTTGCCAAGGAATAGATCAATTGATCCAATTTAACTATACTTGTTGTCGGGGCGAAAACTGTTTCGCCTCGACTTTGGGTTCTGCGCCACAGGAAGCGATAAGAATGAAAGGCGATGGGGATATCATGAAGCATTAGCAAGCACAGGAAAATTTGACGATGGGTC
>JAABSU010000188.1 GCA_011390265.1 Spirulina sp.
ATGACGACGGGAATTTTAAAGTTACCGCCGGAGGTGTAGCGGAGCATCCCGGCATTGTTGGCAATTTGGTTAAAGGCCAGGAGCAGGAAGCCCATGTTCATGCCTTCGATAATCGGCCGCAGGCCGGTCATGGCCGCGCCCACCGCCATGCCGGTGAAGCTGTTTTCAGCGATGGGGGTATCTAAGACCCGCAATTCACCGTATTTCTCATAAAGGCCCTTCGTGACCTTATAGGAGCCACCGTACTGGCCCACGTCTTCGCCCAAGACCATCACGGTTTGGTCCCGTGCCATTTCTTCGTCGGTGGCTTCCCGCAGCGCGTTAAAAAATAATGTTTCGGCCATGCCCTAACCTTAAATCACCTCGATAGCAGATGTAATCCTATCATTTTATGGCGGGGGTAGCGGGGCGATGGGTTCGCCAACGGGGATCGCCCCTTGCCAGCAATTCCCTCACCCGTAACCTCCGCTACAAAATCCCCGGCCCCTTTAACCAAAGCTAGACTAGGAAACGCCCCTTTTGCCCGGTAGCGCGATGGAAAATTACGACCCCCAAGCCGAGAGCTTCTATGATGAACTGTTCGAGGCGATCGGTAAGCCCCGACCCAGTGCTGCGCCGCTGCTCGAATGGATGAGCCGCCTCAGTGCCACTGAGTTGCAGCAGTATCAGAAAACCGCCCAAGTTGCCCTCTTTAAGTTGGGGGTGACGTTTAATGTTTACAGCGATAATCAAGGGGTGGAGCGGGTGTTTCCCTTTGACATCCTGCCCCGGATTATTGCGGCCCAGGATTGGGAGTGGTTGGCGAAGGGGTTAAAGCAGCGGATTCAGGCGCTGAATCTGTTTATTGCGGATATCTACGGCCCTCAGCAGATCCTCAAGGATGGCAAGGTTCCCCGCAGCATTATCGAATCTGCCCCCGGTTTCCTGCCCCCCTGCCAAGGGTTGGAGCCACCTCAAAAGGTGTGGTGTCATATTACGGGGACGGATTTGGTGCGCGATCGCACCGGGGAATGGTACGTCCTAGAGGATAATCTCCGGGTTCCCTCTGGGGTTTCCTATGTGTTGGAAAATCGCCGGGTGATGAAAAGCACATTCCCGAATATTTTCCAAACCATGGCGATTCAGCCGGTGGATGATTACCCCAGTGAGTTACTGGAAACGCTGTTGAATCTGGCCCCGCCCCAACTCCCCAATCCCACGGTGGCGGTGCTCACCCCCGGTATTTTCAACTCTGCCTATTACGAGCATTCCTTCCTGGCGCAACAGATGGGGGTGGAGTTGGTGGAAGGTCGGGATCTGGTGGTGGTGGATGGTTATTTGCAAATGCGCACGACGAAGGGCTTACGGCGGGTGGATGTGCTCTATCGTCGCCTTGATGATGCCTTTTTAGACCCCCAGGTGTTCCGGCCGGATTCGTTCTTGGGTGTGCCGGGGTTGATGGCGGTGTACCGAGCGGGGCGGGTGGCGTTGGCCAATGCACCGGGGACGGGGGTGGCGGATGACAAGGTGGTTTACGCCTATGTGCCGGAGATGATCCGCTATTACTTGGCGGAGGAGCCGATTTTAAACAATGTGCCCACTTATCTCTGTTGGCGGGATGCGGATCGGGAGTATGTCTTAGATCATTTGGATGAGTTGGTGGTGAAGGCGGCCAATGAGGCGGGGGGTTATGGGATGTTGGTGGGAACGCAGGCGACGGCAGAGGAGCGATCGGAGTTTGCGGACAAAATCCGGGCCAATCCCCGCAATTACATTGCTCAACCGACGTTGTGTTTATCCCGTGTACCGACGTTAATTGAGGATCAAATTGAGGGTCGCCATGTGGATTTACGTCCTTACATTCTCCATCGGGGCGATGAAGTCCATGTCCATCCTGGGGGTTTAACGCGGGTGGCGTTGCGGAAGGGTTCATTGGTGGTGAATTCTTCCCAAGGGGGAGGCAGCAAAGATACCTGGGTCTTAACGGAGTGATCCCGCCACAGTCAACGTAGGGGCGAAAAATCTTTCGCCCTCACCGAGTTAAAATAGAGAAGGTTTTTTAAATGAGCTAATGGTTCGTCGCTTTATTTAGAAGCTAGGAGAAATTATGATTTGGGAGTCGTGTTATTGGAAAGAACCATTGCTTAAAGAAAGAAAGTACCTTTCCCAGTTTCGCATTACAAATAGTACAAAAGAATCGACACTGGCCGGACTTGAAAAAAGAATATTTATTTCATTTTATGCTATCAGAAAATTAATTGAAGCCAATAAGCTAACCAAGTCTAATCTTTCAATTAAGTGGGAGATAGCATCTTATTTGAACATTGCGCGTGTTGACATCATGAATTGGTATAAAATAGATGAAAAATACGATCTTTCAAAAGAAACATATGAATCCAAAAATCTACGATGGATTTGCAATCAAATAATTCATAGCTTTGTTTTTGTTCTGGAATTCAGGAAATCGGGGCTATTTGATGGAGTATTTGTTTCTAGTGATAGAGACAAAAACAAACGGGTTCATTATCTAACTCGAAAGCTAATTTTTGAAATATTTGATATGGTGGGCAATGATTATCCTTATTCTAGTTTTTATTATAGAAATAAAGATGGTGAATTGGTCGTGGAAAATAGGAATCTTTCTCCTGAAGAGTATCAGGAAATTATTAAATCATTTCCCGATGAGGTTTGAAAGCCCCATACCGCAAGGATTGTGAGGGAAAGAAACATTACCCTTATAGGACTACCCCTGATGAGGATCTTCCCTTGATGGGTAATGCGATCGCGCAGATTGTGAACAGATAGATGTATGACTGAAGGACTGGAGGGGGCGATCGCCAGATTACAAGCCTTACCGAAAAATGAGCAACCCAGCAATATTCACCCATTTCCCATCTGCTTTTCAAAAGCTTGCCTGATCAATCCCATTACATAGGGTAAATCCTCCAATTTTTCTAAACCAATCTCTACGTCACCATTACCCCAACGACCAATATTAGTCACATCTTTACATATTCCCTTGGGATCAAAAATTTCGGGGAACCGCATATTAAGCGATAGCCTCAGTCGCTTAGCCTGAGGTACAACATCCACAAAATTAGTCTCTGCCTTGTAAGCAACATATAGTTTTAAAAACTCCTCAGTCACACAAGGATCGAGAGCAAGCACCTCTTTACTAAACGCTTTGAATAGCTTTGCCATCACTGGGGCAAGCAAATAAGGATGATCATAGATAGTGTATCCATTCGCCTTCTGGGGCTTAACTTGGTATGCATTAAGTAAATCTGCTGCAATATGGGGTGCTTTCCACACCATCACCGCCCGCTCTGCTAACCGCTCTGCCCGTGTCTGAATCGCAGTTTCATTCCAGATCTCCACTTGCCCTAACCCTTCATTCAACCGTAGTGGACTCTCCTTAAATCCACCGTGCATATCCCGTTTTTCAGGGAAAGGACGATCACTATACTCAGAGTTATAACCCGTCAGTGTCAGATTTCCGAGGGTGTGAACCCATGTTTCTTGAATACGTTGCCATTCTAGGCCAAGAGCTTCTTGCCAGGGCTTAGAGAGATTCTCATTTTGGGGTAAAATGTGCTCAATTGTATATTCATCTACCAACACTCGCTCCTTACGATCATGATTTTCTATCCGCCGTAACCAGTAGGAGCGGCGGGGAAATTTATAAAGATCCCGCACTTTGATCTCACGTTTAAACTCCTCATCTGTTGGAAAACGTCGATAGGAAGGCAACCACGAGAAATAAACTTTAATACTTTCGAGATAGCGATCTTTCTTCAAGGCCCTTCCAAAGTTAGCAAAGGTTTTGTTCATAGAATTGGTAGGAATAGCACACACGGAGCGACGAAACACGTAGGATTCTGTCAGTCTGACTGCCTCTAAAAATTCTTCCCGTGACAAGATATTATTTTGATAATCATGGTACAGCTCCAGCAAAAATGGATAGGCAACTTCAACCTTCAATTCTCGTAAGTCTTGAAATGCATTTGCCAGATCCTTGTCGGTTTCTTTTCCGAGAGCCATGGCACAGAAATAGTGGGCGTAAGTATGGATATCAGCTACTCGTTCATCAACTGTCGTAATTTCACTATCTTTCTCCCTTACATCTGTCTTAAATGCTTCATAAACATCCCGAATATTGGGAATTTCTCCAGTTTTGACAGTCAAGTAGTGGCGCATAAAACTATCAAAATAGTTCCCGTAAGCTTCTTGTCCAAACTCTACTTCCATCGGCCGCCAATGTTCTTCGTAGAGGCGGGTTTGATGATCTGGATCTAAACCCATGAGAATAAAATTACGAATCAGATCGGCTTGGCTTAATTCTCGTCCCGTTGAGTTCATGCTCTCAAAAATAAGCTGAGGATTATCCTGATCTCGATTCAGCGCAACATCAACAATCACAAGTTTTGCTAAACCTTCACATAAAGAGCATAGTTCACCTTTATTTTCGGTGAGCTTTTTCTCAAAAAATTCAAAATTTTCCGTTAAGCGAAGAGATGGGTTTTGGGGTGTATCTTTGCCCTCAACAAGAGCTAATAATGTGTTTTTATCTGTTTGAGTAAGAATTAACTTAAAACCTCGTTCTCCATCTTCTAGTGGGTTAAGTAGATAGTAGTTCCGGAGTTTTTTTGCAGAAAAGCCATCAATGGGTTCAGTGTTGCCTAAATGGCGCGCTAGAGCTTCTAGTAAAATGGTAATTGTTGTCAATCTTTGTTGCCCATCAATGACAAGTAAAGGGGATTGGCTTGAAACTTGATAAAGCCCTTTCTCAATGTAAACAACTGAGCCAATGAAATGAGCTAGAATATTTTCATTACGCCCGGCTCTAAGAATGTCATCCCATAGTTGTAAACACTCTTTGATAGTCCATGAGTAGGTGCGTTGATAAATTGGAATAATAAACTGTGGTGACTTCTTAAGAAATGCGAGCAGCTTAGCTTCTGTTGCTTTCATCGTCTTTTGATTTTTAGGTTTGGCTATACTCAACCCGACCGATATCATCCAGTGGCTTTAGACTGGATTGTATCAAGCTTTTGGGCTTCTCAAGATTAGTATAGCCGATGCCAGGAATTTGAGGCTATAATCCTGATCCCCCTCATCACTCGGCTCTGACCAACCCTAGACTCCTGGAGGCTCTGCGTTTACTGGGCGGCAAAGCTACCCCATGGCCCTACTTAGGAGTTCTGCTGATGCTGATTCGGTTTTCCCCACAGCCCCTTTACGGGATTCACCCCTGAGATCCTGCGTAGCACAGAAAAGACGCAATGTAGTGATCATACAGAACTATGGGGTAAAAACCATGACGATGTATCGGGAAATGATTGATCAAGACTTACTGGATCTCCGCGATGAACTCTATCATCTGGTCATTGACAAAATTGATCCTGAATCCCTCGATCAAATTCGCCGCAAAAACAAATTGAGTCAAGACCAAGATATTTGTTTTCTGCTCAAAGCCATTGATGAACATTGGCATAACTTCAAAGAAATTATTGACGAAAAACATCAAGCAGAAGCCAAACTTTTGCTTGCCCAGATACGGCACATTCGTAATCGCCATGCCCACCAAGATAATTTTGACTTGCGGGATACCTTTCGTGCATTAGATAAAATAGAACGCCTAACACATATTTTGCGTCTAAAAATTCGCACAAAATTAGAAGAGCAATGCACAGAACTTTTCAAACAAATTGGTCAAAACCTCAACCATCCAACAGAGGAACAAACACCAGAAAACCAGGGATTGACACAAGCCTATGCAGTATTGCTCGAAAAGCTTCCGTTTAGAAATGTGAAGATGCTCGATTTGGCTTTAACCCATGCCAGCTACTTCTACGAACATCCTCACCAAGTCGATGATGATAATGAACGCCTAGAATTTTTGGGCGATACCGTGATCGGCTTAGTCATTGCCCATCACTTCTACCAAAACAATCCCCGTAACCGTGAAGCACAACTGACCCAAGCTAAAATTAGCGTTGAAAACAATGCTAATCTGGCGCGGTTTGCTAAAACATTGAATCTGGAAAAATTTGTCAAGGTAGGGAATGGCAACAATCCGGCCAACGACAAAATTCTCGCTGATACCTTTGAAGCTGTGCTAGGAGCCTATTTCCTGGATTCTGGTTTAGAGGCTGTGGCAAAATTCATGGCCCCATTTATTGAATCTATGGCGGATCTATCAGCACCGGTAAATTTCAGTCAAAATAATATGACTCAAGGTGCACACTATAAGCAAAAATTGCAACATTGGGCACAAACTAAACAAAAATCTTTGCCAAAATATGAGGTGGTTAAATCAGGCTTACCCCATAGCCCCATATTCACAGCAACCGTCATGGTTGAGAATAAACAGTATGGCAAAGCACAAGGCAAAAATAAAAAACAGGCTGAACAGCAGGCAGCTTTCGATGCTTGTAAGCGGCTTGGTTTAACTTGATGATTAGACTAGGGGGGGCTTTTTGAAAAGCCCCCCCTAGGGCGAAAATTGTCAGGCGAGTTTACAGCTTGCCATCGTGCTAAGGGGACAGATTGAAGTCTGTACTATAAGCAACAACTAGGGCTGATGATTGAGAGAGTAGCTATGTTATTGGTTAATTTGCTGGTTTAACTTTCCTAAGCCTTGATCCGCACTCTGAATATGGGCTTGAACTTGATTGAGTTGTGGATCTGCCTCTGGAGCCACGGAGGGATTCGCCGTATTTTTAGCAATTTGTTTCTGGCGGAAACCTTTCTCCACTTCCCGGCCTACCGTAACCACAACTTCCCGCAATTCTGAAACGTTGGCAAAAATTGCACCGGCCACCGCTTTAAATTCCTGCTCTTCCACCGGAATGCTCTGTTGTAGGCCTTGCAATTTCTGAGTTTCTTCAGGATTCAGGTTGTCCTGGCCTTTATCCTGTAAATCTTCCCGCTTCGTTTTGTCGGATTTTAATTTAGCGGCGGTCGCGCCAAGGTGAGCCAGTTCGTCATAGCCGCGTGGGGGATTGTCCGTGAGGAGGGGTTTTGCAGATTTGGCGAGGCGATCAATATATTTCCCGGCTTTCAAAATTGCTTTATCAATAGAAGCATCTTTATACTCATTGAGTACCTTAAGCGTATCGCCTACCTGTTCCCGGAAGGAGTGCAAATGCTCATCGTC
>JAABSU010000189.1 GCA_011390265.1 Spirulina sp.
GCCCCTGCCAAAATTCCATCACATCCGGAATCAGGCGGAACCCCCCCCAATGGGCAGGACGGGGAATCTGACCATCGGCATATTGGGCCTGAAACGCCGCGAGACGATCTTCGAGAATGGTGCGATCGCCGATCACCCGGCTCTGCTCCGAAGCCCAAGCCCCCAACCGCGAACCCAAAGGGCGACTGTAAAAATATTGATCCGATTGGGCCGCGCTGATCCGCTCCACCGCCCCCTCAATGCGCACCTGTCGCTCCAACTCCGGCCACCAAAACACCAACGCCCCCCAAGGATGGGCCGCCAACTCCTCACCCTTACGGCTTTCATAATTGGTATAAAACACCAAACCCTCCGGCCCCAACCCCTTGAGCAGCACAATCCGCGCCGCCGGCCGACCATCCAAACCCACCGTCGCCAGCGTCATCCCATTGGGTTCCGGCAATTCCGCCTCAATGGCCTGCTTAAACCAAGTTTCAAACAACTTCATGGGATGGCGATCGGCTTCACTTTCCAGTAAACCACCGCGAGTATAGTTGAGGCGCAGATCGGCCGCTGAATAATTCGTCATGATCAACTACGGGAAATGAGACACAGCCCTATTTTCCCACGATCGCCCCCCGTCAACCCTACCCCTCGGTACAATACAACCCAATCCCTCACCCCTTCCTCAACCATGACCACCACCATCCAAATCCTCTCCCCCGACGAAATCCGCCGCACCCTCACCCGTTTAGCCTCGGAAATCATTGAAAAAGTGGGGGATCTCTCCAGAGTTGTGCTTGTGGGCATCCATACCCGGGGCGTTCCCCTGGCGGATGCCTTGGCGGCTCAAATTTTTAGCCTGGAGCAGGAGGCGGTGGCGGTGGGGCAGTTGGATATTACGTTTTATCGGGATGACCTTAAACAGGTGGGAATGCGAACCCCGGCCAAAAGTGCGATGCCCTGTGACCTGACGGGGAAAATCGTCGTTTTGGTGGATGATGTGATCTATAAGGGCCGGACGATTCGGGCGGCGTTGAATGCTGTAGGGGAATTTGGCCGGCCAGAGGTGATTTACTTGGCGGTTTTGGTGGATAGGGGCCATCGCCAATTGCCCATCCATCCCGATTTTGTCGGCCGCAACCTGCCCACTGCTTCAGAAGAGCAGGTGCGGTTCTATATCCAGAGCGAAGATGGCCGGGATGCGGTGGAGTTGATCCGGGCGAAATAGATTCAAAAGGGTTAAAACTGTTTGAGCGCCCGGCGAATTTCCCGCTCGTCATCGCGTTTTTTGACAGTTTCCCGCTTGTCGTGGAGCTTTTTCCCTTTGCCTAAACCGAGGGCAACCTTAACCCAACCCCGTTTGAAATAGAGTTTGAGGGGAACGAGGGTGAGGCCTTCCTGTTCCAGTTTGCCGATCAGTTTATTAATTTCTTGCTTTTTCAGCAGCAGCTTGCGGGTACGGCGGGGATCATGGTTGAAGTAGTCGCCGCTGGCTTCGTAGGGGGAAATGTGGACGTTAAGCAGCCAGGCTTCGCCGTTGCGCATTAGGCCGTAGCCATCCCGCAGGTTGACGCGGCCGGCGCGGATCGATTTTACCTCGGTTCCCACCAGTTCAATACCGGCTTCGTAGGTGTCGAGGATTTCATACAAAAACCGCGCTTTGCGGTTATCGCTAATAATTTTGATGCCTTCAGAGGGGGATTTGGCCATGGTTATCACGTTCCTTCAGTCCTTCATTGTATCGCAGCCCCGATTCAGGGTCTCGCGATTGCTCTCAAGGAACCTGTGGGGGCGAAAGATTTTTCGCCCCTACGGGCGATCGCCGTAGTTCATGATCAGCAGTTCGCTAATGGGGCCGCGTTTGCGGGCTTTGCTGTTGATCATCCGGGTGGCGGGGATGCGGATGATCCGATAGTCCCCGTAGAGATCATCAAAGAAATGATCATCGGGATTGGTGTTGTGGGGGTCGGAGTTGCTGACCATGAATAAAATGCCTTGGTGATGGAGGCGATCGCACAATTCCTTTAACCGAATTTGGTCTTGCTCATCAAACCCCTGGGAAGCGTAGGCGTTGAAGGAGGCGGTGATATTGAGGGGGCGATAGGGGGGATCGAAATAAACGAAGCTGTTGGGCTTGATCCCGGCTTCGATCTGGCTGAAATCCCCTGACTCGATGCGGGTGGATTGCAGGACTTGGGAGACTTCGGTGAGGTTGAGGCGATCGCAAATTTTCGGATTTTTATACCGCCCGACGGGGACATTAAATTCCCCTTTGGAATTGACCCGAAACAGGCCATTAAAGCAGGTGCGATTTAAAAAAATCAGCATGGCGGTGCGCTGAATCCATGGGGGATTGTAGGTGTGGAAGTCGAAGCCGGCCCGTTGCTGGTTAAATTGAGCGCGAATTTGATAATAATACTGGGGTTGCTGGCCGGGGGTGAGGCTAAAGTAATGGCCTTGCAGGGTTTCTAGGTCAGCAATCAGGGCCTCAACATCCCGTTGCAGGGTGGTATAGGCGACGATTAGTTCAGGGTTGAGGTCGAGAATCCCCCGCTGAAGGTGGGGAAATTGAGGGGCGATCGCCCACAGCAACGCCCCTCCCCCCACAAAGGGTTCAATGTAATGCTGAATTTCCCCTGTGGCCAGTTGGGGGGGCAGGTGTTGCTGAATGGTGGGGAGGAGTTGACGTTTACCGCCAGCCCATTTGAGGAAGGGTTTAGCCATCGGGGAACTGTGGAAAGTGAATGAGCAAAGGGGCCTAAGGATAACGCAACGGGGACAAAATACAACTCCAACTCGTGCCATGGCATGGATTTTAGGCGGCTCTGCCAAGTAACGAGGTTATCAGCCCATTAATTGCCGATTAATCCCGCGTAGAGGTGGCGATACTGATCTGCCTGAACCGTTAAGGAATACTCCGCCTCCGCCACCTGACGACAGCGGGCGCGATGGGGAGCCAGATCGGTTTTTTCTAACCAAGACTGCACCCCCCAAGCCAGATCCTCCCCATTTTCTGGCTCCGCTAAATACCCCGTCACCCCCGACTCAATAAACTCCGGCACGCCCCCCACCCCAAAGGTGATCACGGGCGTACCACAGGCTAAACTTTCTTGGATCACCAAAGGCGCATTGTCGGCCCGGGTGGGGAAGAGGACAAGATCCGCCGCTGCATAGGCGATCGCCTTGATGTAATCACTCTGGACATAGCCCAAATTGACCACCGGAATATTCACATTTTCCGCTAAACCGGAACCCTGACTGCCAAAGATTAACAGCGTTAAATCCCGCGTTAGGGATGGGGGCAACCGCTGCAACAGGGGCAAAATAAAATCCCCCCCCTTGCGCCGCTCCACCAAACTATCCACGCCAAACAACAGCACCCGCCCCGACTCAGGCAACCCCAACAACCGCCGACAGGTGGCGGGATCATGGGCTTGAAACTGATCCAAATCGAGACCGGCACGGATCATCTGCACCGGAAACCGTCCCAACAGACTCTGTTTCACCAAATCCACCAGCCATTGACTGTGGGCAACAATGGTGAGGCGCGATCGCCCATAGACCCACTGTTTTAAGCGCCATTCCCAGGCTGAACTATCAAAGCGAATGGGGGGGTATTCCTGGGGATAGGGGCAACGGCCACAGCCCCGCAACCAGCGATCGCAATCATAGCTATAGGCACAATGGCCCGTAAACGCCCACATATCATGGAGCGTCCACACCGCCGGCTTATGGCGCGTCATCTCCGGCAATGCCAAATAATTAAAATAGCCGGTGTGGAGGTTGTGGAAGTTGAGCACATCCGCCCATTGGTAGCGGGGATGGCGGGGCAGGGAAAAACTACTCAATAACTCTACATAGTTGAGACTGACGGTATTGCGATTTAATCGCGATAGGTGACGTTCAATCCCAGGCCAACGGGGAAACACACTCACATCCCGTTCCGGTGCGATCACTTTACCCACCAAC
The DNA here is from genome assembly GCA_011390265.1 of Spirulina sp. Lineage (GTDB taxonomy): Bacteria > Cyanobacteriota > Cyanobacteriia > Cyanobacteriales > Spirulinaceae > Spirulina. The sequence goes on from JAABSU010000189.1 coordinate 3,952, forward strand.
AAATGAGACTCTAGGCCTTGGGACTGGAGGGCGCGGTGGAGGCGATAGGCGGTGATCCCTGCCCCTCCCCCTTGATCTGATTGATTAATGTGTAGAACCTTCACAGTTGTTTGTCCTCAGTTTGTCCTCAAGGCGGGGCCTTAATCCTAGCAAGATTCCGCCGGTCGGTAAAATTCGCGATCGCTGTACCATAAAGATCCCGCTTCGAGCGGAAATCCCCAGCAGCATCACAGAAAAGCCGATGGTACGCAAATTAATTTTAGATACAGATCCCGGTGGCGATGATATTTTTTCGATTCTTTGGTTATTGAGTTTTCTCAAACACAAAAATATTGAGTTGCTGGCCATTACCACGGCGGCGGGGAATGTTCCCGCTCGCAATACGTTTAATGCCGCCTGCCAAATTTTGCGCCTCAGTGAGGTGGATGATATTGTCGTCGGTCGGGGCGTGGCCCTGCCGGAACAACTGTTTAGCCATGCCAGCCATATTCATGGTTCCGATGGCATGGGCAACCTTTCCCAAACCCTCCCCCCCGGCCGGCGACGGTTTGCCGATTCTCCCCCTTCGGAAAGGCTGATTATTGACCTGCTCAATCGCTATCCCGATGAGGTGACGATTGTGGGCATTGCTCCCTTGACAAACTTGGCGATCGCCGAAAACCAAGCCCCCGGCATTCTCAAAAAAGCTAAGGAAATTGTGATTATGGGGGGCGCTTTTAATGTGCCGGGGAATGTTACTCCGGTGGCGGAGTTTAATATTGCCTTTAATGTCAAAGCTGCGCAACAGGTGTTCGCCAGTCGCAACGATATGGTGATGTTGCCGCTGGATGTGACCCGCGATTTGGTTTTTACCTCGGAAATGATCGCTGATCTGGTCGCTGATTATCCAGAAAGTAAGCTGGTGGAGTTCATGGCAAAACTGGTGGATTTTTTAACAAGAACCTCCCTAGAACACCGAGAAACCAGGGGTAAACGGGGGTTTGTGATCCACGATGCAGTGGCGATCGCCTATCTGTTTTATCCCGAACTCCTCACCTTCAAACGGGGTCAGGTGATGATTGAAACCCAGGGAAAATTTACCACCGGCCAAACCCTGTTGGACAATCGCCACGGCGTGAAATCGGGGTTTAATGCCTGGGTCGCTACGGCGGTGGATGCCCATAACCTGATGGCTTGCCTCGTCCAAGACCTCACCAGCCTGATCGAGCGGGTTCACCACAATTAACCCTGAGCCGCACAGAGCGCCGCCCCCACTAACCCCACATCCCCACTCAGCACCACCTGAATCGGCACGCGATCCAACACGGCACTGACCCGACCCTTATCTCGATAGGCGGCCATAAATTCCCCCTGCTCGATCAAGGGCAAAATCTTGGCGGCAATCCCTCCGGCAATAAATAGCCCCCCATAGGGCAAGAGTTTGAGCGCCAGATTCCCGGCTTCGGCTCCGTAGGCCGAAACAAAACAATTCATCGTCGCTTGGCACAGGGGATCATTGGTGCTAAAGGCGAGTTGGGCAATGAGGGCCGCAAGGTCAATGCCTGGGTTTTGCCGTTGGACGGCCATGGCGGGGGATTCCGGGATAGCGAGGCGATCGCGGCAACAATGGTAAATATCGACAATGCCCATCCCCGAAACCACCCGCTCCACTGACACCCGCTTCAACTTCTTCTCGGTTTTGAAATAGTCCAACAGAGCGGTTTCCGTCGGGTTACGGGGGGCAAAATCCGTATGGCCGCCTTCGGTGGGAAAAACCCGATATTGGCCCTTACCTTGGGGAATCACCACCGCCTCCCCCAAACCCGTTCCCGCCCCAATCACGGCGATCGGCCCCAGGGGGTCAGGCTGCCCAGCTTGTAAACAATGCAAATCCTCAGGCTTTAGCCCCACCACGCCGTAACCAATGCCGGCAAAATCATTAATTAACGTCACGGCTTCCAGGTGAAGTTCTTGGGCGAGGCGATCGCCCTCCAATTGCCAATGAAGATTGGTGAGGGTACAGCGGTTATTTTCCACCGGCCCAGCAATGGCAAAGCAAGCCCGTTGTGAGCACTTGCCGACCCTCTGGCAAAACTCCTCCACAATCGGCACGAGATCGGGATAGTTTTGGCTGGGGTAGCTGTAGGGGGGGGATTCCGCTTCTACGCCGTTGGGGGTGGTATGAAACAGTTGCAGCCGGGTATTGGTGCCGCCGATATCTCCGGCAATGATTAAAGTCATGGCGATCGCACTGCTGAGAACATTCCCAATATAGTTTAAATATGCAACAAACCCGTAGGGGCGCAATGCTTGCGCCCGCTCAAGGCTTACTACGGTTTAAGCTAAAGTAGTAAATATTTATTTATAAACCCGTACCATGATTGCCCACATTGATGCTCGCTTTTTCTCCCCGGAAGAATATCTTGCTTTTGAAGAAACCAGCCCAATCAAACATGAATACTACCGGGGCCAAATCCACGCCATAGCAGGGGCCAGTGAAGTTCATGTCACGATTGCGGGGAACATTTTCGCGGCACTGCGCAGCTATGTGCGCGGCAGCGGCTGTCGCGTTTATATTGCCGACATGAAAACGCAGATTGAAGCGGCGGATTGTTATTATTATCCCGATGTGCTCGTGACCTGCGATCCACGGGATCAACCCCTGACCCAGTGTAAAAAGTACCCCTGTTTAATCGTCGAAGTGCTTTCCCCAGGGACGGAAGCAGTTGATCGGGGCAATAAGTTTTTTAATTATCAAAAATTAGAGACGTTGCAAGAGTACGTTCTCATCAGTCAGAATCAGCAGCGGGTAGATCTGTTTCGGCGGGATTCCTCTGGTTTTTGGGTTTTGCAGTTTTATGAACCGGAGGAGGTAATTCACTTGCGCAGTATTGATTTCAAAATCAGTTTTGCTCAACTTTATGAAGATGTTGATTTTTCTACCCTTGAGCCTACTGATGGGCAGGGGTAAAGAGTTATTAGATCTGTGTGAGCCACCAATCTTCGCCCTTTGATTGTCACCCATAAAACCCTCCTACTTGCAAAAATCATGACCTACCGCAACCCTACCCCCACCGTCGATATCATCATCGAACTGATCGATCGCCCCGAACGCCCGATCATCCTGATTGAGCGGCAGAACCCGCCCTACGGTTGGGCGATTCCGGGGGGATTTGTGGACT
>JAABSU010000190.1 GCA_011390265.1 Spirulina sp.
CGTCATCGCAGACAACTCCAACTATCCCCATCTCGAAACCTACGGCACAATCATCCCCCGTAAAAATATACTCGGTCAACTGGTCTTGCGCGTTTATCCCTTTGATCGCTTTGGCCCCATCCCCTAACCCCACCTCACCCTAAAAACCAACATTCCACCCATTGCTTAATATGGAAAATCAGATCGTGCAAAGCTCTAGGTGGTGTAGGGGCGCAAAAATTAAACCTTTCGCCCCCCACAGTCTGATTCAGCCTAGATAAAGCGATCCGGGAGTTCGAGGGGGATGGGGCCGAGATCCCCCCGGCGGAAATCATTGAGGAGCATCACCGCCACCCGTTGCATATCCCCTTGGTAACGCTGATCCGCTAAACGATGTAAATAGCCCTCGCCATTCTCCTCAACTTCCAGGGGTAGATGATAGCGATCGCCCAAAACCCCTGCCAAATCCAACGCCTGCAACAGATCAATCAACCGCTCCGCCACCTTTTCGTTATCGTAGGCCGCCTCACCAATATCCTCACAGATCGCCAACTTCACCGCATCCTCCTGACTCTCCAACTTCCAGGGGATCACCCCCGGCGCATCCAAAAGTTGAATCTGATCAGAAAGGCGCACCCATTGCAATTGCCGCGTTACCCCCGCTTTCCGCGCACTTTTCGCCACCTTGCGATTCACCATCCGATTAATTAACGCCGACTTCCCCACATTGGGAAACCCCATCACCACCGCCCGCACCGGGCGCGATCGCATCCCCCGGCTGTGGCGTTTCTCATTCATCGCCACCCCCACCTCCTGAGCCGCCTTAATCACCGGCCGCACCCCAATCCCCGCCTTCGCACTCGTCCAATACACCGTTTCCCCCTGGTTTTGAAACCAAGTTTCCCAAGCCTGTTTTAATTCCGGCGGGATCATATCCACCCGATTTAATAACAATAAACGGGGTTTTTCCCCAATCCATTGGGGAACATCGGGATGCTGGGAAGCCAGGGGAATGCGGGCATCGAGGACTTCAAACACCACATCAACGTGCTTGAGTTGCTCCTTGAGTTGGCGTTCTGCCTTGGCGATGTGGCCGGGATACCATTGAATAGCGGGGGGACTGTTGCGCATAGGAGGGGGGAGGCGATGGGGACGCTAGGCGGATCGCCTAATTTAAAGAATTGACAGATAAGTATCCATGGAGGCTTCCGGTAGAACCTTAAGGGTTTGCCGTTGCAAATCCAGTTCAATCCCCAAAGCCTCTAGGGGAATCACCCCTAACAGGGGATCTCGACCCCCCGGCAGTTCCAAACATTCAAACGTACCTTCTCTGCCCAGCAGGTTAATGCGGGCATCCTGAAAGATCCGCGCCTGACTAAAACCGTTCGCCGTTGCCACATCGACAGATTTGAGCAACTTCAGGCCTAGGGTGGCGATGATCGCCGCCGGTAAGCAGAGGGTCGTAGCTCCAGTATCCACTAAAACCCGATCTAAGGTGACGCTACGCACCTGATCGGCGGGAATGCGGCCATCCTCAGCATTGGCTTGATCAATGCGGTTCGTAATCGTCAGGGGGGTGAGCATTTTGCCCATGGGGTTGATCGGGAATTCCTTTCTATTATCCCCACAAGCGGGAAAGGTGGGAAAATGGCAAAAACGCTAAAGGTGTGATGGAAACGGCTCGATCTGGTTATACTTTGCCCGTCTTTGCGGCGGCGGCGGCGGTGGCGGCATTGCGGGGATTGCAAACGGGGGAAAGTTGCAACGCGATCCCCCTCGATTTAATTCAACCCGCTGAATCGGTAGAAATCCCCATCGAACAAATGGCCCCCTTGGGCAATGGGACAGTCCTCGCCATCACCCGCAGCGATCCTGGCGATAACCTCGATCTCACCCGCCATACCCCCGTTTGGGCGGTGGTGGGTTTTAGCCCCGATGCTTCAGAAAGAATTACCTTGAAAGGAGGCGAGGGCATCGGCACACAAGGGGACGGCAATGCCGCCATCTATCGCTATGCCCGTGAGGTGATCACCCATAACCTCCTCCAACACCTGCAACCCAACCAATGGATCACGGTGCAGATCATCCTCCCCGCTGGCCGAGAGTTAGCCAAACGCACCGCTAACGCCGCCTTTGGTGTGATTGAAGGGTTATCGCTGTTAGGCACAACGGGGATCAGCCAACCCCTGAGCGCACCGGCCCAACTGGCGGAATATCAAGAAACCCTGGCCCAACAGGCCGCCGAATTTAACACCCTCGTTTTTTGCTTGGGGGAAAATGGCCTGGATTTAGCCCAACGGTTGGGCATTCATCCGGCTCAACTGGTGAAAACCGCCAATTGGTTGGGGCCGATGCTCGTGGCTGCCGCGGCCTTGGGGGTGGAATCGCTGCTGTTGTTTGGCTACCACGGTAAACTGATTAAGCTGGCCGGGGGCATTTTCCACACCCACCACCATTTGGCTGATGGGCGGCTGGAGATCCTCACGGCCTACGGCGTGCGGGCGGGGTTAGCGGGGCCGCTGTTACAGGATGTGGTGAATAGTGCCACAACGGAGGCCGCCCTCCAACGATTGCGCCAGGAGGGGGCGGCGGTGGTTGCCGCTGTGTATGACTTAGTGGTGGCGGGGATTGATGAGCGGAGCCGCGCCTATGTGGAGAAGCAAGGGTATAAGCCCCCCCGGATTGGCTCGGTGCTGTTTGATGGCGATCGCCACCCCTTCAGCCAAAGTGCGAGGGGGGCGGAGATTCTCCGAGAATTATGCTAATATTATAGGAATAAATAATATTAATTGTGGAAATATTGTGGGTTAATCCCGCCATTTCATTCCTATTTAAAATCTCGTTTTTTGACGGTGGACAATCCCTAAACTATGCTTTTTCTTCATTAACACTAACGCTAAATTCTAATGGCAACCCAATCATCTCCATCCCTCCTTGTCGATCCGCAAACTGACGTAGAGCAACCCCCGATTCATCGTCAGATGATTGCAATTCTAGATTTCGGCTCCCAGTACTCAGAACTGATTGCCCGTCGCATCCGCGAAACCCAAGTCTATTCCGAGGTGTTACCCTACCGCACCACTGCCGAGGAACTGCGCAAGCTCAACCCCAAGGGCATTATCCTCTCTGGCGGCCCCAACTCTGTTTACGACGGCCATGCCCCCCAATGCGATGCGGCTATTTGGGATTTAGATATTCCTGTGTTGGGGGTGTGCTATGGGATGCAACTCATGGTGCAACAGTTGGGGGGACAAGTAGAGCGAGCCAAGCAGGCGGAATATGGCAAAGCGGCGCTGATGATCGATGACCCCACCGACCTGCTCACCAATGTGGAACCCGGCTCAACGATGTGGATGAGCCACGGCGATTCCTGCACCCAATTACCCGCTGGCTTTGAAGTTTTAGCCCACACCGATAACACCCGCTGTGCGGCGATCGCCCACCACAGCCGCCACCTCTACGGCGTACAGTTCCACCCCGAAGTTGTCCATTCCGTCGATGGCATCGCCCTAATTCGCAACTTTGTCTATCACATTTGCGATTGTGAACCCACCTGGACAACGGCCACCTTTGTAGAAGAGGCGATCCGGGAAGTGCAGAAACAGGTGGGGGATAAACGGGTTTTGTTGGCTCTCTCTGGGGGTGTGGATTCTTCGACGTTAGCCTTCCTCCTCCATGAGGCAATTGGGGATCAACTCACCTGTATGTTCATTGATCAAGGCTTCATGCGCAAAGGGGAACCGGAGCGGTTGGTGAAGATTTTCAAAGAGCAGTTTCATATTGATGTGGTCTATGTTCACGCCCGCGATCGCTTCCTCAAACAACTCGAAGGGATCACCGATCCCGAAGAAAAACGCCGTCGCATTGGCCATGAATTTATCCATGTTTTTGAAGAGGAATCCCAAAAACACGGCCCCTTTGACTACCTTGCCCAAGGGACGCTTTACCCCGATGTGATTGAATCGGCAGATACCAATGTTGATCCCAAAACGGGTGAACGGATGGCGGTGAAAATCAAAAGCCATCACAACGTTGGCGGCTTGCCGGATCAACTGCGGTTTAAATTGGTAGAACCCCTGCGCAAACTGTTTAAAGATGAGGTGCGTAAGGTGGGGCGGGCCATTGGTCTACCGGAGGAAATTGTTCGCCGCCATCCCTTCCCTGGCCCTGGTTTGGCGATTCGGATCATCGGCGAAGTCACCGCCGAGCGGCTGAATATTTTGCGAGATGCGGATTTTATTGTTCGGGATGAAATCAGCAAGCAGGGGGTGTATCACGACTATTGGCAAGCCTTTGCGGTGTTGTTGCCCCTGCGCAGTGTCGGGGTGATGGGGGATCAACGCACCTATGCCCATCCGATTGTGTTGCGGTTTGTTTCCAGTGAGGACGGGATGACGGCGGATTGGTCTCGGGTTCCCTACGAATTGTTGGAAATTATTTCTAACCGGATTGTTAATGAGGTGGAGGGGGTGAATCGGGTGGTGTATGATATCACCTCGAAACCCCCAGGAACTATCGAGTGGGAATAGGATTTTCCTTTAACCCCCCTGGATGCAGGGGGGTTATTGATTGCTCACGTTCATCATCCCGCCTGTGAAGAAACAAGATTCTCCCCTCAATGGCATTTGGCTGTTTATGATCATCGCCTCCACAGTGGTGGCGGCGGCGCGAGGAACGATGCCGGAACTGACGGAAGCGGTGTTTGAGTCGGCGGCTAATGCGGTGACGTTGGCCATTGGCTTGATTGGGGCGTTGGCGCTGTGGTTGGGGATTATTCGGGTTGTGGAAGCGGCGGGGTTGATGGCGGTGGTGGCGCGGCTGATCCGGCCGGTGATGTTGCGGCTGTTCCCCGATGTGCCGCCGGAGCATCCCGCCATGTCTGCAATGATTATGAATATGGCGGCCAATGCGTTGGGGTTGGGCAATGCGGCTACGCCCATTGGTTTGAAGGCGATGACGGAGTTAAATAAGCTCAACACCGCACCGGGGACGGCTACCAATGCGATGTGTTTATTTTTGGCGATTAATACTTCTTCGGTGACGATCTTACCCATTAGTGCGATGACGGTGCGGGCGGCGGCGGGGGCGGCTCAACCGGGATCAATTATTTTGCCTTCGATTTTGGCAACGATTTGCTCCACAACGGTGGCGATCGCCGCCGCTAAACTCCTAGCCCGCCCCGATACTCAACCGGCCCCCGTTGATGTTGAAACCCTCGAACCCGATCAACCCCTAGAGGAATCCCCCCCAGAACCGCCAACTGTAGAACTCGATCCCCCGGGATTGTGGGGCAAGATTATTTTTGGGGGGCTAACGGTGTTATTTTTGGGGGCGATCGCCTACCGTCTCACGGTACAAGGCACACCGGCCCTAGCGGCCACGGATCTGATGGCTGGGATTTCTAACTGGTTGCTGCCGATCGTGATCTGTACCTTGCTGCTTTTGGGCTATTGGCGCGGCGTAAAGGTTTATGAAGCCGTCACCGAGGGGGCCAAAGAAGGCTTTGATATTGCGGTGCGAATTATCCCCTTTTTGGTGGCAATTTTTGTCGCCATTGGCATGGTGCGGGCCAGTGGCCTCCTTGATGGCTTAACCCAGGTTCTGGCTCCGATTACCGAATTGGTGGGGATGCCCGCCGAAGCCCTGCCCATGGCCTTCATTCGCCCCCTCTCCGGCGGCGGAGCCTTTGGCGTAATGTCAGAAATTGTCAACAATGATCCCGATGGCTTTTTATCCTATCTGGTCAGCACCATGCAGGGATCCACAGAAACGACGTTTTATGTGATGGCGGTCTATTTCGGCAGCATCGGCATTCTCCGCACCCGCCACACGTTACCGGCGGCGTTAGCGGCGGATCTGACGGGAATTATTGCCTCGTTGGTGATCTGTCGCCTCACGTTTTAGCGGTTTGGCGTTTCGGGGTAGCCGATGATCTTGATTTTTGATAAAACTCATGGGTTAATTGGACAATTTTGATCCCCATGGGCATCGATGCCGGTTTAACCCTAAATCATTAATTCCCCCACCCCAGGAGCTTGTTGGATGGATATTTTAACCACCCTTGAGGGATGCCTAGCGATGGGTGCGTTGACACGGATTGCCCCCCCTCTCTTGGCTATTTTTGGCGGCCCCATTACCGATCCCGTTGGGGTGTTTTTGATCATCATGGCGATCATGTTGGTGGCCCCCCTCATGTTTGAGCGGTTTCGTTTACCAGGAATTGTCGGACTAATTCTCGCGGGGGTATTAGTCGGCCCCAATGGTTTAGGGGTGTTGCAGCGGGATAATACGATTATTCTGTTGGGAACCGTCGGCCTCTTGTTTTTGATGTTCCTGGCGGGGTTGGAAACCAGTTTGAACGACCTTAAACACAATGGTAAGCAGGCTGTGACCTTTGGCCTGGCCACCTTTGTGATCCCGATGCTGATGGGGACGGTGGCGTTTTTGCTGTTGGGGTATAGCTGGTTGGCTTCGATTTTAGTCGCCTCCTGTTTTGCCTCCCATACGCTGCTCTCCCTGCCGGTGGTGAGCAAGTTGGGGATTATGCGATCGCCCATTGTCACCACCACCCTCGGCGGCACGTTAATCACCAACGTCTTTGCCCTCTTGGTGTTGGCGGTGGTAGTTCAAGCCCACCAGGGGGATTTGAGTGTGGGGTTTTGGTTGTTTTTGATTCCTTCCTTGAGTATTTATACATTTGCAACCCTTTGGGGCGTACCGCGTTTAGGGCGGTGGTTTTTTCGGCGGTTTGGCCATGATGAGGGGGCGGAATTTTTGTTTGTGGTGGCGACGTTGTTTGTCGTGTCCTATGTGGCCAAATTGATCGATGTGGAGCCGATTATTGGGGCATTTTTAGCGGGGATTGCGATTACAGAACTGATCCCCCAACTCAGTCCCCTGATGAACCGGCTGCAATTCATTGCCAATACGCTGTTTATCCCCTTCTTTTTAATTTCCGTGGGGATGCTGGTGAATCCTGGGATTTTATTTCAGGAAGCGCAATCGCTGCTAGTGGCGGGGGTGATGATTGGGGTGGCGATCGCCGCCAAATGGCTCCCCGCTTGGATCACCGGCCTGATTTTTAAATATCCCGCCCCCCAAACCTTCACGATGTTCGGCCTTTCGGTGGCCCA
>JAABSU010000191.1 GCA_011390265.1 Spirulina sp.
GGCGGGGAAACTGATGGCAGTGAGTTGCGATCGCGCCTGATCATTAAAAATCTTATGGCCCGCACTTTGCAACAGTTGCGGTTCCCCCTTGCCACCATCGGGCCGCACCTCCACCCCATAAACCGTCGTGCCCGACAGCCGCCGCAAACAGGCATCTTGGGGGTAATTCCCCGCCACCGTCAGCGCCCGAGGTTCCACCACCGCCGCCGCCAACCAGCGGGCATTATTTTCTTCCGCTTCGGCTTCGGTGGTGTTAATCGGGTTACTGCGGAGATTTTCCCGCCGTTGCTCAATATCGCTGAGGACGTTTTGCTCCCGTCGGGCGGCGAGGGTTTCCGACTCCGTTGCCGTTGAACCTTCCCCGGGAGCTTTTTCCGGGCCAGGGCTAGGCACTAAAATCGCCGCCTGCTCAGGATTGGGGGGATTCCGCCGCGCCAACTGATCGGCACCACTGGGGCGACGCAACAGATCCGCCGGATTATCAAACTCTTGCAGTTGGAAATTGGGGTTTTCATCCGCCACTTCAAAATGGGGAATCCTGCGATCTTGAGGCGTGGGTTGATTCTGGTTGGGGGAATTACCGGAAATGCGCCTATCGGTAGGACGGGGGGGAGTGTTGGGGGGAATTGCGCGGTTGGTGTTGTTCCGGGTTTGGGGCGTGGGGGTGATGCCATAGCTATAGAGCGGATCTTGGGCGGGGGGAGTTGCGCCCCGTTGGGTTGCGCCCCGTTGGACTTGATTGCCTAAGGGGGGAAAATTGGGGCGATTGGGGGTATTTGAGGGGGTGGGCGTGGGCAAGTTAGCAATGTTAGGCATTGCCCCGGGCATCGTATCCATGGGCAGTTCTGGTAAATCTCCCAGGGGAGATTGGGGCATCGTCACCGCTAGGGGTAAGCGGTTGAAGTCAGCAGCGGACAGTTCGATCAGATTGACTTGATTGCGGGGGGTGGTGGAGGTATCACCCAGGAGGGGCACATCGGCAAACCAGGGAATTGTCGGGAGGGCAACCCCTAACATGGCGTGCATGCCGACGGAAGCATAGGCGGCGATCGCCGTCGGTTGGCGAAGGCCCTGGGCCAAAACTGTCCAGATCGAGGAAGAAGCCATAACTAATAATCAGTTTCGATAGGTTTGTTATGAATAATCAAGAGCGAGAAATAGCTCAATTGTAGCGTGGGGCGATCGCGCAAATTAGCATAGATCTGTTGCTCCGGCATCGTGGCCCGCTCTACGACCCAACTGCGCTCCAAGAGGTTCCACTGGCGCAACACCTGCCACACCTGGCCATACACCGATCCCACCTTCAACAACACCACCACATCCGCCCACTGAAGCACTTTTTCCAGTTCAGCAACGGTATAAAGGGCAGGTAAAACGACGAATTTTTGCCCCTGAGCAGTGAGGGGAATCCCCAGGGCAGCGGCGGCAGCATAGGGGGAAGATATCCCCGGCACCGTTTCGACAATTAATTCAGGGTGGGCCCGCTGGAGGGTTTGGGATAAGTAGGTAAAGGTGCTGTAAAAACTGACATCCCCTTCACAGGCAAAGGCCACATCCTGCCCCTGATGAAGATAGGGCCACACCTGATCGGCGGCTCGCTCCCAGGCCAGTTGCCAATCCACTTGATTGTGGGTGTAGGGGAAATCGAGGGGGAGGAGTTGTTGGTGCTGTCCCACGAGCCAGGGGGCGATAATTGCTTCAGCAACGCCGCGTTTACCTCGCAGGCCAGCGGGAAAGGCGACCACATCGGCATGGCGCAGGAGGCGCAACCCCTTGAGCGTGATTAACTCCGGATCACCAGTACCAACACTGATACCGTAAAGATGGCCGAGGGGAACGGAGGGTTGCAAGGGGATCTGTAAGGATAAGGGGGCAAGGGTTTTCGACCCCCATTTTAGCGGATCGGGTGAGGGGTGCTGCGGTTAAAATGGGCAGGATGTTGAGGAAAGCTAGAATGTTGAAGCGAAAAAAGGGGGCGATCGCCCTTCTGCTGGCTCTGATCTTGGCTCATGGGGGCCGCGCCGCTGCGATGCCGACGCAAACTTGGCAGTTGCTCGAAGCGACACCGGAGGGGTTTCGCCTCGAATTTCCGGGGGTGGTGGAAATGCAGGAGCCGTTGGTGCTGGATTTACCGACGGGGGCGGTGGTGTTGGAGGGGGTGATCGCCCACTACGACAATGCTCAGTATGTGTTTGCCTTTGGGGACTATCCAGAGGGGGGAGCCAGTCCGTTGGTGCGTCTGGCGGTATTGCGGGATCACATGATCCAGGATACAAATTGGACGCTGGCGGAGGAGCGATCGTTGCCGTTTTGGGTTTATCCCGGGCAGCAGTTCACTTTGTTCAGCATTGATGAAATGATTACCTACCGTTTTTATCTTGTGGGGGAGCGGGTGTATATTTTGGGCGTATTGCAGGATTCTCGGGTTGATTTAAAGGAAGAAATTGGGGCATTTTTTGGATCGTTTGGCGTGATTCGGTAAAAGGTAAAAAGGATTAGGTTAAACCCAGATTCACCCCAAAGCCGATTAGGTGAAAATCTTTTCCTCCTCCGGGCGATAGATGAATTCATAATCAAAGGGCACGGGGCGAATATTGCGAACAATGGCAAACCCAAGACTGCTCACAATATCAGTGGTAAATGTCACCATTGCCAACTCTAATAATTTGCGATCGGGGATATTCGGCTCCTTGACAAAATAATTCCGCTGGGCAAAAAAGAGCGTTGAATCCTTAGGATTAATGATGCCATTCAAACGGTGGGTATGTTGAATCGGCTTAATATAGGTGAGATAAAAATCCTCTTGGTTATGCTGCATTAAATAGAAACGTTCCTGTTGCAACCAACTCATTTGGAACATCATTTTAATTAATTCAAAGCCCAAAATATAATTCAAAACATAATTTTTTTCCTCAGGACTAATCACCAAGCGCAGGGCCGATTCTAAAAACTTATCCGGTTCCCGGCGAGCATCTTGGGCAGAATGAATATAAAACTGGCGAATATAGTGCCGCAGGGTCATACTTTTCAGTTCCGTTTCAATGTGGAAGCTGTGTAGATGTTTTTGAACTTTTTCCTGGGTTTCGTAATCCTGGATAATTTTGGCAATTAAACCATCGGCGGTATATTGATCCAGGAAATGGGCTTGGTCTTCCGGGGGCGCTGCGCAAAGCAAGTGACACAGCGAGAGGAGATAGCGGCGTTCTTTCCAGTGGAGTTTTTCGGCCCAAAGCTTGGCTTCAGTGGGGAGTCGGTCTAGCATAGTGCCTCTTGAGCGTGCCCCATGGGTTCGCAAGCAAGCCCACGGGAGCGAAAAAGGGGGGCAAAGGTGACGCTGTTGATTTGCATTACCCTATTCTTATCCTAAGCGATCGCTCAATCGAGTCGTCAACCGCTGAATCCCTGAATTTTCCAGGGCCTTGGGGCTGAACTTGACCCAAAAATGGAGCACTCATTGGCCGCGCAATTGATCATATTTGGCCCGCACGGCTTGAATATCCTGCCACATCAACCATTTCGGCTTGCCGGGTTCGCGGGAGGGGTTGCGGAGTAAGTAGGCGGGGTGAAAAATGGCCATGCAGTGGCGATCGCCCCAATCCAACCATTGACCGCGAATTTTCGTGATTCCCTCTTTCTTGCCGGTGAGGGCTTTGAGGGCGGTGGCTCCGGTGAAGAGGATGATTTTGGGGTCAACGAGGCGAATTTGCTCCAAGAGATAGGGGCGGCAAGCATCCACTTCGTCGGGGTTGGGGGTGCGGTTGCTGGGGGGGCGGCAGTTATGGACAACGCCAGCGGGGGTGATGAAGTTGGCGGTTTCGGCTACGTCGATGCAGTAGACGGGGGTTTCTGAGGGTTGGGGTTGGAGTAGTTCTGTTTCCACGCCGGCCCAGTCGGTGCTTTGCCCTAAATAGTCGTGAAATTCCCCTTCAGTTTGCAGGCCAGCAGGGCCGGCTAAAACGAGGCGTTTTAAGGGTAAACCGGTGGCAATGCGATCGCCCCGCTCCAATTCCCCCACCGGCAACCAGCCCCGCCGCGTCAAGACGGGATGATCCGCCGTCGCCGTATAGCTGCCCGGTTGCCCCCGTAATTTCACCCGGTAGAGCCAGCGATTCCCCAAGGGGGAGCAATACCAGCCGGTGACGTTGCGCCAAACAAGGGTGCGATCGGCCGCCAAGCTCAAGACTTTTCCCGCCCACTGATTTTCGACGAGCCAAGCAAGGGGGCGATAGCCGAGTTCTGTGGCGATCAGTGTATCCCCAGTAAGACATTTCACCACATTGGCAATGTAGATATCTCGTTCGGTGTTGAGGTCAACAGAGGCGAGAATTTTTTCTAAGAGTTGCCCCGATTTGCCCACAAAGGGCAGGCCGGTTTCGTCTTCCTGTTGCCCTGGCCCTTCACCAATCACCATGATATCCCCCTGGGGATTGCCGCGACTGACGACGACATGGGTGCGGGTGGCACTGAGGCCGCAGCGATCGCATGCCCGGCAATGTTCCCCCAATTGGTCTAAGTCTGCGTAGGTTCCGGGGGGGATGGGAAGCTGACCGTTGTGGGGAATTTGGTCGAAGGGAACCGGGGGCGGGCTGGGTTCGAGGCTGCCAAAGAGGCTGAGTTGTTCTTCTTGGGTCATGGGTGGAGGGGGCACTAAATGATTAACGGGTGATAGGAGTAATCAGGGCTTACTGGATGTAGCTTTCAGCATTTTATCACCCATCACAACTGCCCCCATAGCCTGCTCACCACGCTCTCCCTCGACCGCCTCCTTAATCACCCCAACACCAAAAAGCCAGTTGCTCAAAAAAACAAGTACAATAAAACCGGATCCAAACTATAAAAACCACGATGCAAATTCGAGGCATTAAACGGGGACAGACTATTGAACTCACGGAAGATCTCGCCATTCCCGATGGACGGGAAATCATGATCGAGATCAACCTGTCGCCTGCCCTCGATTCAGAAGAGCATTGGCAAAAATTCTGTCAACTTTTTGGGGTTTGGTCAGATCAACCAGACCTAGATGCAACCTTTGCCGCCATTGATGGCGATCGCCATCAACACCATGGTCGAAAATCGTTGGATTTTGATTGAACTTATGTACTTACTGGATACCAATATTTGTATCGCCTTACTCAAAAATCATCCCAATGCAGTCTCCAAATTTGCACAACATTTCCAAGTCTGTTATTTAAGCAGCATTGGCGTTGCTGAACTTTGATTGCAGCGGTGGCGAGATCGCGTCGTTTTGTTTTAGTTACTGATAACTTAAAGCATTTTCGGCATATCATGCGGTTAGAAACTGAAAATTGGCTGACTGATGAGTTTTAAAAGCTCGATTTTAATCGATTTGGTAGGGATGATCTGATGTTTCCGCAGCGCGGGGCATGGGTGGGGGGAGGATTTCCAGTTGGGCAACTTGGGGCGTGGCGGGGGTGCGGCGGCGTTCTGATGTGCGCTCTTCGCTGGTGGCTTCCGCCACAACTTCGTAGAGGATCGCTAACTTATTAGCTTGATTACCTTTGCGCAACACCCGGCCCAATCGTTGCACATATTCCCGCGTTGATCCCGTTCCAGAAAGGATGATTGCAATCCGGGCATCGGGAACATCCACCCCTTCATTGAGAACATGGGAGGTGGCGATCGCCCCATAATCCCCCGATTTAAACCGCTGTAAAATCCCGTGGCGCTCCTTCACCGGGGTTTGATGGGTGAGGGCGGGAATTAGGAAATCTTGGGCGATGCGGTAAACGGTGGCGTTATCGTTGGTGAAGATTAAGATCCGCTCTGGGTAATGGGTTTCGATCAGTTCCGCCAAAATTCGTAACTTGCCCGTTGTGCCGTTGGCGATCGCCTTCGCCTCCTGATGGGCCAACATCGCCCGCCGCCCCGCCGCCGATTGGGCTGAAGCCCGGATAAAATCCTGCCACCCTTGCAAACTGCCGAGGAAAATATTCGCACTTTGGAGGAATTGGTTGCGGATGTTAATCGCCTCATCGTAGCGATCGCGCTCCTGGGGATCGAGAGCTACCTTAATTTGCCGTACCTCATGGTCTGCCAAGGCCTGACCCGATAGATCTGCCGGTGCTTTGCGGTAGACAATTGGGCCGATGAGTTGATCGAGATCCTCATGGGCTTCATCGGCCCGCTCCGGCGTAGCCGTTAAGCCTAAGCGATAGGGGGCGATCGCATATTCAGCAATCACCCGAAAAAAATCCGTCGGTAAATGGTGGCATTCATCAAAAATGAGCAAGCCATAGCGATCGCCCAAGTTTTCCGCATGGATCGCCGCACTGTGATAGGTGGCCACCAAGACCGCCGTGCGATCGTGGGAACCGCCCCCCAATAGCCCCAACTCCACCCCCGGAAACGCCGCCTCTAACTGGGCATACCATTGATGCATCAGATCCAATGTAGGAACCACAATCAACGTACTGCGGGGCGTGCAGGCCATGGCCAACTGGGCGAGATAGGTTTTCCCCGCCGCCGTCGGCAACACCACCACCCCCTGACGGCCCGCCCGCTTCCAAGCTAATAAAGCCTCTTCCTGATGGGCATAGGGGGTTTTTGCCAGTTGGGTTTGCAGTTCCAAGGGCGTGAATCCCTTCGCCCCATCGGTAAACGTCACCCCCTGCTTTTGCAACGCCTCCACCAAGGGGCGATAATCCTGGCCGCGAATGCGAAATTTTTCAATGCGATCGTCCCAAGTGGCATAGTCGAGCCAAGCCTTCCCCGGCGGGGGGGGATGGAGCAGGAGCGTGCCGCGATGGTAGGTGAGTTTGGGATTGCGGGCCATGGCACTCAGAAACGTTACAAAACTTTATACTAGAAAGGTCGTTGTTTCCATTGTGCCGTGTCTATCGTTGCTGTGCCGTCTTTATCCACTGTGCCGGGCCAAATTTGGCAATGGCGAGATTATGCCATCTACTACGTTAAAGCTGGGGAATTAGCTCAGTCCTCCCCCGTCGCGTCCGGCAATACCCAGCGGCCGCCGCTGCTGTTGGTGCATGGTTTTGGGGCTTCGACGGATCATTGGCGCAAAAATATTGCCGAATTGCAAAGGGATTTTGAAGTGTGGGCTATTGATTT
>JAABSU010000192.1 GCA_011390265.1 Spirulina sp.
ATGAATTTACCTCGGCCCTGAAAGCGGAATTAGATTTTCGCAAAGAGGCGGCTTTTACAGAGCAACTGCGGCGTAATCTCTCGAAAAGCCGCTGGTTTGATACCCGGCAATTGGTGATCCCCGCCATTTACCAAAACCTCACCGGCGAAAAACTGTTGGTGATGGAATGGCTAGAGGGCAAGCCGATTTTAGAGGCGGAGATCCTGCCGTTGGATAGCAAGACGGGGGGCGAGTTGCGGCGACGGCAACAAATTGCCACGTTGCTATTTCGGGCATTTTTTCAGCAGATGTTCATTGATGGATTTTTCCATGCTGATCCCCACCCCGGCAATATTTTTTATTTGGAGAGCGATCGCGTTGCCCTGATTGACTGTGGCATGATTGGCCGCCTTGACCCCCGCACCCAGTATATTTTGATTGAATTGTTGCTATCGATTGTGCATATTGATGCCAAACGCTGTAGCCAACTGACCCTAGAACTTTCGGAATCCCCCCATCCGGTGAATCTCGCCAAGCTAGAGGTGGATTTTGATCGGATGTTGCGGAAGTATTATGACATCAGCCTCTCGAATATTAATTTCAGTGAGGCGTTTTACGAAATTTTGCAGGTGGCGCGGCGCAATAAAATCCGCCTACCGGGCAATATGGGCCTCTACGCCAAGAGTTTGGCGAACCTGGAAGGGGTGGCGCGGGGTTTCTATCCGGAGGTGAATTTACTCGATGAGTTTAAGCCGTTGATGACGGATTTATTTAGTCGGCAATTGTTGGGAGATGACCCGTTGCCGACGTTGTTGCGGATGGCCTTAGATGTGAAATCCCTAGGGTTGCAAACGCCCCGTCAGATGGAGGTGATTCTCGATCGCGTCAGTTCGGAAACGTTGCAATGGAATTTGAAAATCCGTGAGTTGGGGTCAATTCGCCAGGGGATTGAAAATTCTGCTAATCGCCTCGCCTACAGTATTGTGGTGGGTTCGCTGTTGATCGGGGCGGCGTTGATTGCGGACAGTACACCCTTGCCGCAGTTGTCGGTCGTCAGTGCTATTCTATTTTCGGCAGCAACCCTATTGGGTTTTGGCTTAATTATCAGCATTTGGCGTTCCGGCGGCCAAATGAAATAGGCGATCGCCCCTAAGCCCAAGCTTGATCCCCCCTAACCCCCCTTTAAAAGGGGGGAAAATTTCCCCGTTGCCCGTTCCCTGTTCCCTCTTCCCCATCCCCTCAAAACCATGCCTCCCCTGATCATCACCGGCACCAATACCGATGTAGGCAAAACCGTCTTGACAACGGCCTTAGTTGCCTATTGGCATCGCTACCGTGACCCGCAAACCTTGGGATTAATGAAGTTGATGCAGTCGGGGCCGGGGGATGGGGAGCATTACCGGGAATTGTTCACATTGCCCCAAGCTCCCAAAACCCTTGTGCCGTTGCAGTTTGCGGCTCCCATTGCCCCCCCTTTAGCGGCGGCGCAGGAGGGGAAAACGGTGGATCTGGCGGTGGTTTGGCAGGCTTATCAGCGATTGGCACAGGATTACCCGATGGTGTTAATCGAGGGAGTGGGGGGCTTGGGTTCTCCGGTGACGTTTGAGCTAACGGTGGGGGATGTGGCGGCGATGTGGGGTTGGGAGACGGTGCTCGTTGTGCCGGTGCAGTTGGGGGCGATCGCCCAAACCGTGGCCAATATCGCCCTAGCCCGTTCCCTCAAATTACCCGTCCGGGGGTTAGTCCTCAGTTGCGTTCAACCCGTAACCCCCCAACAGTTAGCAGACTGGACTCCGGTGGATTTACTCGAATCCCTCACCCAAACGCCGGTTTTAGGCACATTGCCCCATTTAGATCACAAGGATCGCCGCAATCTGGCCACCTTAGCCCAAGTGGCGGCCCAGTTGGATCTAGAACGCCTCCTGCCCTAGGCCAGAGATACTAAGATCCCACCAATCACCACCAGTAACGCGCCGATCCCCAACTTCACCGCGTCCACATTTTGCCATTCTGTGAAAATCAAGAGGGCAAGAACGACGGTAATCAGCGTGTTCATGTTGTAGAGGGGGGCCAATTTTGAGAGGGGGGTTTGATAGCGAATTAACCCCAAGGCTACGCCGCCGGTTCCCAGACCCCAAAAGAGGCCGTAAATCGATGAAGAGGCGATCGCCACCCCCGATGGCAATGGCCCCGGTAAAATCCCCTGCATCACCACCCCCACCAAGCTCACCATCACACCAATACAAATCAAATGCCCGCCCACGGACATCCCCGCATTGGTGCTCACCTTCGCCAACAGGCCCGCAATCCCATAGCCCACCGCTGGCACTAAACCGCCAATCAATAATCCGAGGAGTTGTGGTGACATCGAATCTTCCCAAGTTAAATGTGCTTTCCTATCCTAGAGGGTTGGCCTGTAGCGGCCATGGCCCCGGCCTTGATTTAATGAAACTAGATCCACAAGTGAGGGCAAGATGGCAGGACAAAACTTTGGGCAACGATTGCGGCGGTGGGTGAGATCGCGCCTCCATTATTTAGGGTTCCTGCTCCTCTGTGGTTTGTTGCTGTCGGGCTGTGTTCGCTACGATGTGGGCGTAACGTTTCAGGGGCAGTTTGCCGGGTCGATTACCCAAGAGATTGAACTGGGGGAACAACTCACCAGTTTTAGTCAGGGGGAAGTGAAGGCTTGGCTCAAAACCCTCGAACAGCGGGCCAAATCCCTTCAGGGCAAGGTGGAGCGGGTTTCAGATCACCGCCTGACGCTCACAATTCCCTTCAGCAATGGTGCGGAACTCAACCGCAAATTTAATCAATTTTTCAACCCCACGGAGCAAACCCCCGAACAACGGGCGATGGCTGAAGGGGAGGAGATTGTTGAACTTTCCGCCAGTTTGGGGCTAACCCAGAGTAATTTACTGCTCTTGGAGCGCGATCGCCTCCGGTTAGAGGTGGATTTGCGGAGTTTGGGGGGATTGAGTGGCGATGGGTACGCTAACGCGAATCGCCAGCAGTTACTCAACACCAATTCCCTGCTCCATTTAACCTTTAGCCTCGCTACCCCTTGGGGAGCGCGGGCCGTTAACCCTCAAATTCCCGTTGAGCAAGGGGGGAATCATCTCGTGTGGCAACTGCAACCGGGACAACTCAACTACATTGAAGCGGTGTTTTGGCTCCCCAGTAGTTTGGGGCTGGGGACGGTGGTAATTATTGCCCTCGTGGTAGTGGGCATCGGCTTAAAAAATCGCTTCCGCCCCGATGTGGGATCTCCTGACTAAGCCGAACTGATGAGAAAAATCATGAATTGTGGTATTTTTTGCTAATTTAATTAGTAATTAATCTCAATAACTAGGGCTGGGCACAATCCCCACCCCCCCGAACCACCATGCAAACCCTCGATAACTCTTCCCCAACCCTGAACGTGGCGGCCCGCCTTGGTGAATGGTTGGAAACCTATGGCGAAGTGGCCACGATTTTACCCGTGCTGACAGGCTTGTTTCTGACGAGTCGGCTCCAATTGCGGGGCGCTCAGGGATTGCTGGCTAACTTGGCGATCGCCGCCCTCACCCGCCAAATGTTGGCGGAATTGAAAAAACAGGCCCATAGTCCCGCTCTTCCTGCCGCAACCGCTCCCAACCCAACAACTGCTAACGGGGTCGCCACCGAAGACTACACCATTGTCCACAATGTCCCCGGCCGCCTCCGCCTCAAAATTCCTCGCCTCCTTACAGATTCAGCCTACGGTAAACGCCTCACCAGCCTCCTCACCGCTGAAGCGCGGGTTTTAGGAGTACGCCTCAATGCTGCCGCTGCCTCCTTGGTGATTCGTTACGATCCCCTCGGTGTTTCCGAATTGGATTTAGGCGTTGCCCTCTTGGATATTCTCCAACGGGCCGAAAACCCCATGGAGGAGGTCGGGGCTTGACCATTACCCTCTCTCTCCCCTATTTTCCCGTCCACCAAACCCCCTACCGCAGTCGCTTGCGCCTCCCTTGGGGGCCAGACCAAGCAGCCCAAGCGGTGCAACTGCAAACCCAATTACAATCCCTGCCGGAACTGGGTTCAGTACGGCTCAATTGGGCGGCGCGATCGCTGATCATCCACCATCCCCCCCAATACCCCCTCCTCCCCCAACTGGAGGCGGCGCTCGGCCAACTCACCGCCACCAATCCCGAATCTCCCCCAGAGGAGGAATCTTTGCTGATGCCTGTGGTGGCGGTGGCCTTAGCGGCGGCGGTGCGGTTGCCCCAGGGGGCTTGGGTGCGGCCCTTGGCATTTTTGGCTTTGGTGCGTCTTGCCCTGCCCATTGCCCAGCGGGCTTGGCACAGCCTTTGGACAGAGCGACGGCTAAGTATTGATGCGTTGGATCTGCTGGCTCTCACCCTCAGTGGTGTGCAGGGCAAACTGTTGACCCCGGCTTTGGTAATTTTCCTCCATGCCTTGGGGGATGATATCCGCGATCGCACCGCCCGCGCTACGGAAGGCAAAACCCTCAGCCTGATGGATGCCTTGGGGCGATGGGCTTGGGTGAAGCCGGAGACGGGGGAGCCGGTGCAAGTGCCGAGCGATCGCGTTGTAGTGGGGGATACGGTGGTGGTCTATCCGGGGGAACAAATCCCCGTAGATGGCACGGTTCTCCAAGGGGAGGCTTGGGTGGATCAACAGAGTTTAACCGGGGAATCTTTGCCCGTGGCGAAACAGACCGGCGATCGCGCTTGGGCCTCAACGTTGGTGCGATCGGGGCAGATCTACCTCCGGGCGGAACGGGTGGGGGATCAAACCCGGGCCGCCGCCAGTATTGCCCTCCTTTCCCAAGCGCCGGTACATGATACGCGGATGGCGAATTATGCGGAGAAATTGGCCGATCGCCTCATTGGGCCGGCGCTACTGTTGGCGGTGGTGGTGGGGTTAGCCACGGGCGATCCGAGCCGGGCAGCGGCGATTTTAACCCTGGATTTTGTCACAGGCATCCGCGTTTCCATTCCCACCGCTTTCCTCAGCGCCCTCAACCACACCACCCGCCATGGGGTCTTAGTGCGCAGCGGCCGCACGTTGGAGCAGTTGGCGGAAGTGGATACGGTGGTTTTCGATAAAACCGGAACCCTCACCCAAGGCTCCATTGCTGTGACGGGCCTCTATCCTCAGGGAGGTTGCACGCCAGAACGGTTGCTGCAATTGGCAGCGACAGCCGAGCAACGGTTAACCCATCCTGTCGCTGAAGCAATTGTCAAAGCGGCGCGATCACAGGGCTTGACGATCCCCCCCAGGGGAGCCTGGAACTATCAGGTGGGTTTAGGGGTTGAGGCGGAGGTGGAGGGGAAGCGGTTGTTAGTGGGGAGTCGGCGGTTTTTGCTCAATAGCGGTTTTGAGGAAGCTTTAAGCCAAGCCCCCGATGGGGGAGAATCTTGGATTGATGTGGCTTGGGGCGAGGAATATTTAGGGGCGATCGCCTATAGTGACCCCCTTCGTCCTGAAAGTGCGACGCTGATCACCACATTGCAACAGGACTATGGCCTAGGGGTGTATTTACTGACGGGCGATCGCCCCCACCAAGCCCATCAAGTGGCCGCCCGCCTGGGCATTCCCACTGCCCATGTTTATGCCGAAGCCTTCCCGGAACAAAAAGCGAAGGTCGTGCGGGATCTCCATCGCAGCGGCCATACGGTCGCCTTTGTGGGCGATGGCCTCAATGATTCCGTTGCCCTGGCCTATGCCGATGTTTCCATTTCCTTTGCGGGGGGGACGGATATCGCCCGCGAAACGGCGGATGTAGTGTTGATGAATGATCAACTGTTGGACATTTTGGAAGTGATGGCGATCGCCCGCGAAACCCGCCATCTCATCGATCAAAACAGCACCCTCGTCGTCGCCCCCAACCTCATCGCCCTCGGCCTCGCCGCCAGCTTCGGCCTCAATCCCCTCCTCGCCACCCTCATCCATAACGGCTCCGCCATCCTCGCCGCCATGAACAGCCTCCGCCCCCTCCTCCAGCACCAACTGACGCAACGATGGAGCGACTGACCAAAATAATTGATAATAGTTCTTGTTAAGGAGCAAAGCTTGTTAAACTAGATCGTGATCAATATTTACGACCGATAGGTACGCTATCGCGGATCACACCATGTCTCTGATTCATCTTGATAAATCAGTCCTGACATTCCATTTTAAAGAGATTCTCGAAACTGGCCAGGGGAATCACCCCTTAGCTTGGCTCGGATTGGGGGTTTTGATTTTAGGAACTCCCCTGTTGATGGGTTCAGAGGGCCAGGCTAACGCCGTTCGTAGCCAGAAAACCCGAAGCCCGCAAACGCCCATGCGCCTGACCGACTGGATTGCCCAAGCCGAAAACAGCAAACAGGAACAACTCCTCCGTCAAGTTGTCCCTGTTCATCGTTAGCACTAAAAACTCCTCCCGCATCGGCCAACACCGAGACGGGTCGCTAATTTTGGTTAGCATCGCCGCTGGGGGTTGACTCCCCAACGGGGGCAACTTGTGCCTGGGCTGTTTGCACTTCGGCCCGGGCCTCCGCCGCAATATCCGCCACCATTTCCATCGTTTCCGCGACGGCCATCTTTGTCTTTTCGATGAGCGTCACGCCGGCCTTAATCGTGGCTTTGGCGAAAGGTTTCGCCAAGGGCAACACCACAGGGACAACCACAGCAGCAGCCACACCCACCACCAAAGCACGAGTCACCACTTGGTGGCCAGGATTACTCGCCAGTTGTTCAACCCTGGCCCTCAAACCGATCTGACCTTGATTCATAATCTTACACCTTTGAAACGGCTATTCTCATTTTACGCCATTTATTGAGAATGGCCCATCCATTTTCGCAGCGAAAAATTAAGTGATGGGTACGCTGTCGCGGATCGCAAAATTAAACAAATAACCCACCGCAATAATCCCCACCGTCGTTAAGCCGATGAACAGCGCCAACAGGGGCGGCTGCAAGACTCGGCGCAGGATAATCATTTGTGGCAAAGAAAGGGCCGTCACCGCCATCGTGAACGATAAAACCGTTCCCAAAGCCATGCCTTTCCCCACCAACG
>JAABSU010000193.1 GCA_011390265.1 Spirulina sp.
TCCGAAAAGATGGGGCGCAAACTGCCATGGCTGTGCCGGTTTCGGTGACGGCCTGGCTAAACTGACTAATGATGTGGTTCTGTGGTTGCTGTTAATGGCTTTAGGTTGGGGGGCGCTTAGGAAATTGAGGGAGTTGTGGGGGCAGCGATGGTACGCTAACGCGGCTCGGTTGCGTTTGGGATTTCGTTGGGCGCTGCTGGCCCTCTGTACATTGTTCACCACCCTAGGATTAGCCATGACGATGCCTGTTCAACCTGCCACCGAAATCCTTTGGGATACTTGGGGGGTTCCCCACATCTATGCGCCGGATTTTGTCTCTTTGGGGCGGGCCTTTGGCTATGCTCAGATGCACAGTCATGGGGATTTGATCCTACGGCTCTATGGTTTGGCCCGGGGGCGGGGGGCGGAATATTGGGGGGAGGAGTATTTAGGGGGCGATCGCCTGCTCCATCGCATGGATATCCCCGCCCGTGCTACCGCTTGGGCTGAAGCGCAAACGCCGGAAATGCGGGCCTATCTGGAGGGGTTTGTGGCGGGGATGAATGAATATGCAATGGAACACCCGGAGGCGATCGCCCCCAGTCGTCGCGTCGTCTTACCCGTCCAGCCCACCGATGTTCTCGCCCATCTCCAACGGGCGATCCATTTACAATTCCTCGTCGGCCCCACATTGGCAGGGTCTAATGGTTGGGCGATCGCCCCTGCCCGCTCCCGTTCCGGCCATAGTCTCCTCCTTTCCAATACCCATCTCCCTTGGGGGGGCTTGTTCCGTTGGTATGAAGCCCACTTGAGTACTGAAAATGTGGATCTCTACGGTGCGGCGTTGGTGGGAATGCCGCTATTGTCCATTGGCTTTAACTCCGATCTAGGTTGGACGGCAACGGTGAACCCCCAAAAGGCTTGGACAGATTACCGCTTAACCCTCGTGCCGGGAGGCTACCGTTGGGAGGGGGGAACGGCGGCTTTTGAGACGGAAGAAGTGCGGTTAAAGGTGAAGCAGGCGGATGGAACGTTGCGGGAGGAATTGCTGACGGTGGAGCGATCGCCCCATGGCCCCATTATTAGCAAAACCGACAAAACCGCAACAGCGTTAAGGATTGCCGGTTTTGACCGCCCCTACATTTTTGAGCAACTTTGGGCCATGGCCAATGCCCACAACCGCCGCGAATTTGAGGCAGCTTTAGCCCAGCAACAACTCCCAATGTTTAACTTCCTCACCGCCGATCGCCACGGGGAAATTTTCTATATTTTTAACGCGCTTGTTCCGGTGCGTTCTGAGGGAGATTGGGCGAGTCAGCAACAGCCCCAAGGGGGCGATCGCGCGGATCAAATTTGGACAGAATACCATCCCTATGCTGACCTGCCCAAGGTAGCAAATCCTCCCACGGGATGGTTGCAAAACAGCAATGATCCCCCCTGGACGGTGACGCTCCCCCCGGTTTTGGATGCTGAAGATTTCCCCGCCTATCTGACACCGCCAGATCTAACGGGGGCGTTGAATTTATTGCGGAGCCAGCGATCGCTCCAACTGATCCAATCCCAAGACCAATGGGATCTTGATAGTTTAAGTAAGGCAAAGTTTTCAACCCGGTTGGCATTAGGCGATCGCCTCTTGCCGGAGTTGCTCACCTTAGCCCAAACCGATCCCGATCCCTTAATCCAAAAAGCCGCCCAAGTCCTCCAAGCCTGGGATCGCCACACCAACGCCGAGAGTCGCGGCGCAGCCCTCTTTGTGCAATGGTGGTGGTCGCTACCGCCGGGCCAGCAATGGGCTACCCCTTGGAACCCCCGCGAACCCTTAACCACCCCAAAAGGATTAGCCGATCCCGCAGCGGCCCTAACTACCTTAAAGAAGGTGGCGCGGGAAATGGAGCGGGATTGGGGGCGGTTGGATCTGCCTTGGGGGGAATTTACGCGGTTGCGGGTGGGGAATGTGGATGAGCCGGGCCAGGGTGCGCCGGGATCGTTGGGAAGTTTTGCCGTGATTGATTTGGCGGGGGGAGAGCCAGGGGAACCGTTTACGGCAGTGGGGGGGGATGGTTTTATTATGGCCATTGAGTTTGGCGATTCTCCCCATGCTCTGGTCTTAAATGCCTACGGCAACGCTACCCAACCAGGTTCTCCCCATCGGGGGGATCAGTTAGCAATGTATCGTCGGGGGGAATTGCGGGAAGTATGGGGCGAGCGATCTACCCTCGAAGCCCATGTCATCCGCCGCGACAAACTTTAAAAAAAGGACGCTTTTTGCTTTGATTTTGGGTTATTTTAGAGGTGAGAACAATCCCATTGATGCAATGCTCACCTCTCTCCTCAGTGTCGCTTTTGAAAAGGCTCAGATTTTGCCTCAACATCTCCAAGATGAGTTGGCTCAACAGTTGATCGCGGATATTGAAGATGAAATACAATGGCCGCAGACTTTGGAACAGGAACAAAGTTGTGTCTTAGAAGAACTTGCACAAGCTGCATTAGCAGCTTCATTGAGTGGGGAAACGCAGGTAATGGGTTTCGATGAGTTATGAAATCGGAGTTAACACCGGAATTTATCGCTCGTTTTGCTCAATTGCCAGAACGGGTTAAACAAGCAGCACGCAAAAATTATCGGCTGTGGCAAGAAAATCCACAACATCCAAGCTTAGAGTTCAAGAAGCTTAAAACTAAAACGGTCATGTATTCTGTGAGGGGGGGGATTGGGTGGTGAGCTGTGGGTGCGATGAAGGGGAAAGATACAATGGTCTGGTTTTGGATCGGCTCTCATGGTGAGTATGATCAATTGCTAAAGAATCGATAGTTCTGAACGAGGAGAAAAAGGGGGTGGAGGTTGCAGGGAATGTTAAAAAGTGTAAAAAAATATTACAGTTGAACAAGAAAATTTCCCTAACCTAAGATCAGTGTTAGATTGAGTGGGCGCGGCGAGATTGAAATTTAAAACTATCCGGAGTTTTGTTTTAAGCGAACAAAACTTATGAGGCAAGGTCAAAACTCACGTTAAACAAGGAACCCTGGTTATGGCATCACAAGTTCCCTCAGAATCTCAGACTGATTCAGGAATCTTGAATCGAGTTTTTGGTTATTTTCGAGGGTTAGCTGGTATATTTTTGCTTTGCACTGTCGTTCTCGTTGGCTATACGTTAATTGAGCAACATGGCTGTACTGGGGTTGTCTGGTGGCAACAGAGTGGCGAAGTAAGCTGTTGGCAAACCGAAGTTACGCCTCAGTCCCTAGAACTTAAACTTGGGGAAGCTGCAACCCTCAATGCTCAAGTGAATAGAACCGGCCACTATAGCCCAGAAATTCATTGGAAAACCCAGAAGGAAAATATTGCCTTTTTAGATCAAGATGAAGGGAAGCAAATTGTTGTTCAGGCAAAAGAAGTAGGGACAACAGAAATATTAGTCAGCATTGGCGTGGAGAATCAAAATTCATCGGAAAACTCAGCCAATTTTAAAATTCCCATTGAAGTTTTACCGAGTTTAACTATCACTCCCCAAGCATTACGGATTGAAGAAGGAGGTGATAAACAGTTTAATGTTAACATTGGAGGTATTGGCCCATTCGGGAACAAGTCGGTAGCTTGGCAGGTTGCCAATCCTGACCTGATTGAAATTGATAAAAATAATCTAGTTAAGGCTTTAAAGCCGGGAAACACAACCTTAACAGCGGTTTGGAGCAAGGACTCTCGTGTTAATCAGACGATTGAAGTTGCCGTAATCGAAAATCCACCTCAAATTACGGAGATTCAAATTCAATCAGACTCCGACCTTTTCTACGTCGGTGAGACGGGTCATTTCAATGCCCAGGCCAGTTGTGAAGGAAATTGTACAACAGAAGATACTCAAATTCTCTGGTCTTCAAACTATCCTAATCGGGCGACAATTTCCGCTGATGGCGATCTTAAGGCGTTAGAACCCGGAGAAGTCATCCTAGCTGCCACGTCAATTATTGACGAGAAACAATCTCGTTCGACGGCCGTTAAAATTCTTGATCCCATCGTCACCGATATTTCCCTTCAACCCTCCTCAGTCAAAGTCGCAGTGAATAGCCAGAAACCGGTTCAGGCAACGCTAAATGGACGAGGCTATTTCAACAAACTTGCATCTTGGACTTCAGAAGATCCCGAAATTGCCCAAGTCGATAATGATGGAATTGTAACCGGGATTAAAGAAGGAAAAACTATGCTTCACGCTCGTTCAATCAGTCACCCTGATCAGGTAGCTGAAGCTGAGATAACTGTAAAATCTGGAGGGTGTTCTTCTGGAATTGCAGTGTCAATTGGATCGGCGGTTACTGTCGGAACAGCCGCCTTATTGGTTCCTCCGCCCATCGCTGTTGCAGCGGGAAGTGCGGCGGCCAGTGGACTCTGTTGGATAATTGACAAAGTTAATTAAGATCATCTAAAAATCACCTAAAACTTATTAGAAAAAGACCCATGAATGACTCAGATAAAATTTTCGGAATTCCTAAAAAATTGGTAAAAATTGTTGGAGTATTGGCGATATTTTTTGTAGTTACTACTCTGATCTCTAGCCAAATTTGTATTTCTTCAACTTGTACATCGACAGAACTGATTACTCCAGAAGTTGCCATTGGTGGAACAGTCGCATTGATTCTTATGACGATGTTTCCAGTTGCTTTAGCTCCAGCCTTATTATCAGGTCTTGGGGTGTGGTTCCTGCTTAAAAATTTTGGTTGGTTGCATATGCTTTAATTTCCATTCTGATTTTTTGCTAATTCTGGTATGAATTCCATGAAAACTGCTATCAAAATTCAAAATCTATCGAAGACTTACGTTATCAATAAACAGAAGCAGAAGGTTCTGGATAATGTGAGTTTTGATATTTTATCCGGTGAATTTATCCTGTTGCGTGGTGATAATGGCTCCGGTAAAACAACGCTAGTTAACCTCATTTGTGGCTTGCAAATTCCTGATCAAGGGTCAATTGAAATCTTTGGCGAATCTCCCAGAGATCCTCAGGCACATCTAAAGCTGGGAACGATGCTTCAACGCGCAAAACCAGTGGAAGGGTTGACGGTGAAAGAAACAATTCGCTTGTTTCAAAGCTACTATCCGCAGCCACTTGAGTTAAACGAAACGATTGAGCGATCGCGCCTAACGGATAAACAAAATGATTACGCGAGCAGTCTCGCCGGGGGACAGGCTCAATCTCTCTATTTTGCCCTGGCCATCGTTGGGAATCCCGATATTTTAATTCTCGACGAGCCGACTAATAATCTGAGTGTCAAAGCGCGGGCAAACTTCTGGGAACAAGTGCGGGAATTTGACCGCCAAGGAAAAACGATTTTGGCGATTAGCCACAGTGAACAAGATTGTGACGAAATTGCCGACTTGGTGACGCGAGAAGTGCGCCTCAACAAACAGAATGGCGAGGTAGATATTCAAGAATTTCCCCGCTATCAAAAAATTCTAAACAATCGCACCGAGTTAAGTACAGCAGCGCAAGGCTCTGAGTCAAGTCCTGAAGTGGAAGCGTTGTTAACCCCTAAGTCTGACATTGGAGGCTTTAGTTTAAAAGCTTTTTGGGGACAACTCTATGTTGAACTGCTGCAAACCTATCGTAAAATTGACACCGTTATTGTGGGATTGGGGTTGGCAATTTTTGCCGGAGTCTCCATTGAAGAAAACACCCCAGACCGGTTTCAATCCCTAGTCGCTGCTTCTCTAACAGCGTTGGTAATGTTTATCTGCGTGAGTCAGTTTGGCGTTAAAATTTCCTCGGAACGCGATCGCGGCTGGTTAAAGTTACTACGCATCACTCCCTTGTCCTTCATTACTTATCTGGCGGCTAAAGTGGGGAACTTCCTCGTGTTAGCTTCTCTGATGACGGGATTAGCATTTGTAAGCGGTTGGGTTAAAAGTCAGTTTATCGAGGCCAGTACCTTCATCTGGGAACCTTGGATGTTTTACCTGAGCTTTGTCCTGGTTTTAGGCGTGATTCCTTTCGCCATTGTCAGCTTCACTCTAGGGTATTTATTTAAACCCGAATCACTGCAATGGGCTGTTTTAGCCTTACTTGCCATTGTGGCCATTAGCTTTGGCTTTAATATCTCTCCCTTACTCCCTCAACCCTGGATTGCAGATCTGATTCTTTTCCTCCCCACCTATCACTATGGCCAACTGGTAGCCTGGATGGGAGAAATTGAACTAGGAGAAGTGTTCCGCTTCGATGGCTACCATTGGATTCATATCCTTTGGCTGCTGTGGTGGACAATTGTAGCGGGGATTTTGGCGCGGTGGGTGTATCGTCGGGAACAACTCTCAGGATAGAAGAGGATTTGATTTGATGGGGTTGATAATGGTTCAAGCTAGGATTCAAGCGATTGATTTTGATACTTTTGTGGCGATGTATCCAGAGACGGAGCATCGCTATGAACTTTATGATGGTTTGATGGTAGAAAGTCCAAAACTGATAGGGTAACATGCGCAGATTGCTGGGTTTTTGAGGGCAGATCATCTTGCCAAGCGTGATGCATGTAAGAGTAACCCAATTCATGATTGTTCAGAGCACCACTATCACACCAATGCTAATTAAACAAAAAATGAGGGCGATCGCCTTCCCACTATTTCAAAAAATAACCAACCTCATCCTCCAAACTTGGAGCCAGTTTAGCCCCCAAGCCAGCACCGAAAAACCGCAACACATTTTCATTTTACGCAACAACGATCTCGGCGATCTACTAATCATTACCCCCCTATTTGCTGCCCTTAAACACCATAATCCCCAGATCAAAATCACCGTAGGAGTGGGCAACTGGGCCCGTCCTATTCTCATTGAAAATCCCCACGTAGATCACATTCTTGCCATCAATGCCCCTTGGTTTAACAAAGGAATTCCCCAACAGCAGCAAACCCCTTGGCATCGCCTCCGCTACCTTGCCCAATCCTCCGAAATCACCCGATTAAAAACCTTAAAACCTGATCTAGGGATTGATATTTTTGGGAGTGCTTGGGGGGCGATGTTGCTGTTGCG
>JAABSU010000194.1 GCA_011390265.1 Spirulina sp.
TATAAATCACCGCCTCATCGGTGGGGATGCCCAGCACCTCGTTAACCTGATCATCAAAAAAGCCACCAATGCCACTCACCCCTAAATCTAGATAAATCGCGGCCAAATTCAGCCGTTGCCCCAGATGGCCCGCATCCAAATGAAGGTAACGATAGGCGCGATCGCCATAGATTTGCACCGCCTTTTTTAGATCAGCAGTATGGAAAACCACCGCCGCCGCATCCCGACCCAAATCCTGCCCTAAACAGAGAAAATGCAATTCACGGCGGAAATTTTTAAAGCGAATTTGCCGCAACTCCTGTGCTCTGGGGGCGTAGTAATAACAGCCCGCATCTAACCCCTCCACCCCCGAAACAACGATAAAGGTTTCTAACAGATTGAGATCGCAATAATCTGGATCTGGATCTAAACCTAGATCGGTATAGTCTTGGGGTTGATAGGTGAAATGAAGGAGCGATCGCACCTCTTCTAGGGTTAAATCTGCCCCGGTATAGGCGCGGGTGGAGCGACGTTTCCCTAAGGTTTGGGCTAACCCCCGCAGCCCCATATTGAAGGGGATGGGGGCCGCCGCCATGGAAATTTTGGTACAGAAGGGAAAATTATATTTATCATCCAAATTTAATGCCGTGGCTTGATCTGATTTCACCAGGGTCTTAATCATCGTGGCGCGGTGTAAATAATCCAACAGTTCGCCATCTTCGACAAAATTATAGGTTGGATGGATCTCCGACGGTAGAGCCGTAAACCCTGACTGCTGGAGAGGGCGCTGCCGTTCCTGATCCAGGAGCGGCATAATGGTCACGACCCCTTCTTGGGTGGGTTCAAAATACATCAATTCATTGATCCGCTGATCCTGAAATCCCGCAATTAAACAGGGGCGAAACCCTGTCAAGGCCCCGGCAATCTCGAAATTGCCTAATAAATGACCGGTATCGAGGAAGATGCGGCGATAGGCTCGGTCTTGGTATCGCCAAGCGGAACGATAAAACACCGCTGAAGTAACGATCGCATAATCCACTGCCCCCAGGGCCGGATGCTGAAAACAGCACTGCTCTAGCTCGGGCCAAATATTCTGATCCCAGAAGCGGATCAAGGTGTGGTCTTGGACTTGGTAGTTATAGAGGCCAGCGGGTAAACTTTCCGTCCCCCGGGAGAGCAAATAGACTTCTGCCGGATAAAGTCCTCCGGCGGAGGGGACAGCGCGAAGAAACACGGGCGGCCCCATCAACGTCACCATTTTGGCCGTCACGCCGTAGGTACAAAAAAACAGTTGAGAAAGCCGCTGCCACAATCGCCAATCCTGCGGCTGGGATTCCTGGGGTTGGGGGTGGAGATAGGGCTTGAGATCATAGCGCTGGCCCACTGGATATTCTTTGAAGGGAACCGGCTGCTGGGCAAAATTTAAACCCTTGCTTTTTGCGGCGATGGTTTCGGGGCTGTATTTGGTGCGTTGGTGGTAGTGGAGGGCGAGAGAATCCATAGTTTGACTCTAAAATCTGAGGCTTGAATAGCTGAACCCCTAGGAAGAGCGATCTACGATACGTCATTGAAATTTGTTTCATCGTGCAGGCGTTCTACCTTTAGGGGCATAATCCCGATCATCCTTGGCGCATTCCCATGCATAACTCCAACAGTTGCAAATTCCCACAATGCCATCCTGAAATCGGCTAGCGTCATGTTAACTTTGTTTACAAAATGTTACGAGTTCACAGCAAGTCTGTTGAGGCAATGATAGAGATCACGAAAAATTATAGGAAAGTATCACAAAGTCTCTCCTATACAGATCACTGCTGAATCTTTATCATCGCGCTAAATGTATAATTCCTCACAATTTATCGAAGAGTCGTAATTTAAATCAACATTTCTCGGCGATCGTGTTTTGGGGGGCGATCGCCTGCTATGTGCTCATGCTGCTGAGGAAGATCCCCCCTGCCCCCCTTAAAAAGAGGGGTTCAAGAGTACGCCCTCTTTTTCTACGCCGAAGGCGCATCCCCCCAGGGGCTTAGGGGGTGGGGGGATCATGGGCATTAAGGCCTGTGAGATTTCCTCTCGCCCCCTTAAGGTTTTTTGTTCTTTGTCGCCGCCAGTCAATTTTGATGGAGCCAGTAGGGGCGAGAGACGGCTAAGAGGTGGGAAAGTTGCCGCAGTTGTTCTGCTGTGCCCATACAAATTAATAAATCTTCGGCATAGAGATAGGTATCCCCCATGGGGCCACCAATGAGCGTGCCATCGGCGCGGCGAATGGCTAAAA
Organism: Spirulina sp.; assembly: GCA_011390265.1. GTDB lineage: Bacteria > Cyanobacteriota > Cyanobacteriia > Cyanobacteriales > Spirulinaceae > Spirulina. The sequence continues at coordinate 2,252 of JAABSU010000194.1, forward strand.
CGAGAGCGCCGGTTTTGCCCCGTAAATTGGTTTCACTCAGGGTTTTGCCAATACAGGGGCAAAGGGTTTCCTCTAGAAAAAACTCATCTAAATAAAAGGAGCGGTTTGTGCCGGTGATAATGCCATCGACGAAATCCATCACCCTAGGGCGCAGGGCGGCGGCGGCGAGGCGACGGCCCCCGGTGATGTAGGGGGAAACGACGGCATCGGCTCCGGCACGGCGTAGTTTTTTCACCGCTTCTTCGGTGTTGGCCCGGGCGATCGCCCGCACCTTCGGATTCAACGTTTTTGCCGAAAGCACCGTATAGAGGTTTTCCGCATCGGATTGGAGGGAGGATAGCAAGCAGGTGGCCCGCTCGACCCCCGCCGCCAAGAGGCAATCATCAAGGGTGGCATCCCCTTGCATGGCGATGAATCCATTTTCTTGGGCTTCGGCGATCGCCTCCGGTTGCAAATCCACAATCACAAAGGGAATATTTTCCGCCGCAAACTCGAGGGCGATCTGATGGCCCATGCGTCCGTAGCCACAGAGAATGTAGTGATGTTTGAGGGTTTCAATCAAGCGCTGGCGTTGGCGGTGGCGAAGTCTGTCTTGAAAATACCCTTGAATGAGGGCTTCCGTAAAGCGGTTGACAATATAACCGATGTTGATCACCCCGAGGAAAATGAGGGCGATCGTAAACAACCGTGACGGTTGATCCAAGGGGCGAATTTCCCCAAACCCCACCGTTGACAGCGTGATCGTCGTCATGTAGGCGGCATCAATCCAAGACCAGCCCTCAAAAACGGCATACCAAACCGTTCCCAAGAGAAAAACACCCCCAAGGCCGGCAATCCCCACCAACAATTGTGTCTGGAGACGTTGATAGTTTTGCTCTGTATTCATGCAAGGGTGAATTTTGCGACTACCATCGTTAATAACGAAAATTTTTTGTGATTATCTTCAGGAGTATGCTTGTGAGTCCAGAAACCCTCCTTCCCCCTTTGTCCACAGTTGAACCCGCAGCGCCCTTTAGTCCTGCCGATTTTGACCGTGTGGTCATGACGACCTACGGCCGCTTTCCCATCACCCTAGAGCGCGGGGCTGGCTGTCGGGTTTGGGATACTGAGGGTAAAGTCTATCTTGACTTTGTGGCCGGGATTGCCACCTGTACCCTGGGTCACGCCCACCCCGCTTTAGTCGAAGCCGTCACCACCCAAATTCAAAAGCTCCATCATGTGTCTAACCTGTACTATATCCGGGAGCAAGGGGAATTAGCACAGTGGATTGTCGATCATTCCTGTGGCGATCGCGTCTTTTTCTGTAACTCCGGCGCAGAAGCCAACGAAGGGGCGATTAAACTGGCTCGCAAGTATGCCCACGATGTCCAAGATATTCAATACCCCGTCATCCTGACGGCGAAGGCCAGCTTCCACGGCCGCACGATGGCGACAATCACCGCCACAGGCCAGGAAAAATATCAAAAGGGCTTTGACCCCCTCCTCCCAGGGTTTGAATATGTGGAATACAACAATATTCAGGCGTTGGAAAATGCGATCGGTGATCTCGACGAAGGCAATCGCCGCGTTGGGGCGATCCTCCTCGAACCCCTCCAAGGAGAAGGGGGCGTGCGGCCGGGCGAGTTAGAGTATTTCCTGCGGGTGCGGAAAGTTTGTGATGAGAATAATTTGTTATTAATGCTCGATGAGGTGCAGGTGGGCATGGGCCGCACCGGTAAGCTCTGGGGCTATGAAAATTTGGGCATTGAGCCGGATGTGTTCACCAGTGCCAAGGGGTTAGCGGGGGGCATCCCCATTGGGGCGTTGGTCTGTAAGGAATCCTGTAATGTGTTTGGGCCGGGGAACCATGCCAGCACCTTTGGGGGGAATCCCTTCGCCTGTGCGGCGGGGTTAGCGGTGGCCCACACCATTGAACGGGAAGGCCTGCTGCAAAATGTCCAGGCGCGGGGGGAACAACTCCGTAAACAGTTGCGGGCGATCGCCAACCAATTCCCCAACCTATTCACCGAGGTGCGGGGCTGGGGCTTGATCAATGGCATCGAACTCAATGCCGAGACAGAAATAACTTCCATTGATGTGGTTAAGGCTGCCATGGAGCGGGGGCTGTTGCTGGTTCCCGCCGGCCCGAAGGTGGTGCGTTTTGTGCCTCCCTTGATTGTCTCGGCGGCGGAAGTGGATGAAGCGGCGGGGATTTTTGGAGAAGCGATCCGCGCTAGCATCCCTAACGCCTCCCGCCCTTGAGTTTTGTGTTGATTGTCGCTAAGATGTCGCTAAAATTGATACAAGACTTAATATTTGGGATCTCGCTATGACACTCAACGTTGAAATCTACACTTGGAGCACTTGCCCTTTCTGTCTACGAGCCAAGGCGCTCCTCAACAAAAAAGGGGTGGAATATCAAGAATATGCCGTTGATGGGGATGAGGCGGCTCGCAGCAAAATGGCACAGCGAGCCCAAGGCCGTCGGTCTGTCCCGCAAATTTTCATCAATGATCAACCCATTGGCGGCTGTGATGATCTTTACGACCTCGAAAGCAGCGGGGAATTGGATCAACTCTTAAATGAGCGGAATGCCGCTTAAAATTCACCCCGATCTGGGGACTTTTGGCGGGGCGAAAGATTTTTCGCCCCGCCTCTTTTTGTGTGGATCTTAATTGCACAGACAAGATTTACAGTTTTCGCCATTTTCATCGCAACATTGACAATAGGGGGCTGAAGCGGCTGCGGCATTAAAGGGCGTGCCACAATAGTTCACGCCAAATACAGCCATTAACAATAGAACATTGCCAAACATTTTGAATTGAGTATTCATTCTGCACCCAGACGATTTATTTATCGTCTAACATACTCGATGGTTGACTTTTAGGGATGAGGGGTGAGACAGGGAGATCCCCCCGTGTTCACGAAATCTTGAGGTTGGGGAGGGGCGATTCTCCAATGGAGAGGCTACGCCAACGCCCCCTTCACTCCCCAAACCTGTAAAACTCCATCGCCATTTCCACTGATAATAGAATGGTCATTATCGCTAGAAATCAGAGAAATTACTGACTTCTTTTGACCCAAGATGGTTTGTTGCAGTTTCCTCGTTCGGAAATCCCAAATGTTAATGGCACCATCAGCACCACCGCTGAAAAGGGTTTTGCCTTCCTGGCTAAAATGGACAGCATTCACCCCCTGAAGATGACCCAGAAAGCGGTGTTCTAGTCTGCGGGTTTTCAAATCCCACAAAATAATCGTTTTATCGGTGCTGCTGCTGATTAAATAGGGCTGCTGGGGATGCCAAGCTAAACCCGTCACCATTTGGAGGTGGCCCTGGAGCGTAAACACCGGTTGGCCCGTGGCGACCTCCCAGACGATCACCATCCCATCGCCGCTACCGCTGGCCACTAAACGGCCATCGGGGCTATAGGCCAGGGCTTGGATAACGCTGTGTTGGCCCGTTAGGGTTTGCTGGAGTTGGCCGGTGGCGAGATCCCAGAGGGTTAAGCTACCATCCACGCCACCGCTGATCAGGGTGGTGCCGCTGGGATTGAGGGCGAGGGCTTTGACAAAGCTGTGGGGACTGGTGAGGATGCGTTGCAGTTGGGGACGGGTGATGTCCCAGAGTTTGATGGTGCGATCCATGCTGCCGCTGATCAGGGTCTGGCCGTCGGGACTGAGGGCGATCGCCGATACCCAATCGGAATGGCCCAAAAGGGTGTGGCGCAGTTCTCCCCCCGGCAGATCCCACAATTTGATCGTTTTATCTAAACTGCTGCTGATCAAGGTGTGGCCGTCGGGACTGAGGGCCAGGGCCGTAATCGGTTGGGGATGGGCTTGGAGGGTGAGGAGGGGGGTGAAGAGGGGCCAGGGATTGAACGATCGCAGGGCATAGAGGGTTTTAACAAAGTTGCGATCGCGCTCTAGGGTATCGTGAATCGTTGCCGCCCAGCGTTGCAACAGTTGATAGGCCGTCCATTGCACAAGGGGATGATGATCCGATAACCCCTGCACCACCAAGGCTAACCCCTCCTCGCCATAGTTCATCGCTTCGGTGAGGGCGGCACGCCGGATCACTTCCTGGGGACTACAGAGGCGCGTTTTCACCCCAGCTAATCCCCCCAACACTAACCCCGCTGGGGGGAGGCTATGGCCCCCTAAAACCAGATCATGATTTTCAGGTTGATGGTGGGATTGATTCATGACGGGGCTGATGGAGTGGGAAGTGGGGAGGTTTGGGTAACTTAATGCTGGAGTCTTTGGGTTTGATTTATCTTCACACACCTTGCGGCGGGCTGTGTAGGGTTGGCGTTAATCTCGCTAGACTGCAACAATTTCGGCTCTGGGGCCGTCACCATCGGCCTGTGGTGATTGATTTTGGAATTTTGCTATGAAATTGGCTTGGTCGGCATTGTTAATTCCCCTCGGTGTGATTTGCGCCCATCCGGCGATCGCCGAAATCCTCATCACCTCCCAGGAAGATCCTTCAGAAATCACTACCCTGGACTTAGGGACACCGACGGCATTGCCGCCGACGGTGTTTGCGGTGGGGGAAACTTTACCCATGGCTGAGGTTGCACCAGGGACAGAGCTTGAAGTCATCACCCCCGAACCCATAGAGGTGACTCAATCCCTTGAGACTGATTCCATAGGGATTGATCCCGATGATGCCCTAGGGAATCCTCCCCTTGCCCTAGACCTTGAGCCGATCGCCCCTGCACCCCTGATCGCCCGTGAGCCGGA
>JAABSU010000195.1 GCA_011390265.1 Spirulina sp.
TATACAAACCTGATCTATCAAGGTCTCTGGTATAGCCCCCTCAAAACCGCCCTCGATGCCTTCATCCAACAAACCCAGGATCGGGTGACGGGTGTTGTTCGCGTCAAGCTCTTTAAAGGCAGTGCCAGCGTTGTCGGCCGTCGTTCTGAATTGTCGATCTACTCCCCCGATCTGGCTACCTACACCGACGAGGATAAATTCGATCACAAGGCGGCGGAAGGGTTTATCTATATCTGGGGTCTACCCACCCGCGTTTGGGCAGAAAGAACCCGCCCTTAGTGTGTGAATGGTGGGTCTGACACCATCCCCATCATCATCATTGATCCGGTCTGACGCACCCTACGATTCAATTGTAGGGTGCGTCAGCGTGATTAAACCATGACGTAAAAGAACAGCGTCACGGCTGGCGCACCATTGATTGTGCATCTTGCGCAACCGGCGGAATGTCCGTTGGGGGGTTGGAGGTTTTGTAATCAATTGCCAATTGTCCGCAATGCTTCGATCCAGATTTTGAGTTCTTGCCCAGCTAAATCTCTATCGGTTAACTCCTGTTCTTGGTGGGCAATATAGGTGTTGCGAAAGTCATTGATCCGGGTAACGGTTTCGAGAAACTTGCGGCCGCCCTGAAAACGCAATTGGCTCCGTACCGCTTCAAATACCCCACCGATTTTTGTCGTGTCATTGAGGGCATAGTCTAAGCACGATCGCAGCAAACCAATCAGCGACAACCCATTACTGAACACCAGGGTTCGTTTGAGATTGTTCGCAATTTTGCGGTAATAATCCTCAGATTTACGGTCTACACCACCAAAATAGGGCGAAAACCAGGCTTTTTGATCTTCCACCGTGACAGGCATTTCACGTTGCAACCGCCGCATCAGGAAGCCTTTGGCGACTTCATCCATCGAACCCAGAAGGGAGGTAAAGACGGGAGCGTAATTCATCCCCGCTTTATTGGCAAAGAAGTGATAGAGCATGACCGCTTGATCAGCGGCGCGACGATAGCGAGAGGGGAGTGCGTCGAGAATGGCGGGATCAATCAGGCTATCAACGGCGGTTGTTTGTTCATCGGACTGGCCGAAATTAGCAAACAGGGGCAAATCTTGCAATTCTTCGGATTGGATCAAGTTTTGTAAAGCGGGGACACAGGCGCGGGCCAGTTCGGCGATGGTATCGCCGGCCATGCGCTCAAATACCCCTTGGGGGATGTAAAGATAAGTCCACTGGACTGTGGGGGTAGAAGCTGCTGTACACCAAGCGATCGCCGCTTTGGCCTTTAAGGGGACATCTCGATCTTCTCGCCCTTTGGTTTCCGCTAAATAGTAGTGACCCTCAAGGGTGCGGATAAAGAAATCGGGGGTATAGAAGGCAAGGCGATCGCCATTGGCCAGATAATCCACTCGTAAGCATTGGGAACCGGCATTTTTGGCAAAGGCTGCCACATCAGGGGCGCGATCGCAAAACTTCGCCACTGCCACCTCTAGCTCCCGGTTGCAGGTGACAAGGTTAAACAGGGTCTTGGCCGCCTCTAGAGCCGGACGGCGTTCGCTCAGGGTGACTTGAAAAGGTTTCCAGCGGTTGAGGGATTGAGGCGGTTCAGCAATGAGCCGTGCTTCCGTGGTGGTGGTACGACTGCGAATGAGCGGCACAAACACCGCCCGCAAATGTTCCCCCACATCGGAATCCGCTAACCGAGCTACGAGGGCCGGATCAAAGAGGGTGGTTTTCTGCTCAAACAGGATTTTTTCCAAAAAAGTCTGAATCAAGGGAGCAAGAACGGGATGGAGTCCTCGGAGTTTGCAAATGGTTTCCAGTTGTTTGACATAGTAGGAAACTGCGCCAATCCCTGAAGCCAATAGGGGTAAATTGAGTTGCAATTTTTCAACGACCTCGCCCGTAAAGAGGTGTCGCCCTTCGTACTGAATGTTATTGTCACCCTGTTTGCGCAGGGGTAAGGATTGGTAAGGCTTAAATGCTTTTCTGACATCCTGAATCGTCAACCCTTCCAGTTTGGACACAATGCGAAAACCAGCGGAAAGGGTGGGAATCTCGATATTCAGGGCATGAATATCTTTGTGTGCCTCATCAGGGAAGATCGAAATGGTGGTAGCCGGGACGCGATCGAGTTCGACAATTTCCAGTGGTAGCCCTTCCTGAGCCAGTTCTTGCTGATAGAGGCTGGCAAAGGCCGAATGCTCAACCACTGTCACCAGTTCATTGGCTTGACCGGGGGGGGTCATGCGGCGCAAGCCCCGCCCTAGGGTTTGTTCAGGTAAAATATTGGCTTTGGAACTATAGGGACGCAGCGGCACGATTGTGGTGACATTCCGGACATCCCAGCCTTCCCGTAGCATCAGCACCGAGACAATACAAAAGTAAGGACTAACGTTGCTATCCAGTTCACGGCTTAGTTTGCGCAATGCCTTAAGATCTTCATCGCTGATCGCCTTTTCATCTTCGACAAATTCATAGCGGGCATCTTTGCCTCGTCCCACTTTTTTAAGTTTGCCTTTCAGGTTGGTGTGGAGGTTGATGGTTTTGCCGTTGAGTTGGGCAAACAGAGGGTCAGTGTTGAAGCGTTGGGTAATTTGGTTGGCGGCTTCGGTATCGTCACACATGATGAACAGCAGGGGCTTTTTACCGCTGGCTTGCCATTCATCCCGACTGGTTTTCCAGCGTTCATAACCCAACAGCAAATGCTGTTCCCAACGGTAGGCGGCGTTATCGTCGGCTTGCTCGACTAATTTGCGGCTGGCTTGGCCGATCAGGGGGGTTTTGACGATCCCTGCATCTACGGCTTCACCGAGGGGTGTATCGCAGACGATGTGTTTGAATAACTGTCCTTTGTTGTCTTTGGGGGTGGCGGAAAAGTCCAGTTGGGCCACCAGTTTGCAGCCACTCCGGGCCAGGATGGTTTCATGGAGGGTGCGTATGGCTTCGTTCCAGGCGGAGCCAGAATCCCAAACGTGGTGGGCTTCGTCGTTGAGTACCATGACGCGATGGTGGGCCGTGATTCTGTCGCGGAGTGCTGCCCCGGTATCCAATGCTTTCTTTTTAGAAACGACTGGCCCCATCCAAGCGTAGTTATCGTTTTCGGTTTTCTTTTTGCGTTTTGCGTTGTCGTAGAGACGATGAATATTGGTGAGATAGAGCGTCCCCCCCGTGGTGGCTCCGCTGGCTTCGTCTTGGAGGACGACGGATAAATTCCAGTCTCCGCGCCATTCGGGGGGAATTAGGGGATCTTCAGTGAAGACGCGGCCGTTGCTGAAGTCGTCTTTGAGGCGTTCGTAGACGGTGAGGTTGGGGGCAATGACAACAAAGTGCCGGGCCATTTGGGAATCGGATTCCCGCAGGGCGTGGAAGTAGCTCCAGACGATGGAGAGGCTCATGACTTTGGTTTTACCGGCCCCGGTGGCCAGTTTGAAGGCGTAGCGGCTCCAAGTATCTTCGGCTTCGGTGATGCCGAGGGCTTGCAGTTCGGCATTTGCGCCGCCAAATTCGGCAATGATTTGGGATAGGCACTCAATGCGCCGCACTTCTTTGAGGTAGATCAGGGTTTCGACGGCTTCTCGCTGGCAGAAGTAATAATGAAACTCAAATTCTTGACCATCGGGGGTAAGGGTGCGATGGGCGCGGTTAAACCAGTGGTTAAGGAGTTGAATGGTGGTGTCGCTGGCTCCGATATAGAAGGCTTCGCGCCATTCTCGAACTGCTGCCCGCAGGTTATTGACTAAATCCATGGGGGAGGCTCTGCGTCCCTGTTTGACCACGGCGCGATCGCCTGATTTTTCGGCTCGGACGCGGTGGGCGTTGGGTTCCTGCCAGGGGGAAAACAGGGGGTCGAGAACGGCGGGGTTAAAGGGGGTTGAGGTCATGGGTTAAGCGGTTGCATAGTCCGAGTATTCGCGCATTTTGGGATGGTGGAAGCCCACTACAATTTCTTTTTTGGAGATGCCCATTTCTTCGAGATCTTTGTCAAGTTCAATATCAGTATTGTTTTCCTGAACCCAGATCTTGCCGTCTTTTATATCAAAGTGAAAGACTGAATGATTGATGCGTTTTTCTCCTTCCCAGCCAACTCGAAGTAGGAGATAATGATCTCGCTCTGAATCAATAATAAGTTGGGTTTCGACATCTTTTTCTCGCCACATATCAACATATTTGTTTAGAAACTGACGAATACTTTGGCGGTAGTGTTCTAGTCTATCCATGATTGAATCTCCTTGTTTTCTAGATTGTACACAAGTAGTTTTACGGGGTAGGTTTGCAAAACTTTTTCAATTAACTCTTCAGTGAAAAAAGAGTCATATACAAGTCTGGGGACAGCTAAGTAAAGGATACGATCAGGATGTCTTTCTGTCAGAGCAACTTTGTAGCAAAGATATTGTCCTAGAGCAGCGTAGAAGTCGGTAATTTGAGAGACGTTGCTAAAGCTTTTAATTTCAACAGCGATTTTGCTCGTCCCTTTTTCTGCTCCGATGAGACTTTCTAAGCCTAGGTCGATCTGGACGCTAATTTTCCCGATCGCGATTGACAGTGGATCGTGAGAAATCACCCATCCATCCAAAATCAACGTTTCTTTGACCCAGTTGTGATATCGATCTCTAGCGGACATGACTATACCTCTACTTCTACGGTGATGGAGGTATCACAGCCGAAGGTATCGACGACTTTGACGCAGGCGGTGTATTTGCCGGGGGTGGGGTAGGTATAGCCGGCCTCGCTGATGGTTTTGAGGCTGCGGTCTTTGCGGGTGCGGTAGTCTTGCCAGTCGTGGGTAAAGGGTTTGTCGGGTTGCCAGTTGAAGTCGATCGCCCAAAAATCAATAAAGTCGAAGCCGCTATTGATGGCGCGTTCTTTGATGGCTTCGAGTTCTTTGGTGGGGACTTCGGCGAGGGAGGGGAGGAATTGGGTGAGTTTAATGTCTACGGTTTTGCTTTTTTCGTTTGTTCGGTAGACGGGTTCGGCGGTGAGGAGGGCGATTTCTAGGAATGGGGGGGGTGCTTTGCGGTTTTTTTCCATGATTTCGCGGGGAATTTGCACGAGTTTGAGTTTTACACCGAGTTCTTGGGTGAGGGCGTTGATGGTGAGGTGTAGATCCATTTCAAATTCCCAGGCGAGGCAGTAGCATTCGCGTCCACCGGCTTGGGTGGTGGCTTGGGCGACTTGTTTGGCTTCGTTGCGGGTAAACATGGAGTCGATGCTATGGACGTGGCAAAATGCGCTGGCTTTGCGGCCATGGAGAAGGGGGGAGGGGGTGTTGGTGAGGGTTTCGGCTTTGAAGAATTCGAGGATGATTTTGCGGTGTTCTTGGTCTGCTCCTTGGAGGTGGTCTTTTTGCCACCATTGCCGTTCGTAGCGGCCAAGATTATGAACATCAAAGGCGCGATAGGGTTGGTTGTCGTTGTGGAGTTTGCGTTGTAGTTCGATCATCCGTTTACGGCTGGTGTGGATGGCGAATCTTCCCAAATCACACATAATCCACCGACGACCTAAACGCTCGGCTACGGCTCCGGTTGTTCCCGATCCGCAAAATGCGTCCATCACTAAATCACCTTCGTTGGAAGAGGCTTGGATGATGCGTTCTAACAATGCTTCGGGTTTTTGGGTTGCATAACCAGTATCTTCCTTGGCTTGGGAGTTTACCTCACTTATGTCTAGCCAAATATCAGTGATTGCCTCGCCTTTAGCCTCGTCAAGATAACGGATAAGACCGATTTTTCCTGATGGATAATCATAAATTTTTTCCTGTTTGCGAAATTCAGCAATGGACTTGTCAGAATAATCTCCAATATTATCTATTCGATACAAGCGACCATTTGAATCTGGCTTGAACTTTGACTTGATATACTTTTCGTCATAAGGCTTATATTGAGGATTCCATGTATACTCACCTGATTTTGTATAAAAAAGCAAAGAGTCTGATGATCGGGCATACTGTTTTGATACGGCTTTAGCACCTCTTGGTGGTTGTCTTTTCCAACGTGCATCATTCCGATAACTCTCTACACCAAAGACATCATCTAGCAACATCTTCAATAGATGGATCACACGCCAGTCACAATGTACATACACAGAACCAGTTTCACTAAGTAACTCTCGAATCAACACAAGTCTATCGTACATCATGTGAAGATAAGAGTTAGTTCCTTTACCCCACATATCGCGATAAGCAACCATTTCAAGTGTAGATTGATCTTTTTGAACAGCTTCCTTTTCATCCCCAATCTGCACCTGCATCGAAAAATCCGCCCCCACATCAAACGGCGGATCAATATAAATCAGATCCACCTTACCCTTAAACTCCTGCAACAACGAAGCCATCACCAACTTATTGTCACCCCAAATTAGCCGATTCCTAAAATCATCCTGCCGCTTATGATCCAACTCAAACAAAGACAACTGCCCCGCCGCCGCCGCCTCCCGCCTCGGCTCATCAATCCGCTCAATCATCTGCATCGGCATCCCACAACCCGCAATATCCACCTCCCGCCGATTGCCATACTCATCATACTTCCCCTCCCAAACCAACTCCGTCCGAAGCATAGACAACGGATGAGGATTGTGGGGGCCGTAGATCGGTTGCTGACTCATGGTTTTTCCGACACTGTAGAGAGTAAAGGCTCGATCTTGCAGAGAACCTCAGATAATCCTATCTCAATAACCCCCTTTAATTGCTCACAACCCACCATCTCCCTCCAAGGCATCTCAGGATGAACCATTCTAAACTCCCTTGATATCTGACCAAATCCTTGAAGCCCCCGCCCTCCTCGTCCTCGTCCAAGCCCACCGGGATCTGGAAAGCCTCACCCTGACGGCGGATGTGACCCAATACAAACACACCATCGAGCAAACCTATACAAACCTGATCTATCAAGGTCTCTGGTATAGCCCCCTTAAAACCGCCCTCGATGCCTTCATCCAACAAACCCA
>JAABSU010000021.1 GCA_011390265.1 Spirulina sp.
CCTGCGGGTGTTGGTGCGGCCCCGACAATATCAATTGCTGCTCAATGTGCCGATCCCGGTGCGGGAGTTGGAGCCGCCCCTCAATGGTCGCTCCACCTATATCCGCATGAATAGCAACGGCCCCCTTTATCTGGCCAGCTTGGCCCAATTCGCCCCCACTGATGGCCAAGGGACGGAACGGCCCCCCAATTTAACGGAATGGCGCAATTTATTGCTCAATAGTGATGTGGCGGGGCCGCGCGATCGCGCCGCTACCCCCCCGGATCAGGCGGAAGGCCCCTTTTTCTACGGTCGGGTGGCGGGGGTGGCCCTGGGTTCCCAATGGCAAGCGCAGTTAACCGACGAGGGCAGGACTAATCTCGCTATTCCTCCCGTGGGTGGGGCGATTTCCTACGGGTTGAGCCTCCTACATCGGGGGCGGATGGGGACGGGCCAGGTGCAAAGTGCCGAAATGGTGGTGCGTTATCCCGACACTGCCTACCATGCCCACGGCAACTATGGTATTCAATACAGCCTCGATCTCCCCCTGCACAATCCCACGAATCAACCCCGTACCGTGACGGTGGCGTTGGAAACACCGATTAAGCAGGATGATTTTAGCAATGGTCTGCGGTTTTTCGAGCCATTGCCCCGCCCGGTATTTTTCCGAGGCACGGTGCAAGTCCGCTATGACGACGATGGCGGCCGCCCCCAAAACCGCTTTTACCACATCATTCACCATCGCGGCCAAGCCGGGGAACCGTTGGCGACAATTACGCTCCCCCCCGGTGGTTCGCGGCGGGTACAGGTAGATTTTGCCTATCCCCCCGATGCCTCACCGCCTCAGGTGTTGACAGTGCAGACGATTCGTTAAGTTGTTAAAGGGTTGTGGGATCAATGCCCAATTCTCGGAGTTTGGCAAAAGCGCGATCGCGCTCCTCTTGGGCCTGATCCCGTTCCCGTTGGGCGCGATCGCGCTCCCGTTGAGCCTGATCCCGCTCCACAAACAACGCCCCCGGTTCCTTAAATAATTCACCATCGGGATGATAGAGGGCTAACCCATCGGGCGAGAGTTCAAAGCGCACCCCCAACAGCGGGGAAGTCCAGGGCAAATGGAGCGGCGTGATCAGCGTAAATGGATCTTGGGCGGTTTCCCGTTGAAAACCCCAAAAATCCTGGGAATCCGGATCATAAAAAAACGTCTCCAGCACGCCATACTGTTCATAAAATCGCTGCTTCCCGGCCATTTCGCCAATGCTGTTGCTGGGGGAGAGGATTTCAAACACCACTTGAGGCGGGATATTTTCCTCCTCCCATTGCTGATAACTGCCGCGATCGCCATCGGGACGACCAAAAACCACCATCGCATCGGGGGCCTGGCAGGGGGCCGGGGGCCGATCCACAGGCACCGGATACCAGAGCAGATCCCCCGCCACAAAAACCCGTTGATCCTGAAAACAATGCTTGAGGTTGCTCACTAAACGGACAATCCAGCGATATTGCAAAGTATTCTCGGCCATCGGTTTGCCGTCGGAGTCGGGGTAGAGAATTTGGGGAGGAATGGGGGTTTGTACCATGGTTCCCAGGGTGTTCTTCAGGATAGATGTATGATAGCGATCAGCAGGGGATTCCGGCGAGGGTGGAGACCGGGGCGCAATTTTTGGTTAGAATCAGCAGAGCACCCAACGATTTTTTGTAAATTTAATGACTGCAACTCTAACGAAGCTTGAATACGAAGTTAAAGACATCGCCCTCGCTCCCCAAGGGAAAAAACGGATTGAATGGGCGGGGCGCGAAATGCCCGTCCTGCGCCAAATTCAAGAGCGGTTTGCCCAAGAAAAGCCCCTCGCTGGGATTCGCTTGGTCGCTTGCTGCCACGTCACCACTGAAACCGCCCACTTGGCGATCGCCCTCAAAAATGCCGGAGCCGATGCGCTGCTGATCGCCAGTAACCCCCTCTCCACTCAGGATGATGTGGCCGCTAGCTTGGTGGTGGATTACGGCATCCCCGTCTTTGCCTTTAAAGGGGAAGACAACGCCACCTATCACCGCCACGTTCAGATTGCCCTCGACCATCGCCCCAACATCATCATCGATGACGGCAGCGATGTTACCGCCACATTAATCCAAGAACGCCAAGACCAGATCGGCGAAATCATCGGCACCACCGAAGAAACCACCACCGGCATCGTGCGCCTGATGGCCATGTTCCGCGATGGTGTGCTGACGTTCCCCGCCATGAATGTCAACGATGCCGACACGAAGCACTTTTTTGATAACCGCTACGGAACCGGGCAATCCACCCTTGATGGTGTGATCCGCGCCACCAACATCCTCCTGGCCGGGAAAAATATTGTTGTTGCCGGCTATGGCTGGTGTGGTAAAGGCGTAGCGATGCGGGCTAAAGGCATGGGGGCCAACGTCATCGTCACCGAAATTAACCCCACCCGCGCCATTGAAGCCGTGATGGATGGTTTCCGTGTCATGCCCATGGCTGAAGCCGCTCCCCAAGGTGATATTTTTATCACCGTGACGGGGAATAAACACGTCATCCGTCCCGAACATTTCGATGTGATGAAAGATGGGGCGATTGTCTGTAATTCCGGTCACTTCGATTTAGAAATCGACCTCGCCAGCCTCGGCGCAACGGCTACGGAAGTGCGGGAAGCTCGCAACTTCACCCAGGAATACAAACTCCCCACCGGCAAATCTGTGATCGTCTTGGGCGAAGGCCGCCTCGTGAACTTGGCCGCCGCTGAAGGCCACCCCAGCGCCGTGATGGACATGAGCTTTGCTAACCAAGCCATGGCCTGTGAATACCTGGTGAAAAACAAAGGCAACTTGGAACCCGGCATTCACTCGATCCCCGTTGAAGTGGATCAAGAAATTGCCCGCCTCAAGTTAGCGGCTATGGGGATCACCATCGACACCCTCACCGCTGCCCAAGAGGAATACATCAATTCTTGGACGGTGGGAACTTGAGCCAAGTTTGCTTAAAACTAGCTTAACCGCTGTGATGCCCTGGCTCTGCTGGGGCATCTCTTTGTTGGGGTGGAAAGGAAGGGGCGATCTTCTGCCGGCGAGGCAAGCAACGGTGAGCCACTAGGATTAGGAATTGATTAAGGTTTGGCGGGGTTTGAAGGTTTCAATTTCGCGAATTTGGGCATAGAGGGCTTCTTCGGCCGGGGAAACCGTCGTCGGGATCACCACTTGAATTTCGACAATTTGATCCCCCCGTTTGCCCTCTTCTTCTTGGGGAAAGCCTTTATTGGCAAGGCGCAACTTTTGGCCCGATCGCACTCCCTTCGGCACATTCATTTTCACCAACCCGTCTAACGTTGGCACTTCCACCAGTCCCCCTAAAATTGCCTCGCTGGGGGTGACGGGGATTTGACAAACCACATCACTGCCGCGCAACGTAAAGCGATCGTGGAGTTCCACCGTGATTTTGAGGTATAGATTGCCGCCGTTTAAACCCTGGCCCCGGAGGCGGATTTTTTGACCGTCTAGCATACCGGGGGGCATATCCACTTCCAGCGATCGCCCATCTTCCAACCGAATCCGCTCCCGCCCGCCCCGATAGGCCTTTTCCAAGGGTAGGGAAAGGCGAGCCTCCACATCGCGGGGCCGCTGGGCGGGGGGGCGTTCGGTTTTGGTGCGCCGCTGGCGGTAAGCCTCCGGCGTTTTTGCATCCATGCGCACCTGGCTCGTCGTTTCCTGGTTGAGTAACTCCTCCACGAAACGGTTAAAGTCGGTGTAATTTTTGGGATCGAAATTATCCGGTGCTGGGCGACTGCTATTACTGCGGTTGGGTTTGCGCTTGTTGCCGTTTTGCCAAAAGCGGGTGAATTGATCGTATTGCGATCGCCGCCCCTCATCGGACAGCACCTCATAGGCTTCGTTAATATCCTTAAACTTATCCTCCGCCTGCTTATCCCCTGGATTCATATCCGGGTGATACCGTCGCGCCAAACGACGAAACGATCGCTTCACCTCCTCCGGCGCAGCCTGAGGTGCAATTTCTAAAATTGCGTAGTAATTGCGAAAATTCTCCATACCCAAATGCTCTACTCCCCAAGGTTAAACCCACTTAAAACCAATCATCATCATCGTCCCAATCGTCATAATTGGGCCGCGTCGGACGGCGGCGATCTGTCTCCGGGTAGCGATCGCTCTTAGGCCGATCCGCCTTAGCGTACCCATCCGCCTTAGCGTACCCATCTGGTTTACCGTACCCATCCGGTTTACCGTACCCATCCCAACTGCGGTTATCGCCAACGCGAGGCCGCTCCGAGCGACTGGGCCGAGGTTCCTCATAGGGAGAGCGCTCCACCCGCCGCGTCGGCGGGGCACTGTAGGGATCATCGTAGGGGGGGTTTTGATAGGGAGAGCGGTAGGGATCAGGTTCAGAGTACCTATCGCGCTTTTTATCCCCGGAAAACGTGCGTTTAATCGAGCCAAAGAAATTTTCATCCTCCCCATCGTCATACTGCGATCGCACCTCCCGATTTAACTCATAGAGGGCATCCTGCAAATCTGCATAGGTGCGATCGATCCCCCGCTCATCATCCCGCTCTAACGCCGCCTCCAACTGTTGCACCAACCCATCGATCTGCCGACGGTAATAACTGGCAAACTGCGTGCCAAAATCAAGAACAATTTCCCGGAGCCGCCGCTGAGATTGATCAATCAACGCCTTCGAGCGGTTGCGTTTTTCCACTCGCTCCCGCCGTTCCCGATCCTGTTGGGCAAAACTTTCCGCCTCTTGGAGCATCTGGTTCACTTCCGACTGACTCAGAGTTGAAGCTTCCTGAACAACAATCCGCTGCTCCCGGCCGGTGGTGCGATCCATCGCCGTCACCTGCAAAATACCATTGGCATCAATATCAAAGGCCACCTGAATTTGGGGCACGCCACGGGGGGCCGGCGGCAGGCCCGTCAGCTTAAACCGGCCCAGGGATTTATTATCCTTGGCCATTTCCCGCTCCCCTTGGAGGATATGGATTTCCACCACGGTTTGATTATTTTCTCCCGTGGAAAAAATATCGGAACGCCGCACCGGAATTGTCGTATTGCGGGGAATGAGCTTTTTCATTGCGCCGCTGATGGTTTCCAACCCCAAAGACAGGGGCGTAACATCGAGCAAAAGCACATCTTTCACGACCCCAGAGAGAATCCCCGCTTGGATCGCCGCCCCCACCGCCACCACCTCATCGGGGTTGACGTTTTGGTTGGGTTCCCGGTCGATGAGCATCCGCACCAGATCTTTCACCATCGGCATTCGCGTTGAGCCGCCGACGAGGACAATTTCGTCAATTTGCCGAGGGGTGAGGCCGGCATCCTTCACCGCCCGTTTTATGGGCCGCCGAATCCGACTCAAGAGATCCCCACAGAGTTCTTCAAATTCGGCCCGGTTCAGTTGGGTTTCGATGTGCTTGGGGCCTTCCTCGGTGGCGGTGATAAAGGGGAGATTAATTTCGGTAGTGGCGACACCGGAAAGCTCAATTTTGGCCTTTTCGGCGGCTTCGGTGAGGCGTTGGAGGGCTTGGCGATCGCTCGTCCGCAGATCAATCCCTTCCGCTGCTAAAAACTGCTCCGCCAACCAATCGACAATCCGCCGATCAAAATCATTCCCCCCCAACTGCGTATCCCCACTGGTGGCCCGCACCTCAAACACGCCATCCCCCACTTCCAGGATCGACACATCGAACGTACCGCCCCCTAAGTCAAAGACCATAATGGTTTGATTTTCCTTGCGATCCAATCCGTAGGCCAAGGAAGCCGCCGTGGGTTCATTGATAATCCGCAACACATCCAACCCGGCGATCTTCCCCGCATCCCGCGTCGCTTGGCGTTGGGAATCGTTGAAATAGGCGGGAACCGTGACCACCGCCCCCGTCACCGGTTCCCCTAAATAGCGTTCCGCATCTTCCGTCAGTTTGCGGAGAATTTTTGCCGAGAGTTCTTCCGGGGCAAAATCCTGACGGAGGCGGGGGCAAGGAATGCGCACATTGCCATTATCATCGCGGCGGACGGTATAGGCAACGCGGCGGGATTCAGCATTTAACTCGCTATAGGTGCGACCGATGAAGCGTTTGAGGGCATAGAACGTATTTTGGGGGTTCAGGACGGCTTGACGGCGGGCCAACTGCCCGACGACTAGCTCCCCATCCTTATTAAACCCGACCACAGAGGGGGTGGTACGCATCCCTTCAGCGTTGGCAATGACGAGGGGTTTGCCCCCATCCATGATGGCCACAACGGAGTTGGTGGTTCCCAAATCAATGCCGACTACTCTTCCCATGCCTGTTGAACAAATGTTAAGTCGTTGTTGTTTATTGTATCTTGCTACAGCTTGGCTTTAGCGTCTAGGTGCGGTTGTCGCGAACCCACCCCCCATTCCCCGTTCCCCGTTCCCCCTCCCCCACAATTTTGTAACGAATTTATCTGCATCTGCGTCTCGATATGCGATAAACGCCTTGGGGAGTGTTAACCCGTAACCCTTGGATCAAGAGAAACCCATGGCCAACGACAGCGAATATTTGAAACAGGAAGAAGCTACCCGTGTGCGTGTCCTCAGTGAGGCCTTGCCCTACATTCAGGCCTTTGCCGGGCGCACGGTGGTGGTGAAGTATGGGGGGGCGGCGATGAAAGATGGCAGCCTCAAGGATAAGGTGGTGCGGGATATCGTTTTCCTGTCCTGTGTGGGGGTGCGGCCGATTGTCGTCCATGGCGGCGGCCCAGAAATTAATAGCTGGCTGGCAAAACTGGGGATTGAACCCCAATTCAAGGATGGGCTACGGGTCACGGATGCGGACACGATGGACGTGGTGGAAATGGTGTTGGTGGGCCGGGTCAATAAGGAAATTGTCTCGTTAATTAATCAAGCCGGCGGCGCGGCGGTGGGTCTCTGTGGTAAGGATGGGGATTTGATCCGCGCTCGCCATGTGGGCCAGGAAGATGTGGGGTTTGTGGGGGAAGTGAGTAGCGTCGATACGCGGCTGATTAAAACTTTGGTGGATGCGGGCTATGTGCCGGTGATTTCCAGTGTGGCCGCCGATGATGATGGCCAAGCCCACAATATTAATGCTGATACGGTGGCGGGGGAAATTGCCGCTGCCCTGGAGGCGGAAAAGCTGATCCTGCTCACGGATACGGCGGGGATTCTCCATGATTACAAAGACCCCTCGACGCTGTATGAAAAGCTGGATATTCAGCAGGCGCGGGAGTTGATTGATACGGGGATTGTGGCGGGGGGGATGATTCCGAAGGTGAATTGTTGCGTGCGATCGCTCGCCCAAGGGGTAAAAGCGGCCCACATCGTTGATGGTCGGGTTCCCCATGCCTTACTGTTAGAAATCCTGACCAATTCGGGCATTGGCTCGATGATCGTCGCCTCTGGCACTCAACCCGTTTAACAGGATCCCCCTCAATCCCCCTTTAAAAGGGGGAAGTAGCGTTTTTATGAGTCGCGAAAACCCTCGGTTTTGTAACCCCGCTGCGCCGGTTCCCGGCTGGCAATGGCAGACCACGCCCCAAGGCCAGCCCTATCTCACCTGTGAGCTTCTGGCTCCCTGGCCCCACGGTTTTTTCACCCAACCATTTGCCCCCCAAATCCCCACGGATCTAGCTCCCATCCTAGGGGGCAGTCCCCAAGCCGCCTATCGCCTCAAGCAGGTGCATGGCCCCCTTGTGTTAACGCCCCAGGAAATTGAGGGGTTTACGGGGGAAGGCGTTCCCGATGGGGATGGGTTGGTGACGGAGGAGCCGGGGGCCTCGGTGTGGGTGGCCAGTGCGGATTGTACGCCGGTTTTGGTGGGCGATCGCCTTCGCGGCCAAGTCGCGGCCATCCATTCCGGTTGGCGGGGGACGGCTCAGGGGGCGGTGGGGGCAGCGGTGGCGCGGCTCTTGGCTCAGGGTAGCCAATTAGAGGATTTAGTTTTTGCTTTGGGGCCTGCGATTGCGGGGGAAGTGTATCAGGTGACAACCCAAGTCGGGGCGCAGGTGGCGGCCAGTTTACAAGCTTGTCAGGGGTTAACGGGGGAAGAGGCGATCGCCCATCTTCAAGCACAACCCGATCCCCCCTTGTTACCCGATCCTCAACCGGGGCGAGTTCGCCTCGATGTGCGGCAGATCATCCGCCGTCAGTTAATCGAGTTAGGCGTTGAGGAGGGGAGGGTGGCGATCGCCCCCTGTTGCACCTACCAACAACCGGACTATTTCTTTTCCTACCGCCGCACCCACGCCAAAAACGTCCAATGGTCGGGCATCCTCAGCATTGCCCCCCTGGCCGGTTTAAATCAAACAAACCCCGCCGTTGCAACACTGCCATCAGATCCGATAATTGGGACAGACCCATTGGGAAGTGCTATGAGCAAATCCAACCATAAACCCAAAGACCAGACCCCCACCGAAGGCATCCGCACCGAAGAGCGGGCCTGGGGAACTGTCACCATCCTTGAAGAAGGCTCCCGCTATCGGATCAATCGCATTGAGGTAAAACCCCAGCACCACATCAGCACCCAAATGCACTACCACCGCAGTGAGCATTGGATTGTCGTCGCGGGGACAGCGAAGGTGATTTGTAATGGCGAGGAAACGCTATTAATGCCGAAGCAATCCACCTATGTCCCGATGAACACGACGCACCGAGTTGAAAATCCGGGGGTGATTCCGTTGGTAATGATTGAGGTACAAAATGGCGAATTTTTAGGAGATGAAGATATCATCCGTCTACCGGATCATCAACCATCGCCCCAATCCGATTAACGCTCAAAGCCTAGGCGATGGCTATGGATTCGGGGGTGGAGCTTCGCCGTCACCGGTTCCCCCCCTTCTAGGTGTTTCTGGATGATCTCCGGCACATCCTCAGGCGTGAGCCGACAATACCAAATTTCATCGGGAACCACACGGGCATTGGGGGCCAAATTACATTGGCCAAGACAATCACAGGGAACAACCTCCACACCCGCAGGAAGTTCAGCCCCCTGGAACGCAGCAAGGACATCCGCCCCCCGATGGGCCAAACAACTGGAACTCTGACAAATTAAAACAGTGCGTTGGGGTTCACTCATCAACAGTTGGCTAAAGATTCACAGGCGGCAATGCTGACCCAAGTTGTGCTGCCATCGTCGAAACATTCCTTTTTCCAGATCGGGGCTTTGTGTTTGAGCGTGTCGATCGCATATTGGCAGGCAGCAAAGGCCTCACTGCGATGGGGACAGCCCACGGCAACGAGGACGCTAATTTCCCCAATGTGGAGCCGGCCGGTGCGGTGATGGATCACCACCCGGTTCGTGGCGGGCCATTGCTGACGAATCTCGGCGGCGATCCCCTCAAACACCACCAACGCCATCGGGGCATAGGCCTGATATTCCAAATAGCGCACTGGCCGCCCTTGGGTGTGCGATCGCACCGTGCCACTCATCACCACCACCGCCCCATTAGCGGCGATCGCAGTTCTCTGATACACTTGCTCTAAGCTTAATGGCGCAAATCCTAGAGCAAAATCATCATCGGTGGTCAAGGGAGGAGTTACGAACATTTGAATGTGTTAAAAACGCTGATCGAGGCGGCAATCGGTCTATACTGGCGGCAACATCCCCCCCAGTATAGGGTAGAATTAATCTCCAATCGAAAGCCGACCTCCTGAGAATCAGCAGAATCAGCACTTTTGCTGAACAACAGCGGTTAACTTCTGGAAGACTGCTATATGATTTTCTTTAACAATCTGTTGATAGCTGTTCATGGCACTTTCCAATCAACGCTATAGCACCGTTCGAGAGTTAGGGCACTCCTTACAGGGTTTGTGTGCATCAACCCTGGCCAATGACCAGATCACCGGCAATCTAGTGGTGATCAAACAATTTCACTTCCCGGAAAAACACCAGGAAGAACAATGGTTTCACAGCTATAAGCAGGTGCTGGAACGCTTGCAGGGGGTGAATAGTACTCGAATTGTTAAGTATCTTCATACCCATAAAACCGGGACAGGTTTTTCTTTGGTGAGAGATTATATTCCCACCAGCGCCCTAGATCTTGCGCCTCAACTTTCGCTGCGGGAAGTGCAAAAAATTGCCGTCAATGTCCTGGATACGCTGATCCATCTCAAGCAACGGGATGATGGCTGTGTTCACGCCAATCTAAAGCCCTCGAATATTTTTGTAGATGCCAACCTCAAAACCCAACTGACAGATTTTGGTTCCGCCGCCGCCACTGAACCCACTCCCCCCCCCAATGATCTCCACAATTTGGGCGTAACCATGGTGAGTTTATTGAGCCAGCAACCCTTTGGCGAGACCTGCAATGCGATTCAACAGGCAACCACCGTCCCCCTCACCACTCGACTCGATAGCCTTTCTCCCCACTTTGGCGAATGGCTACAAACCATCCTCCACCACAACCCGGATTATCACGACTATTCCCTCGCCCAAGCCAAGGCGGATCTAGAGCAGTTGCCCATGGAACAATCCCGGCCGTTCGACTCCCGCCACACCCGCAAGCCGGGGGGATTAGTCCACCGGATGCAGGAATGGATTGCCCAGGTGCGATCGCAGCCTGCCAAACAGGATTGGGTGATGAAACGCTTGGGAGAACCCCACTGGACAGAAGCGGATTTTCAGGGCTTGCTTCGGGAACTGGGGCAGGCGGGCTATGGTTGGCTCGATCCCGATAAGGTGCGCCAAGAATTAGAACACCTCAAGCAACAACGGCGCTTCTAAAGGGGAGCTTCGGGGTTGAGGGTGGTCGGTGGGGAAATTATTGTGTAGTATGATTTGTATTACGCGATGATTTCCACCCTTACCGATGTAGTTTTATGGTTTTAGAGGCCGATGATCTTTGGAAAACCTATGGCGATCGCCCCGTCGTTCAGGGGGTGAGCTTTAGCCTTGCCGCTGGGGAAGTGCTGGGTTTCCTCGGGGCCAATGGAGCCGGGAAAACCACCACGGTTGGAATGCTCTACGGGGCGGTAATTCCCAGTCGGGGGCGGGTGATGGTGGACGGGTTTAACGTCCAAACCCAAGGCCGCCGCGCTCGCCAAATCATGGGAGTGGTCACCCAAGAGGACAACCTCGACCCGGATTTTTCCGTTTTTGATAACCTCCGTTATTTCGCCAGCTTCTACGGCATCACCGGCCGGGCCGCCCAAAACCGCGCCAGTGAACTCCTGGCCCAAGTCGGTTTAGAGGATTACCACAAGCACCGTGTTGATCAACTCTCCGGGGGATTAAAACGCCGCTTGGTCTTGGCCCGGGCCTTGATTAACCAGCCCCGCCTCGTCTTTTTGGATGAACCCACCACGGGCCTCGATCCCGATGCCCGCCAAGATTTTTGGCGGTTGGTGACAGAACTCAAACAGGCCGGTTGTGGGGTGTTGCTCACGACCCACTACATGGATGAAGCGCAACGATTGTGCGATCGCCTCCTCCTCTTGCAAAACGGCCAGGTGATCAACAGCGGCACGCCCTTAGACTTGATCCACAGCACCATTGGCGTAGAGGTGATCGAAGTGGATGGCCTCAAAGAGGATCAACTGCAACCCCTGCTGACCCAGTTTCAAACCTGGGGGCGACCCGTGGGTGTTCATTACCTGATCGCCGTTCCCCCCCAAGGGGGCGATGAACTTTGGGACTATTTGAGCCATCGCCATCCCGTCGGCCTCAGCCGTCGCCGCGCCAACCTGGAAGATGTCTTTCTACGCCTCACCGGCCATACTCTTGATGAAAACTGATCTTGCTGTCTCTACCCCCACCTCCGGAAACCACGCCCAAGCCCCGATCACGCCTTGGGGCGTGTATGCGGCTTGGCGACGCAATGCCCGCGTCTATCAAGCTACCTGGCTCGTCAATAGTTTGCCCCCCCTATCGGAGCCGTTAATTTATCTCGTCGCCTTTGGCTATGGCTTAACCCCCTTAGTGGGAGATGTCATGTACAACGGCGCAAGCGTGGATTATCTGCGCTTCCTCGCACCGGGGATGATGGCGATCGGTGTGCTGTTTCAGTCCTACAGCGAAGGAGCCTATGCCAGCTATCTGCGCTTAGACTATCAAAAAACCTGGCACGCTATCCTCACCACCCCCCTCACCTTCAGCGAAGTCTTTACCGGCGAACTGCTCTGGGCCGCCACCAAGGGCATGATCGCCGCCCTCGCAACGGGGATACTAGCGGTGTTCTGGGGCTTAATGTCCGTGGGAACGGTGGTGCTATCAATTCCCTTACTGCTGCTGGGAAGCGTCACCTTTGGGGCAGCGGGCCTGCTCACCGCCGGCCTGGTGCGCACCATTGATCAAATTAACGTGCCCTTATTTTTGCTAATTGTGCCCATGTTCACCCTCTGCGGTACCTATTTCCCCCGCGACACACTGCCTTCACCCCTGTTTGAGGTGGCCAGTGCTTTACCCTTAGCAGCGTTGGCGGATCTGTTGCGGTGGCCGTTGGGATTGCCGGATCATTGGCCTTGGGCATTGTTGTGGTTGTTGGGATGGGCGATCGCCTCCACCCTCCTCGCCTGGCGCACCATCTACCCCCGCCTCTTTCGGTAAACCAACAGGGCGAAAAATTTTTCGCCCCTACAAATTTCGCCCCTACAGGGATGGGATTAGAAACGGTGGCCGATGCCGAACTGGACGCGACTATCGCCGGTGTTGGTGATGCCGAAATCCGCCCGCAAAATCCCCAACGGGGAATCTAACCGTAGGCCCGCCCCGTAGCCAAAGCCAGTACCAATTTTGGTTTTTTCGGCCTCACCCTCGGCCCCGATGCGGTGGGGAGTGGAGCCTAAATCACTGGCAAAATCGGCAAATGCTACCCCCGTGACGGGAGAATTGAACAACGGCACGCGGTATTCTGCGGAAGCCTGGATAAAGCTACGACCCGCCCCCACTTCCCCAGGGCCAAAGCCCCGCACCGCATTATCGCCACCCAACAAAAAGACTTGGTGCGGTGGTAGATCGCCAATGGTGGTGCCGCCTTGGACATTGAAGGCTAAGACCTCCGGCCGGGGGCCGCCAAAGATTTGTGTCGCTTGATAGGTGGAATAACTGGCGTTGAGTCGATTCATCAGGATATTGCCACTGCCCACGGGGATCGATTGTTCCGTAGAGAGGGAAACCACAGAGCCAGCGGTGGGATTGAGGGGGTTGTTTCGTTGATCATTGCGGACTTGGGCCCGGACTGTGTAAAGGTCATCAATGCCTGATTGACTGGTAGAGAGGGCATTGCCAAACTGATCCACAGGGGCAAGATTGCCCTCCCCATCGCGGATACTGACACGGCGGACATTTACGCCCACGGATGTATCCCAATCATCGATGGCTCCACTGAGGGCGACACCGCCGCCAAATTGGCCTTCGTGGGGGCGATCGCCCCCCTCTAAGCGCACTTCATTATCAAAACTGCCGGAAACACCCCGATTGCGGAACGCATTAATGCTATAGCCCAGTTGATTGGGGGTGCTAGCACGGTAGGCGCGGCTAAATTCGGTGTTAAATTGTGTGTCCCGCGTCCCCACTTGGATATTCAGTCCTAGATTTTGGCCAATGCCGCCGACATTGCGATCGTTATAGCTCACAGAGCCAAACACGCCGGAATCGCGGCTATAACCGCCCCCTACATTCACGCCCCGTGCTGATACTTCCCGAAGTTCATAGATCACATCCACGGTGTTGTCACCGCGATCGCGTAGGGCGATGCCAGCTTGCTCAAACAAACCTAAACGATAGAGTTCCCGTAAATCCTGTTGAGCAGTGGCGACTTGAAACACATCCCCCGGTTTGAGGTTGAGTTGATCGAGAACGAAATCCTCACGGGTGCGGCCGTCAGTAAGATTGCCTTCTTTATCGACAAACTGGGTTTGCACCGAACCCACCACGCCCTCAGCCACAATCACATTCAAACTGCCATCCTGCTGCGCCCGCACATCCTGCACCTTCGCCAACACATAGCCCTGGTCTTGATACCATTGGTTCACATTGGCAATGCCTTGGTTGATGCTGCTGGGTTGGACGGTTTGGCCCATTTGGGGCGTGAATAGGGAGGCGGCAACCTCATTGCTCAAAACTTGAGCGTTGTTTAACTGTACCCGTTGAATCGTCACCGGTTGAAGGGCATATTGTACATTCCAGCCTTGATCATTGGGGATGGCGCTCACCTGGACATCTTGGAAGAGTTGGGTTTGCTTGAGGGCGGCGAGATCGGCGTTGAGTTGGCTGGCGCTGGTGGCGTGGCCCGGCTCCGTGGCGATGGTGCGGCGGGCGATTTGGATCAGTTCTGGATTTGCGCCGGTAATCTCCACATCCGTGGCCATGACGGCTAAATCCTGGGGGAGGGGTTCCCCAGGGCGGGCAGCACGGGGGGAAAACTCCGGTTGGCGGTTAAATTCCGGAGCGGCTTCCACGGCAACGGTTTGCACGGGGTTGGCGGCCGCAGCGGGGGCAACGATCGCCAATAGGGCAGTGGGGAGTACAGCGGCGCGCATCATGGTCAAATCCTCGCAAAAAAATCCTAGCTCTTTCTTTTCGTTATGACGGGGGGCGATCGCCTCAGTTGCTGGATTTGGCGCGGTTTCTGATCTGGCACAGGACAACCTGTGCCAGTTGGGGGACTGGTGAAGAATGCGTTTTAATGGAGGTTGGGGGTTGATGCTCCTTGGACTATTCGCGGAGCCGTGTGATGGCTACTCCCCTTTTAAAGGATCGTTATGGGATTACCCGCACCTTCACCACCGGAGAATTGAGTCAAGGTTATTTAGCCGAAGACCTTCAGCGGCCGGGCAATCCCTGCTGTTATCTTCAGGAATTCAGCCTCAATGCCAGCCATCCGGCATTGTTGAAAGTGGCGCGGCAAATTTTCGTCAAAGAAGTGAAACGCCTCACCATTCTGGGGGAACATCCCCAAATCCCCACGCTCCAAGGGGCCTTTGAGCTAGAGGGTAAATATTATCTGGTGCAGGATTGGATCAAGGGGCGATCGCTCGCCTCCCAACTCAGCGACGGCCCCAAAAGTGAGGGAGAAACCATCCAAATCCTTCAGCAAACCCTCCAGATCCTCGGGTTTGTCCATGATCAGGGGATGATGCATCGCAACTTGAGCTTGGAAAGTTGGCTCTGGACGGATCAGCAGTGGATGCTCTGTGAATTTGGTGGCTGTACGCAAATTAGTTTGTTGCAACTCAACGGCCAAGGGCAAGTTGGCCTCCGCCGTCCCCTCGGGCAACCCCCCTACCGTCCCGCCCATTGGCAGGCCAAGCCGACGGTGCATTTTGACCTCTATGCCATGGGGGTGATTGGCGTGCAGTTGCTGATGGGGGCTGAGGCCGCCCCTGATCAGGATTGGCCGGGAGATTGTGGCGATGGGTGCGCCGTCGCGGAGCGCCTCTGTACCGTCCTCCAAGGGTTATTAAACCGTCGCTACGCCACCGCCACCGAAGCCCTGCAATGGCTCCGAGGCACTGCCGTCACCATGGCCACCCCCGGCGACGAACCGCCCCATTCCCCCACGGTGATTTCTCAACCCAATTCCCAACCCCACCCGACAGTTATTTCCCAACCCAATGCCAACGCCCAACCCCAGCCTATCCCCATCGATAGTCCTCGCCCCACCTTCGGCTTACTCGCCCAACGCTACCGGATTCTTCGCCAACTGGGGGATGGTGGCTTTGGCCAAACCTTCCTCGCCACTGATGAACAGTTTCCCGGCCAACCTCAATGTGTCGTCAAACAGTTGCGCCCCTACCGCGCCACCCCTCAAACCCTGAAACTGGCCCGCCGCCTCTTTTTCAGTGAAGCGGAAGTGTTGAGCAAACTGGGGGAACATCCCCAAATTCCCCACCTGTTAGCCTACTTTGAAGAAAATGATGAGTTTTACCTGGTGCAGGAATATATCGAAGGGGCAGATATTGAAGCGGAGTTAACCGCCGGCAAAACCTGGAGTGAAGTGAAGGTGATCCGGCTGTTGCAGGAGGTGTTGGCGATTCTTGAGTTTGTCCATAGCCAGAATGTCATCCATCGAGATTTAAAGCCCGCCAATATCCGCCGCCGCACCACAGGGGAATTGGTGTTGATTGATTTTGGGGCGGTGAAGCAGATCGGGGAACCGGGGATGAAGCCGGATAAAACGAAGGTGACGGTGGCGATCGGCACGCCGGGCTATGCCCCCAGTGAGCAAACCCAGGGCAAACCTCGGTTTAGTAGTGATCTCTATGCCTTGGGGATGATTGCGATTCAGGCTCTAACCGGGATTGAGCCGGAACATCTCCCGGAAGACCCCAAGACGGGGGAGGTGATTTGGCACGATCGCATTGGTCAAAAAAATCTCAATCCGCTGCTGCGGGAGGTGATTGATCGGATGGTGCGCTACGATTTCCGCCAGCGTTATCCCGATGCGGCGGCGGTGTTGGCAGACCTCACCGCTTTGGGTTCGCGGCGGGCGACGGTACTGCGGCCCATTCAGCAGTTGAATCGTCAGCGGGTGCATCCTGTGGTGGCGATCGCCCTGATTGCCGGGTTAATCATCGCTATTTTTGCCGGGGTTGTTCAGCATTTGGTGCGACAGATGGCCCTAGATGCGGCTAGCCTCCAACCCACGACGATCTCCCCGGCGGTCTCCCCCCAAGAGGATGGCGATCAACCCCTTCCCCCCCTGATCGGCCAAACAACTGCCTTGAATGTTGCTGTGACTGCCGCTGCCTACAATGCCAACCTCAACCGCCTCGTGATGGTGGCCGCCAACCCTAACCAACTTTACGTTTACAGCCTGCTTTCCCAACGGTTGCAGGGGATTCCCTTGGGGGATGTGCCCCGCCAGGTGGTTGTGGATTCCGCAGGACAACGGGCAGCGGTGGTTCATGAGCAGCGGATTACGGTGGTGAATTTGCAACGGAATCAGGTGGAGCGGGTGATTGATACGCCAACGGCGATCGCCACGGTGGTGATCACCGCCAACGGTTGGATCTACCATTCCGGGGCCGATGATGACCACCTGTTTGCCATCAATATGGCCACTGGGGCCAGCACTGTGCAAAGGAATGTCCCAAATTTGATGCGGAGCATGCTGACGCTTCACCCCAACGGCCGCACCCTCTTAGCCCTGGCCCAGCAAGGAACATTGATTCAAGTGGTTGATCTCAATGGGGCGGATACTGTTGCGGTGGGGGAATGGCAAGCCCCTGAGGGTCAAAATTTAGGCGATCGCCTCTGGATCTCCCCCGATGGTCAGCAGGCCATCACCAATCAGGGTTATCGTTTTTCCCTGCCCTCATTCCGAGGATCCCAAACCCTACAAACCCAGCGGTTGCCCTTGGAAAATGTGACGGCCCCAGCGGGCGATCGGTTCGCTAGCGCCGATCGGTTGGCCTTTGCCAGCAATCAAGGGCAAATTTTCGCCCTTGATGGTGTCCCCCTCCAAAAACTCCTCCAAATCGACAGCCCTACCCTCACCCTGAGCCAAACTTGGCAAATCCCCTCCCAGGAAGCAACCCTCTGGGTGGGCCGTCATCTATTTATCAACCCCCGCAATCAGGAATATTACCTGCTGACCCAGCCCCAAGGGGGCGGCCCAACCCTGTTGTGGTCGGGAACCCTAGCACCATAGCTCTCCTTGAGGCCATTGATAAAAAAAAATCATCAATGCTTTGTTAAGAAAGTGTTACAAAGGCGCACAATAGGGAGAAGTCAAAAAACGATGATTTTCCTCCCCTAACCTCACGGCCTCACCTGATAAGATGATTGACTCATTTCCGTGGTTAACCACCATTTTCGCCCTCCCCCTCGTCGCCGCCTTGGCTGTCCCCTTGATCCCGGACAAAGACGGTAAAACGCTACGCTGGTATGCCCTCGCCGTTGGTTTGATTGATTTTGTCTTGATGTGCCAAGTGTTTTGGCAACATTACGACCCCGCCCAAGCCGGGTTTCAACTGGTGGAAACCTTTGACTGGCTGCCCACCCTCGGGATTAGCTGGACCGTTTCCGTCGATGGTATTTCCGTTCCCTTAGTCCTGCTGGCGGGCTTTGTGACGACGCTTTCACTACTCTCAGCCTGGCAGGTGGATCGTAAACCGCGCCTCTTCTACTTCTTAATGTTGGTGCTTTATGCGGCCCAGGTAGGCGTATTCATTGCCCAAGATTTGATCCTCTTCTTTGTCCTTTGGGAATTAGAACTGGTTCCCGTCTATTTGTTGGTGTGTATTTGGGGCGGCCCCAAACGGCAGTATGCAGCGATGAAGTTTTTGCTCTATACGGCGATCGCCTCCATCTTCATCCTCATTACCGGCCTCGCCCTCGCCCTCTACGGTGGCGGCCCGATTAGCTTCGATTTAGCGACCCTAGGCTTAAAAGATATTCCCCTCGCCTTAGAATTACCCCTCTACGCCGGTTTACTCTTCGCCTTTGGGGTAAAACTGGCGGCCTTCCCCTTCCATACCTGGCTCCCCGATGCCCACGGCGAAGCCTCCGCCCCCGTTTCGATGATCCTGGCGGGAGTGCTGTTAAAAATGGGAGCCTATGGCTTAATCCGTTTCAACATGGGTCTGTTGCCCGATGCCCATGTCTATTTTGCGCCGGTACTGGTGACGTTAGGGGTGGTGAATATCATCTATGGGGCGCTCAACTCCTTCGCCCAAACCAATATGAAGCGGCGTTTAGCCTATTCCTCCGTGTCTCACATGGGGTTTGTGCTGATCGGTTTGGCTTCCTTTAGTGATTTAGGGATGAGCGGCGCAATGCTACAAATGATTTCCCACGGGTTAATCGCCTCGGTGCTGTTCTTCCTGACCGGCGTTACCTACGATCGCACCCATACGATGACCATGGACGACATGGGGGGCATTGGCCTGTTTATGCCCAAGGTGTTTGCCCTCTATACCGCCGGAGCGATGGCTTCTGTTGCCCTGCCGGGGATGAGCGGTTTTGTCAGTGAATTGGCGGTATTTTTAGGGATTGCCACGAGCGATTTTTATAGTTTGCCTTTTCGGGTGGCGATCGTCTTTCTGGCGGCCGTCGGTGTGATTCTCACCCCCATTTATCTACTTTCAATGGTGCGGCAGGTGTTTTACGGCTCCTTCTACGGCTCCAAAGAAATCCCCGCCTGCGACATCACCGACCCGGAACTACGCCGGGACTTCACGGAAAACCAAGCAGCAGTCTGCTTCGGTACGGATTGCGTCCTGCCCGGTGAGGCCGGTTTTGGCGACACCCGCCCCCGGGAAGTGATGATCGCCGCTAGTTTCCTGGCCTTAATTGTCGCCATTGGTTGTTATCCCAAGTTGGCAACGGGGATGTATGACACGAGCACGACGGCGATTAATGGCGCAATGATCCAAGCCTACGAACAAGTGGCCCCCCTGCGAGCGCAGGCGGCTCCTGGGGCTACCCTGGCTAACGTTAACCCTGCCCTGGCTGAATAATGAAGATCCGGATTGGCAACGGTTATGATATCCACCAATTGGGGCGCGATCGCGCCCTGATCCTGGGGGGGGTGAAGTTGGATCATCCCCTCGGTTTGGTGGGTCACAGTGATGCGGATGTGCTCACCCATGCAATTATGGATGCGCTGTTGGGGGCTTTGGCTCTGGGGGATATTGGCCATTTTTTCCCCCCCACGGATCCCCAATGGGCGGGGGCCGACAGTTTAAAACTATTGGCGCAAGTTGATCAGGAAATTCAACAACGGGGCTGGCAAATCGGCAACATTGACGCGGTGGTTATTGCCGAACGCCCCAAACTCAAGCCCCATTTAATCGCGATGCGCGATCGCCTTTCAACGGTGTTAAACCTAGATATTGATCAAGTCAGCATCAAAGCCACCACGAATGAAAAGCTCGATGCGGTGGGGCAGGAAAAAGGCATCGCTGCTTATGCGGTGGCGTTGTTGGTGCAAGAAGTTTAAGGACAACTCGCCGCTGTAGCATTAAACACCCCTGGTCGTGTTCCATTATGGGCAAGGATATTTGTGAAGTCCTGGTTATTGTTGGCAACATTGGCAAAGTTGACAAAACTGATTATTCCCTCTAAGTAGGTGATGCGCAGGTCTGTTGCGCTAGGGTTGGGGCTGTGGTTGCCGGTGAAGGTGGCAACGCAGATATTAGGGTTAATTTTGCTTTTTTCATCAGGACTGATACTGGTTTGAATGTGGAAACTGTGTAACCCGGCTTGGGGAACGATATTGTTCAATAATTGGGCATTGCGAATCTGGCCATCATTGGAGGCTTGGAAGAGGATGCCATTGCTCAGGGTTGCCAAGGTGCGGATGTTATTGCTGCTGGCGGTGGCAGTGGTGATCATGCCATCTTGGGCGGCGAGGGTGAAAATGCCATTGGCGGCGGTTCCATGGGTGGTGATGTGATTTTGGTCGAGGTTGAGGGCGGCAAGGGTTCCTTCATGGGTGGCGAGGGCAAAAATGCCGTTGGCCTTTTCGTTGTGGGTGTTGATGGTGTTGTCGGTAATGTTGGTGGTGTTGATCCGGCCATTGGCTTGGGTGGCGAGCACGAAAGTTCCGTGGGCTTCCTCGCCATGGGTTCGGATTGTGTTATTTGTGATGGCGGCGTTGTCGATCGCCCCATTGGCTGCTAAAAATTGCAGGCCATGGGCTTTGGTGCTGTGGGTGATGATGTGGTTGTTGATGGCGATCGCCTCCCCAAAATGTGTACGATTCAGCGCCGAAAAATTAATCCCCATCGACCCCACATCCACCGTCCCATCGTCAAAATTAGCCCCCGTGGTGGTGACTTGATTTCGTTCCACCACCGCACGGTTAAACCTCCCCCCAATGGCGGTGATCTCCATGCCCACCCCCCCTAAGCCGCTGGTGTTGACGTGATTATGGGCGATCGCCACCCCGTCGAGGTTGCTGCCAACACTAGAAACGACGATGCCAGGGGCGCGATCTCCCCCCGTGGTGATGTGGTTATGGCTTGCCCGCCAACTCGTCAGGTTGGCATGGTTATTGAGGTTGAGGGCGATCGCCTTCCCCCCAAACCCCTGGGTTGTCACCGTATTGCCCGATAGCGCTGCCGTCGTGAGCGTGGCGTGATTTTGCACCGTCATCGTGATCCCATCAGCATCTATGCCTTGGGTCGTAGTGGTATTGTTCTCTACCGTTACCATCGGGAGAATACTGCCATTGATATTGGCCTCGATCCTGATCCCATCCCCATTTTGTCCCGTGGTATGGTTGCGATTATTGAGCATCTCCACGGCGGCAATCTGGCCATTATTATTCGCAGCAACCATAGTGCCATGGGCATCCACGCCGCTGGTTTGGGCCAGGTTTTCGCTCAAGACTAAACGGCCAAAATTCTGGCTATTGGCCGCGAAACTAAACAAGCCATAGGCGTGATCGCCCGTGGTGGTGCTGGTGTTGCCTGAAAGCGTCGCCGCCGTCAACGTTGAGCCATGGGAAGCAAACGCTAAAATGCCGTGGGATTCCCGCTCTTGAGTGCTGACACGATTATTTTGTACCGTAGCTTCCCGCAGCGTGGAAGGATCATGAACCCCTTGACGAGAGGCAAACACGGCAATGCCATTGGAAAGCGTCCCCTGGGTGCTCACTTGGTTCCCCGTCACCGTCGCCCGATTAACCGTGGAGCCATTGGAGGTAAAGGCCAGAATGCCACCGGAACGATCCAACCCATAACTACCATAGAGTCCATTCACCGCCCCTCCCCCTTGGCCCAACGTCGTAACGGTATTGCCGCTAATCGTTGCACTGTTTAAGCTACTGCCTACCGTTGCAAAGGCGAGGATGCCATTGGCATTGATGCCGCTGGTTTGAATCTGGTTGTTGGCGATGGTGGTATTTCCGAGGCTGCTGTCATTGGAGGCAAAGGTGAGCAGAGCAACGGAGCCATTGCCGGTGGTGGTGATTTGGTTGGCCGTTACGTGACTTTGCTCCAGATGCCCCCCTCGCGTCGCAAAGGTCAACACCCCAGCGGCATTGATCCCAGCCGTGGAGACTTGATTGTGGCTCAGGGTGACGCGATCGAGGCGGCTGCCGACCTCATTGGCAAAAACCAAAATGCCATTGGCCTGATTCCCTTGGGTGCTGGCGGTGGTTTCCTGAATGGTAACGTTTTCAATCCTTGCGCCTGCTTTAGCAAAGGCAAAAATGCCGTGGGATTGATCGGCGTGGGTGGTGGCGGTGCTGCGGTGAATGGTTAAATCACGGAGGACGCTGCTGGTATCAATAAAGGCAAAGAGGCCATGGCTTCTTTCCCCTTGGGTGAGGAGGCGGTTATCGGTGAGGGTGATATTGTCAATGCGGCTTTGGGCATTGCGGGTACGGGTGTAGAAACCATGGGAGCTATTGCCGCTGGTGGTGATCTGGTTGCCGGTGAGGGTGGCGGCGGTGAGTTGGGCTTCGGTTTGTTGGAGGCGAATGCCGTGGGCTGCGTTGCCGCTGGTGGTGATCTGGTTGGCGGCGATCGCCATTGTCCCCGTCACATTTTCCAAGCTCACGCCATCGGCCTGATTACCGCTGGTGGTGATCCGGTTCTGTTCTAAGGTGAGATCCCGCGCTGCGACGGCTGCCACGCCATCGGCCTGATTGCCGCTGGTGGTGATTTGATTCTGGCGAAGGGTGACGTTTTGGGTGTTCTGGCCCAAGACCCCATGGGATTGATCGCCCTGGGTGGTAATGCGATTGTCGTGGAAGATAGAATGACGCACGCCTAAGGCCGTGACCCCGTGGGCTTGATCCGTGGTGATCCGATTATCGCGCACGATTAAATTCTGGACATTTTCGCCAAAAACGCCGGTTTGGCCACTGGCGGGGGCGATCGCAAATCCCGCCAAATGAGCGCCGCTGTTCATGTTAACGGTGGCATGGATTTGGGGAAAGATGCCACTTTGGGATAAGGGGAGAATGATGCTGCCCAATTCGCGGGTATCGATGCGTTGAATAGGCCCCGTTGACCAGAGGCGGACATTTTCGGGAACGTTTACCGCTGTGGTGGCGGGTTGGCGGACGTTCTGCACATAAACAATCGTGTTCTTGTTGGCAGGGGCGACGGCGATCGCCTCCTCTACCGTGGCAAAGGGACTTTCAAAGCGGCCATCTTGGCCCCCATTGGGGTGAACGTGGAGAAAATACCAGGGTTGCCCGGTTTCGGGGTTAGTGGCGGCGATGGTTTCCTGGAAGGAGATGGTGGTTTGTTGCTCAACGGCGATCGTCTGGGTACGTTGGGGGGCTTGTTCGAGGCGGGCCAGAAGGCGATCGCGATCGTTGGCCGGTTTAGCCCCGCCCCAATGGGCCCCGATTTGGAAAGATAAATGGTTCCCAAAGAGGCGATCGTTTTGGAAGTTGAGGCCGACATTCAAGCCCTGTAAGGGGTTGGCCGTTAACCGCAGGCGATAGCCCAGACTCCCCTCGCTCCCCGTCGGTTTGTAGTAATAGAGGCCACCATAGCCCCGCAATTCCCCAGTCCCCAGATTCAACAACCGCGTCCCCACCTCAAAATCTACGCCTTGGGCAGCGGCTTCATAGATTTGTTGTTGTTGCAGCACCAAGTTCAGATCATGGTTGCGAAAGTAATGGTCGGTGATCTGTAGTCCGGTATCGAAGGCTAATTGGCGGGTTTGGCCCAAGGGCAGATAACCATTAATGCGAAAATCCCAATCCCCCAAACTTTCTAACCCCAAGCCCAATTGTTGGAACGTATTCACGCCGGTGCTCTGTTGGTCATAGCCCAGATAAGCACCCCAGACGCGGCGGGCTTGGGGGTTGGCGATGCGATAGCCCAGGATGAGATTGGTTCCTAGGGGATTTTGCCCATCCATGCGTACTTGCCCGTAGGTATAAAGAAGATGATGGCCTGGGGTTTGCAGGAGGGGATAAAAGGCATCAAGATGGCTAAATCCGTCGTGCCCTCCGGAGCCGCTATTGTAGCCAACCCCTACCCTCGGCTGAACTGGGGTCGGGTTTTCGGAGGCGATCGCCCCCACAGCACCAAGGCTGAGGAGGGTCATGGTCATCAGGCAAGAGGACAGAGCTATGAACTTCATGGAAAATTTAGGGGAAAGAGCAAGGGGTTGATCACTAAGGATCTAGGTCGAGTCAATGGTTTTTTCCTAAAGCCGTTGGCCCGTTAGATGCACCCCAAGGTTCTTACTGAGTCCATTATTCCGATTCAGTGTTAATTTTTATATAAATTTTCCGTAAAGCTACTGACTTGTTTTGATGAATTTTTCTCTGCATCACTGCAAAATGCAGCAGCCCCCCCCACACCCTCTCCGCAATGCTCCCTAGGGC
Organism: Spirulina sp.; assembly: GCA_011390265.1. GTDB lineage: Bacteria > Cyanobacteriota > Cyanobacteriia > Cyanobacteriales > Spirulinaceae > Spirulina. The sequence goes on from JAABSU010000021.1 coordinate 24,220, forward strand.
GGGGATCTGCCCCCTCTCTCTAAGGCTCATCCTATGGCAGGATGCGGCGCAGGTATTGGCCCGTGTAGGAATCGCCATGCTGGGCCAAGGTTTCCGGTGTACCTTGGGCGACAATGTGACCGCCGCGATCGCCCCCCTCCGGCCCCAAATCAATTAACCAATCCGCACAACGAATCACATCTAAATTGTGCTCAATCACTAACACCGAATTGCCCTTATCCACCAACCGCTGTAACACATTCAGCAAATGGTGAACATCGTAGAACGATAGCCCCGTCGTCGGTTCATCAATCAGATAGAGGGTTTTCCCCGTTGCCCGCCGGGAAAGCTCCGAGGCCAACTTCACCCGCTGCGCCTCCCCCCCCGATAACGTGGGGGCCGGTTGCCCCAACTGCACATAACCCAAACCCACATCCATCAACGTTTGTAACCGCGTTGCCGCCTTGGGAATCTTCTCAAATGCTCCTAAGGCCTCCTCCACTGTCATCGCCAACACATCGGCAATGGAATAGCCCTTATACTTCACCTGCAACGTTTCCCGGTTATACCGCGCCCCTTTGCACACATCGCACTGCACATAGACATCGGGCAAAAAATTCATCTCAATCACATTCACCCCCTGGCCCCCACAGGCCTCGCACCGCCCCCCCTTGACATTGAAGGAAAATTGCCCCGGCTTATAGCCCCGCGCTTTGGCTTCGATGGTTTCGGCGAAGATGGCGCGGATCGAGTCGAAGATGCCGGTATAGGTGGCGGGGTTGGAGCGGGGGGTGCGGCCGATGGGGGATTGATCAATGACGATCACCTTATCGACGGCGTTTAACCCTTCTAAATCCCCCAAATGGGCGGGGAAAGGGGTTTTTTTCGTGAAATGGTGCTGGAGGGCGGGGTAAAGGAGTTCGTTCACTAGGGTTGATTTTCCCGACCCCGATACGCCGGTAACAGCCACCAATTTACCCAGGGGAATCTCCAGATCAAAATGTTGGAGGTTGTTGTGGTGGCAATCTTGGAGGATGAGGCGGCGGCCGTTGCCTTTGCGCCGCTCTGGGGGGGTTTCGATGCGTTGGCGACCGGAAAGGTAGGCCCCGGTGATGGAATCGGCGCTGGTGAGCAGGGTTTGCAAATCTCCGGCACAGACAATTTCCCCCCCATGGACTCCGGCTTTGGGGCCGATATCAACGATGTGATCGGCGGCGCGGATCGTGTCTTCGTCGTGTTCAACGACAATGAGGGTATTGCCCAGATCCCGCAGCTTTTTCAATGTGGCCAGGAGGCGATCGTTGTCCCGTTGGTGGAGGCCGATGCTGGGTTCATCAAGGACATAGAGCACGCCGGTTAGGCCCGATCCGATTTGGGTGGCGAGGCGGATGCGTTGAGCTTCTCCCCCCGATAGGGTCATGGCGGCCCGGTCGAGGGTGAGGTAGTCGAGGCCCACATCGAGGAGGAACTGGAGGCGATCGCCGATCTCCCTCAAGGCCAACGTACCAATGGCCGCCTGGCGGGGGGTGAGGTCAAGGGCATTGAGGCGATCGCGGGCAGTGCGGATCGGGACGGTGGTTAAATCGGTGATTCGGTATTGTCCCAAACGAACAGCGATCGCCTCCGGTTTGAGCCGTTGACCCTGGCAGACTTCGCAGGTTTGGAAGACAATATACTGCTCCAATTTTTGCTTATAGGCCTCGGAATTGGTATCAGCATAGCTACGATCCAACATGGCAAGAATGCCGATGAATTTGCGCTGATAACCCGCCCCCCGATAGGGATCAGCCTGCATCGTGATCGGCTCTTTGGCCCCATAAAGCAGCGTGTGCTGCTGTTCCGGTGTGAGGCGATGCCAGGGGGTTTGCAGTTCAAAGCCGTGGGCTTCACCAATGCTGTGGAGGAGGGAAATATAGTAGGCGTTTTCTTTATCTGACCAGGGGGCGATCGCACTATAGAGGGGTTGGCTGGGATCGGGAATAATCAATTCCGGTGAAAACGTGCGTAAACTGCCAATGCCGTGGCAATGGGGGCAGGCCCCATGGGGGGAATTGAAGGAAAATAAGCGGGGCGAAAGTTCATCCATCACTGCCCCATGATTGGGGCAAGCAAAGTTCTCGGAAAACACCAATTCTTGATCTTCCGTGGCAATAATTACCGTCCCTTCCGCCTGTTTCAACGCCGTGCTGAGGGAATCAACAAGGCGCTCCTGTAATCCCTCTTTTTTGATCAGGCGATCCACGACAATTTCAATGTGGTGGCTGTGGTTTTTCTTCAGATCAATATCATCGCTCAATTCGCGAATTTCGCCATTAATTCGCACCCGTACAAATCCCTCACTGGCTAAACTAGACAGGAGTTTTTTATGGGTTCCCTTTTTCCCGCGCACCACGGGGGCGAGCACTTGAAAACGGGTGCGATCGCTCAAGGCCATCACCTGATCACACATCTCATCCAGGGTTTGGGGGGCAATGCTGCGATCGCAATGGGGGCAATGGGGCGCACCGGCCCGACCAAACAGGAGGCGCAAATAGTCGTAAATTTCCGTCACCGTGCCGACGGTGGAGCGGGGGTTATGGGAGGTGGATTTTTGATCAATGGAAATGGCCGGACTCAGCCCCTCAATGGCATCCACATCCGGTTTATCCAACTGGCCCAAAAATTGCCGCGCATAGGCGCTGAGGGATTCCACATAACGCCGTTGCCCTTCGGCAAAAATCGTATCAAAGGCCAGGGAAGATTTCCCGGAGCCGGACACGCCGGTAAAGACAATCAGGCGATCACGGGGCAAATCCAGGTCAATATTTTTTAAATTATGCTGCCGCGCCCCCCGAATCCGAATCCAATCGCGACGTTGGCGCAAGCCTGCCGTAGGCAGATCGTCCAGGGTAGGGAGGGAATCAGAAAGATTGAGGGGTTCTGACATGGGGGTGCAGCCTTAACAGTCCTTAACAATTCTAGCCTCCCCTTGGTTTTTTCCGATCTGGGGATTTGTTCGCAATAATCTGATCCGAAATCCGGTCAGGCAATATTCAAATTTTTGGGGATGAGTTTGCCAAACCCCGCTCCGCCAAGAACTAAAGTTCTTGGCTCATAGCGCAAGTGGGCTGAAGCCCACTCCGGAACCCGTTTTAACGGGTTTTTGCTCTGAGGCGGGGATTTCAATCCCCGACGGACTAGGCGGAACCGCTGCAATGCCCAT